>CACZCM010000023.1 GCA_902779615.1 uncultured Ruminococcus sp. | reverse complement strand
CCCCTCTTAAGAATCTCCCCCTAAGGTTAATCACCGCGGATTTGTCTAAGTCGTACCTACGTTATTCTAGAGGTATACAAGAGTTTACATTAGGCGATTCTTAATGTCGTTTACTATAAATAGTCGAAAATATTAGCTTTCCGGTCGCCCCCTGCATACCTTCGGAATCAAAAACACGAAATATATTTGTATTATTTAATTGCCGCACTAATAACTTGACCCATTGTCCTTTTAAGATTTAATTTGTTTCTGTCACCCCTTGCAGAGGTTAGCCGGGCGTTTCGGCAGCGTGCGTTATCTCCTCAGATTTATAAGCCTCAGTACGGCAGCGATTGCAGCGGCAGAACCTACGATCAAAACCGCCCACATCACAGACATATACCACGGCTGTTCCCATACTTTCAAAAACGGATACGGTCCTTCGACAGCCCGCACAACGTTCAGCACGATCAGAACTGCGGCGTATATCACAGTCGGGACTATCGCCGTCAGGAAATCGACCTTTGACGGCTTAAAGACAGGCACAGCGAGATAAACGGTCAGCGCAAGCAGCGGCGCGGCCAAGTGCATGATGAATTTTGACCCGCCAAACAGGACTCCGGAAAGCGTTCGGTACATTGGCGCAAGAAGAAATATCACCACCAGCAGCGTAACTGTTGTCAGGCATACTGCGCCGTACTGAGCGGCAGACGCAGCCCTCGACGGCTCGCCGTTTTTGAGTATGCTGATAAGGTGAAAAATTGAGGCGAACATCAATATATAGTTGCTGTTCTGAGTATAAAACACAAACTGCTGCCATAGTCCGTTGTCTTTGGTGGAGATCGCCAATCCAACAAGCTCCATAACAATAATAACACAGTCAACCACAGCCTGAAATATAATACGTTGGTCAATGATCTTCATATTGTCACCCATAATACTACTTAAATCTTAATATAGAAAGATGACGATCTTTGCGGTCTGATTTCCGAGATACTTCGTCATCGTCTTGCAAAAATTATCCTCTCGAAGCTTTTGCTGCCTTTCTGTCTAGGATCAATATAACCGCAGAGAGAATGTCCGCGGATTTTGAATGAGTTAAGAATTTATTAGCACAAAGTTTTCGCCAAGCCTTTTTCAAAAGGCTTGCAGGATCCAATGACAGCGGTCTCCGCTGCCGCGTCGGTCGGTGCTTCTGCTGCGCTAAGGTCTCCCCCGGAACAATGTCATTAACTTAAGACTTTAGCGTCGCCTTGGAGCGGCGAGGGAAACTTGTTCTTTTCGTTAGTAGGGGACGCTTTCTGCCAAAATGCCCCTATGCTGCGGCTACGCCGAGTTCAATAGCAGTGAGGGAAGCCTGCGGCTTGTCTAAAGCAGCGCTTTTAAAAACAGACCCGACAGCCATTACGTTAACCGCTGTCGGGAATCCGGATCATTATTTTTTAACAGCTCTTTTCAGCGCGTCTGTCATGTTCAGCTTCTCCCACTCAACATCGAGATCCTCTCTGCCGATATGTCCGTAGCTTGCAAGCCTGCGGTAGATCGGACGGCGAAGCTTGAGTGTGCGGATGATCGCTGCGGGACGAAGATCGAACACCTCGCTCACTGCGTCTGCAAGTACATCGTCAGACACTGCGCCTGTGCCGAATGTATCAACGAGGATCGACACGGGCTTTGCAACGCCGATCGCATACGCCAGCTGAACCTCGCACTTCTCTGCCAGACCTGCGCCGACAATATTTTTGGCAACGTAGCGGGCAGCATAAGCGGCACTTCTGTCAACCTTTGTGGGATCCTTTCCGCTGAATGCACCGCCGCCGTGGCGGGCGTAACCGCCGTATGTATCTACAATTATCTTTCGTCCTGTCAGACCGCTGTCACCGACAGGACCGCCGATAACAAATCTTCCTGTAGGATTTATAAAATACTTTGTTTTGTCATCGAGCAGTTCGGGGGGGATAACGGGCTTCACAACATTTTCGATAAGATCGCCCCTGATCTGAGCAAGCGTAACGTATGGATCATGCTGAGTTGAAATAACTATAGTATCAATACGCACCGGCTTGTCGTCATCATACTCTACTGTAACCTGAGTTTTTCCGTCGGGGCGAAGATAGGTAAGCGTACCGTTTTTGCGAACCTCTGCAAGACGCTTTGAAAGCTTATGAGCAAGCGAGATCGGCATCGGCATAAGCTCGGGAGTCTCGCTGCACGCGTAGCCAAACATCATTCCCTGGTCGCCTGCGCCGATCAGATTATCGCTGTCAAGCTCACCGTCTTTTCGCTCGTAGCTCTCGTTAACTCCCATTGCGATATCGGGCGACTGACTGTCGATAGACGTCAAAACGGCGCAGGTATTGCCATCGAAGCCGCACTCGGGGCGATCGTAGCCTATACCGTTGATAACATCGCGGGCGATCGCACTGATATCAACATAGCAATTAGTCGATATTTCGCCCATAACGTGAACCATACCCGTTGTTGCGGTAACTTCGCAAGCTACATGAGCCTCGCTGTCCTGCTTTAATATTTCATCAAGAATTGCGTCGGAGATCTGGTCGCAGACCTTATCGGGGTGTCCTTCCGTTACAGATTCCGAAGTAAATAATCTCTTTCCCATATTAAAAATCTCTCCTTTTGCCAATCGGATTATGCGGAACCCCAATCTGCGTCCGCAAGGCGCCGCTCCATCGCAAAAAACGGCTGCGGGAGCCAAACCGCCTATTTTATTATATCACATCAGCAACAAAAGTCAATCTTTTGTTTTTTTTGACTGCAATAAACCAATTTTGCCCCACTCATGAAAAAAGCGGGGCAAAGTCTTGTGTAATGATTCTGTAAATGACTCACTTCGGTTCAATAATAACCGCGAAGCTGCGGCTTCTCTCTTCTTGTTGAAAGCAGAACTTTTAATATCTGCCGCTCGGTCATTCTTTCGGTAGCTTTCCGTTTTCCATCTTATAGATCAAATCGGCGTATTTCATCGATTCACGTTCGTGAGTAACGATCAGAACAGAGCAGCCCTCAGTAGCTTTTGACTTAAAAAGCTCCATAACCTGCTTTGTTGTATCGTCATCGAGGTCAGCAGTCGGTTCATCGGCAATAATGATCTTCGGCTCGTTTATCAGCGCGCGGGCGATCGCCATTCGCCGAAGCTCCCCTCCGGAAAGCTCGTTTGAATATACATCACACAGATCGTCAATGCCCATTTTTTCGAGCAATTTATGCGCAAGCTCCGTTTTTGTTTTGCTGCCGCCGTACATCGCCGACGGGATAAGAACGTTTTCAAGTACAGTCAGCCCCTGAAGACCCGTCTGTCCCTGAGGAATGACTCCTATCGATCCGCTGCGCACCGCCGACCGTTCATTGTCGTCCATGGCGTAGAGATCACGACCGTCAAGCAGCACTCTGCCCTCAGTTGGAGTCAGCAGTCCGGCAAGCATATTTATGAAGGTGGTTTTTCCGCTGCCCGATCTGCCGACGAGTTCGGTCAGCTTCCCCTCCTCAAGAGTAAAATCAACAGGCGCAACTGCGGTAAAAAAATTTGTGCCCTTGCCCTGCCGAAAATAATTTCGGGTGATTTTTTCTGCGGAAAGCTTCATCATGCGTCCTCCCTTATAAGCAGTGCGGTTTCGCTGCCTGTTATCCTTGCTGCCGATATCAGCGCGACGACTGCGCCTGCGCCTGCAGAGATCAAAAGAGCAGCAGCGCACAAAACGCTCATCACTCCCGGATTCGGCGAGAGGAACGGCAGCTCCAGCGCGCCTTTCAGCGTTGTGCCGAGGGGGATCGCAACGGCTGCCCCGCACGCCAGGCCCGCCGCAGCTCCGATCAGGCTTATTACAAGTGATTCTATCCACATCACCGAAAACAGCATTTTTTGAGATGCGCCCATAACCCTGAGAACAGCAAATTCCTTCCGGCGTTCATTTGTGAGCATTGCGAAAACTATCAGAAGAACAGCGACCGCCAAAACCCAGATTATGCCGACAAGCGCTCCGATGATCTTAGATACGCCCTCAAGTCCGCCCGATATCTTCGCAACCATCGAACGGGCAGGCGTCGCCTGGACCTTCGTGATGTGGATATTGATATCATCGGCAACCTCTTCGGGTGAATAGCCGTCTTCGACCTTTATCAATACGGCTGAAGCAGCCTGCTGCGGATCCACGCCCTTGTAAGGCGCAGTATCGAGAAGGTTCGATGCGTCCTCCGCCATCTGCCTGACCGTATTCATAGTTGCATAGACCGCCGTATCAAGCCCCGTCCCTGTTTTTTCAAGCACAGCGGCAACATGATAATTCTCACCGTAAAATTTCAGAAGCCTGTTGTCGGGAACGGTCACCTCAGCTCCGACAACAACGTCGCCGTCGCCGATCTCGCCCGAATAGCTCTCGCCTATCCACGGCATGACCGAGAAATCGGTTTTGGGATCGAATCCTATTATCTGCACTCTCGACGAGCAGCAGCTAGCCTTCGCCGAAGTCAGAAAAAATTGCTTTGACGCAGCCTGCACTCCGCTTGTTGAGGCGATCTTGGCGCCGTCCTTTCCCGACATATAATACGTACCGGTTATCCCCTGCAGAAGGATATCGTCAACGCTGCCATGCCCCTTGGCAGAATTTGGCACAACCACTATATCCGCTCCGAGTCTTGCTCGGTAAGATCCGAGTCCGTTTTGGAGGCTTATGATCGTATATGCGCCCACAAAGAGAGTAAACGACAGAAAAAGCACGATCACTGCGAGTGATACGCTCCGAAAAGGTCTGCGTCTGATATTCTTCAGAGCAAAGTTGAAGGAAAACCCCATGCTCACTCCTCCGCAGTCTTTCGTTTATGCTTCTGATTTGATTCAAATGTCATATATACAATTATATCGATTATCAATGCAGCTAACATAACGGCCATAAAAATGACAGTCCAGAGCTTTGTGTTTGCCTGGCAGTTCATCTCGTCCATTTTGCAAAGTGAGATTATCCGTCCGGGAATAGCAAACGTCATAGCGCAGAGCGCGGAAAGCGAATAATCCATGCCGATCTTAGTTTTGCCCGAAGGCGCAAAAAAGGCATGGCAGCAGCACAAAACGATCAATACGACCGAGATCGCCTTCAGAGTTTCTCCTGCCCAATGACACGACATAAAGCTGCCGTCGCTCTTCGGCTCACACACAGGAAACCAAATACGTATTCCAACCGCAAAAAGCACCGAAATAAGCACCAATACAAGATCGGAAGCCGAAAATCTGATTTTATCATTATTAACTATCATTTCTATTCCTCTTTTCTTCTTAGTCTGTTGACATTTACAAGCAGCTCCTCGGTATCGATCTTTTTGGGACAGGTATTGCTGCACGCGAGCGACTTTCCGCAGCCTGCAAAAGTGTGACGGTCATACAGCTTCATTATCTCTTTTCGCTTTTGCTTCGGCATTTCGGACAGCAGCCTTGTTGTTATCGGAACAGTGGACATTCCGAAAAACCTTCCCCCTACATAAAAATTGGGGCACACCTCAAGGCAGCAGCCGCACTGAATACATTCGCTCGATCTGTATGCAAGCTCCTGCAGTTTTTCTCTGCGGTCGGCATCATCATTCAGCCAAAGCTTCATTATTTTCAAGTTTTCAAAAAGCGTTGTTCTGTCAACGATCAGATCACACACCGTCGGAAATTTCCTAAGCGGCTCTATCAGCACTTCGCTGCTCTTAAACTCCGCGAGAACCGCTGCGCAAGCAAGCTGCGGTCTGCCGTTAATGACCATAGCGCAGGCGCCGCATTTTTGCTGCAGGCAGCTGCGCTCCCATTCAATTTTTCTAGCAGGCTCGCCGTTGATGTCGGTCAGCGTATCACACTTTCCTAATGACTCCAATGCCGTTGCAGCCGTATCGCTCTCGCTTTGCGGCTCATAAAAAAACGATTGGAAATAATCGGTTTCGCTGCCCCGCTCCCTTCGGCGGATCTTTAGTATATATTTCATGCTCCACCTGCTTTCGGCTTTTCTAAGGCTATCGTCAGCTGTCCGTTCTTAATTTTAGCAACAGAGTGAAGCCTCTGTGAATCGTCTGTTTTAGGAAAATCGGATCTGTAGTGCGCTCCTCGGCTCTCCTTACGAAGTTCTGCCGAACGAACCATCGCCAATCCAAGCGTCACCCTGAGTGAATCGATCCTCGACAGATCGCCGTCAAGCAGTTCTTCCAGCATTTTTTGGGCAGACGAAAGCGTTTCGGCTGTTCTGACAATACCCATTCCTTCTGTCAATGCTTCGCCAATACGCTTTGAAACGGCGAACGTCGCCTCATCGCCGCCGTATTTTTCGTCAACTATCTCGGCTCTTGTGCAGCATTCCGATCCCGAGGCAGTCTTTGCCGCTGTCATTCCACCGAAAACTGCGCCGAGCATTGAATTTCCTCCAAGCCGATTCGCACCGTGATATTTGCAGGCGGCTTCACCTGCTGCAAAAAGCCCGTCTAAATTCGTTCTGTGCGCATCGTCAACTCTGATCCCGCCCATGAAATAATGAATTCCCGGGCTGACGGGAACAGGCTCGGCTTTGGGATCGATATGCATATATGAAATGATCTCATTACGCAGATCTGAGAGCTTGTTTTCCCAAACAGCATCGTCAAGCTCTCTCATATCAAGCATTACCTCGCCCTCGCAGTCTGCGTCACGCTTGACGAAGAACATTTCTCTCGATACAACGTCACGGGGCATGAGATTACCAAGCTCGGGATATTTCTCCTCCATAAAATACCACGGCTTCCCGCTTTTCATTATAAATAGTCGTCCGCCCTCTCCCCTTGCAGCTTCGCTTATCAGCATTCGCTTTCCGGTAATGCGAACCGTAGTCGGGTGATACTGCACAAACTCAAGGTTCGCAAGCTCTGCGCCGGCGCCGAGAGCGAGCGCCGCTGCATTTGCCGTATTCAGGATCGAGCCTGTTGTCAGCCCATCAAACAGTCCGTTCAACCCGCCCGTACAGAGGATCGTTTCGCCAAAAAAACGTATAACGCTGCCTCCGAACATATCTTTTACATCAATATATTTTAGTTTGCCGTCTTCTGCGCATATATTGACCAAAACGTGACGGGGATATCTTGTGACCAGCCCTGCCGCTTCATATTTCCTAACGGCGTCGATCATCGCAGTCATGATCATTTTGCCGGTGCTGCTTTTTGCGTAGGCAGTGCGCTTTTTCTTCTGCCCTCCGAAATTACGCAGCATGATCCTGCCTTCTTCACAGCAAAACGGGGTTCCGAGGCGAAGCAGCTCCTCGACAACAACAGGAGCGCCGTCAGTCAGGTTTTTTACGGAAGACTCTGCCTCAAGAAAACAGCCGCCCTTCATCGTATCATAAAAATGCTCCGCCACCGTATCGTCCTCACCCATCGTGTTCAGCGCGGCATTGATACCGCCCTCCGCAAGGACTGACTGCGCCCGCTCGGAGGGCTGAGAAGATATCAGATTGCAGGCGATCCCTCGCTTCGAAAGCTCCAGCGCAGCCGACAGCCCCGCAAGTCCCGCTCCGACAATATTAACGGTTTTCATAGGTACACCCTCCCGATAAAGCGATTTGGTAAAAAACAAATCGGCACACTCAGCGAACTCCCGCTGTCCAACGAAGATAATAGACCGCAAAAGCGGCTGCGGCGAGCAGAAGCACGACCGATATCACAAACATTGCGTCGTGGGAAAATGCTTTTGTGGAACGCACACCAAACGAGATCATCATCGGTTCAATATTCGTCAGAACATGGAATGCAATAAAAACTACAAGCATTATCTGAGATATCAGCCTGCCCGCCGTAAACTCAACGAGTCTGAATGCGCCCGTTTCGGTCGTACCGCTAAAAATTGCTGCGTGCATGACAAGAGGGATCAACACCGCAAAACCGCTGATCCTTCTCGCCCAGAATATCTTATTGTTCCAAAAATATCCCGCCTTCGTTTTTTTGCAGGCGTATAGCGTCTGTACCATGAGCGCCGTTGTCACAATGATATGTGCAGCAACTAACATAAATAGTACCCTCGCGGCCATCTTGAGTGAGTCTGCGTCAGAACCCAAAAGCTTCATTGATCCCATCACTGCATGCGCAATAAATGTCAGCAGCATTCCGGCTGCAAGAAATTTGTTTAGTTTTCGCATTATCGTACACCGCCAATCATTCTATGCTTAGGCTACGTGTCATTCGCCCGTTACGTTTATCACTGTCATACCGTCGGGCGGCGTCAGCTTAAGCGCATCTGCCGCTTCCTTCGAGAAAACAGCCGCGTCTATAGCTCCGCATTCCGCCTTCGACACCAGCAGCGTCAGATCTTCACTTTTAAGCGTCATCTGGTTCTCGGGGAGTTGGAGCATGAACCTTTCCGCAAGCTGCTGCGCGCCCGTGTCGCCTATGGGCGCAATGCAGTTTATGTCGTCAAATATCACGGCATATTCATCATCAAAAAACAGCTTCCAGTCCTCGATCGTATCCTCATGAAGAGAGGTATTGATCAGCACAATATATTCGCCCGAGGGCTGATCGGGGACTACTATGCTAGCCTGTGACACAGCGTCAACACCTCCGCCCGAAAAAACTCCAAAGCAAACGCAGTATGGCACTCCAACGATCAGGATCGCCGCAAGCAGAGATATTGAGATATGGAGTATTTTTGATATAACAGCGTTCATTGCTCCACCTCACACAAGCGTGATCAGCCCTCTGCGCCTTGCTGCAGAGCAGCATTCACCGCTTCTACAAATTCCTCATAATTAACCGTTGCGCCGCTGACAGCGTCAACTCCGTCGAGCGTTCCCGATTCCGTAAGCATTTCGGCGTATTTATCGGCCGCCTGAACGGCTTTCTGCGCCTTCATCCGGTTCTCCTTGCTCATATCGGAGCCGTAGCTCTCATCTTTCAGCGTGCCGTCAGGTTCATATGTTTTGAATTGGCATGAAACCACTTTATTTCCGCTGACAGTCAGCTCCACCTCGCCGTAGCCCGCGCCGTTGCCGTCTTCGTCAGCCTCGCGCATGGCGCTTTTTGCTGTGTATGTCCCATCTGCGACCGATGCGGGAGTTTTTGTGGTTCCGCCGCAGCCTGCCAGCGACGAGAGAACTGCAGCAGCGCAGATCAGAGTCAGCGCAGATATTATCTTCTTTTTCATATAACAACATTCCTTTCGGATCATTCGTGGAAATTATCGTTTTTCTTATCGCTTGTGATCTTCCCGTGCTCCAGACGAACGATCCGCTGAGCCTCAAGTCCCACCTCGTCGTCATGTGTAACAACAACAAGGCTTGTGCCCTCACGGTGGAGCTGGTGGAAGATATCGAGGACAATGTTCTCGTTTGCTTCGTCGAGATTTCCCGTTGGCTCATCGGCAAGGATCAGCTCGGGAGAATTGATGATCGCGCGGGCGATGCATACTCTCTGCTGCTCGCCGCCCGAAAGCTGACTCGGCAGGTGCTTTGCCCGATCCTTCAGTCCGACTCTTTCGAGCGCCTCGAGCGCCTCCTTCTCATCGGGCATGCTGTGGTAATACTGCGCTACCATAACGTTCTCGACAGCATTCAAATAATTTATCAGATGGAATTGCTGAAAAACCAGACCGATCTTATCCCTATGGAATTCGGTCAGCTTTCGGCGGCTCTCTTTTGAGATATCCTTTCCGTCAAAGATCACCTGACCGGAGGTTGCTTTGTCCATGCAGCCGATAATATTCATCATCGTACTTTTTCCGGAACCCGACGGTCCCATTATTGCGATCCACTCGCCCTTATCGACAGTCAGCGACACATTGTCGAGCGCATGAAGCTCGCCGTAAATTTTTGAGATATTTTTTAATTCAAGTAGTTTGCTCATTATTAATTATACTCCTTTGTAGAGTGAGAATACAAGCGTTATTTTTAAAAGCTCTGTTTTCAAAAATAAGATACAAGTCGTAGGTTTTGGGGACATACTTAATCAAACAACAATAAAAACTTGTCATTATTCTCCCTTTAGAACCAACGCAGGATCGACATCAACAGCGCTCTTGATCGGTATCAGACACGCAAGCCCGGTCACCATGACCGATGCTGCGATCGTTATCGGTATCAGCAAAGGTCTGAACGTGATCGAACTGCTGAATACATTCATGCTGACAAACTGAGCAAAGTAATATCCCAGAACAGAGCCTAGTATTCCGCCTATTCCTCCGAGCACAAGCCCCTCAGACATAAATTCGCCGATAATGCTTGAGTTGAGCGCACCCAATGCTTTTCGCAGCCCGATCTCTTTTCTCCTTTCGGTGATGACGGCTGTCATTGTTGTTGCAACGCAGATCATAGTCAGCACCAGCACAACAAATGTCACGATAAATACGAGCGACTGAAGCTTTGTCAGAACGGTACTCTCAGACGCAGTTACACGCTTTACCAGCTTTGCGCTGATCGTCAGCCCCATAGAGTTGATCTTTTCCGCTGCCGCCTTGAGATCCTCCTGCATTCCCGCAGCGCTCACCTCAACTATGTCGCAGCCTCTCTCGTTCATCGTCAGCGCAGTTATGTCGTCATATGTTACATATATGTAGTCCTCCTCGGAACCGCCCGTTTCGAGAATACCCGAGCATACAAGTTCCAGCTCGTGGTCGCAGTATGTTTCCCCCGACTCGGGGTCGGTATACATCTCGTACGAAGGAATATCGGAGGTATCGACACTTTCATCGACTTCAAACGAATTTACGCAGACAAATGTATCGCCGCTCTTCAGTCCCAATCCCTCGGCTGCCTTTGCTCCTACAAGAGCCATACCGTTTCCGGAAGGCATATCTCCGCCGATGTGCCAATATGGGCTTGTTTTCAGAACACTCTCAAAATCGATTGCCGCAAGCGCCTGAGGCATATTGTGTATCTTCGTGTTTTCATAGCGATACGCAGTGCAGCCCTCAAGCTCGTCACTGCCGAAGACCTCGACGCCTTTTTCGATATCGTCATTGTTAATATCGCCGTCGCCCGAAGGGGTAAAAATTATATTTGCGCCATAGCTTCGGAACTGCGCGCTCATCTGACGAGGAACGTCGTAATAGATCATCTCAAGCCCCGAAAGGATAGTTGCGCCGACAACGATCGCAAGCAGAGCAACTATCATTCTGGAACGCCTCCTCACAAGAGAAGCAGCGACCATTCTAATAAACATTCTATGTTTGCTGTTCATGAACAGATCTCCTTAATTAATGTCCGCCGTGGAGCACCTCGGACGGACGCAGCCTCATCAGCATACGTATCGCCGGGATACTGCCCACAAGCGTTACCGCAATTATCAGCACAATGACGATGAACGCCGCCATGCCGCTCATCTCAACAGCCGATGAGAATACGCTCTGACCGATGACCTGAGCGAAGGCGAAGCCCAAGAAATAGCCGGCAGCAGCCCCGATGACCGAAGTTATCATGATCTCGGTCAGTACAAGCAGCGTGACCTCGCCGTTAGTTGCGCCTACCGCCTTCAGCAGCGCCAGCTCCTGAGAACGCTCCATTACTCCGGATGTCACGAGATTCGAGATGCCCAATGTCGCTCCGAACAGGCTAAGAACCGTGATAAGCGTCATAAGAAGCTGCGTTTTCTCAAGTATCTTTCCCTCGGAATCGGCTATCTGACGAACTGCCGATGCGCTTGCCTCGGGGATCGCCTCCTGTATCTGGAAGCAGATCGAGCTGACGTAAGCGGTGCAGTACCACAGATCGTATTCATCGCCCGAAAGCAGCGATGGATTTCTTGCTGCCTTAACGGCAAGCTCATCGTCGGGAGATGTTATTGCGCTGACCTCAACTTTTTTCATCATATCTCCGCAGCCGGAAAGCTCCTGTTCGCAGTCGAGCGTGGTGTAGATATAATTATCCTCATCATCGCCCGACTCAAAGATCCCAACCACCTCAAGCTGCTTTGTTCTGCCGCTGCACTCTACCGTGACAGTGTCGCCGGAGCGGATATTCTGTTCGGCGGCAAGCTGAACGCCAACCATCGCGCAGTTTTCGGAATGCTTCTGTTCGTCAAGCATCTCCCCTTCCGTGATGTCCCACCAGCTGCGTAAGTTTGTCAGCCCGGTATCACGCTGATAGACAGTTCCCTTCTTTTTGAATTCAAGATGATGATCAAACCACGACCCCACCAGCGTGACCTCGGTTCCGTTAAGCTCGGCAAGGGTATCGTTCACGGGCGCAAAGTCGGTGATATTGTTTGCCCAAAAGATCGTCATCAGCTCGCCGATCTTTTCCTCTTCGATATATTCTGTTTGAACGTCGTTGTTTTCCACATCATAGAGCTTGCTGATAACTGCCTCGGATTGCGGGATAACGGTGATATTTGAACCGTAGGTCTTTAGCTCCTCGTTGATCTTATCGCCAACATCGAGCATGACGTTCAGCATTGCGGTCGCAATAGATGCGCCCAGCGCAACAGTGACCGCTATCATCAGCATTTTTTTCCACTGTCGAGCGAATGTGCCTCGCACCATTCTGAAAAACATTAATACGCTGCCTCCCATTACAGATCAATTTTTAAATCGATCTTTATTTTTCTCCATTTCTTCGATCGGCACAATGATCCCGTCGTCATCGATATCGTAATCTATGATTATCGGATTGCAGCCGCCCTTCATGCCGATCGTGGTCCTGTTCATAACAACGTTGCACTTTTTGCACACGATCTGTTCGTCTTTGTTCTCGTAATAGCCCGCCTCGCCGCATATCTCGCATGCGTCCAGCCCAACGCCGTAGTTGTTGGTGTTTTCGGTCTTGAGAACAACTATAAAACGAACCGTCTTTCCGTCTTCGGTATCATACCCAAATCGGTGAAGGTGTCCGTCTTCGACCATCTCAAACGGAACACGAAGGCTCTCGCCGTCACTCAGCGGCTGCTCCACAGGCGCTTCTCTGATAACGACCTCGTTAAGCTTCACAAAAAGCGTTGCTGACAAAATACACATCACAAAGCATACCGCCGTCATGACCGTAAATCGTCTTGCGGTTCTCCAAACAGCTCTCTGCTTTCTGCGCTGGGCATTTGTGGTATACGGCTCCTTCGGGTCGATGCTCCTTATCCACAAATATACGCCCAAAGCAAGCATTAGAACAAATACGGCATACGTGTACAGATGAGATCTGTTGTTGCTTGCTGCGGCAAATTTAAAAAGCGCAGTGCTGTCGATGATCTTTCTCGGAGTCAAAACAGCCATAAGCTTTGCAAAGCAGAATACGGCGTAGATAGTGTTGGCAAGATAAAAAACTGCGCAGACGAATTTTCCGCTGCCCTTCTTTACGGCAGCTCCTATGATCTTATAGACAGCCCAAATAGAGGCAAAGCATGTTATAAGACCTATAAGGTAGCCGCCCAGACGGAAGAGATATTCGGTCGAGAGAATACCGTTGTCGCCCGTATCGAATTTGAAGGGGTAGACCATAACATTCGGCAGCGAACAGAAGCTGAAGCCGGCAATGAGCAGTCCCGAAAACGATGACACCAGCGTATCGGAAATATAGAAACGATCGCTGTCCTTATCCTTGGCAAAATATTTTTTTGAGCAGGCGATCAGTGCGACTGCGGCAGCGGCAAACAACACAAGAGTAACTCCGTAGCCGAATGCGCCGACCTTCCACCCACCCGACAGGCGTCTGGTATTTGTAATATAAGCTCTTACCCCGGCAGCGATAAGTCCAAGCGCTGCCCCAACTCGAACGGGGATCCTCCCCTTGTCCGATGAAAAGTTATCAATAAAAGCGAATGTAATACCGATCACAAGCGACCATAATAGCATATCGCTTATGACATTAATAATATATGTAAGCATTTTTCCTCCAAACCGGATTTAATAAAGCAATAATATGTATTCGGATCAACATAAAATTTAAGTATTCATAAACGTACCAAAACCCCGGCTCGGGCACTTTAAAAAAACTGCCCAAGCCGGAGCCAAAATAAGACTACAGATACCCGTAAATTCCTGTTGTCCGCAATATTCAGATATTACTCAGCCCAAGCGCCGTCTGTGAAGGTCCAGTTATCGTATGTGTACTCGATAGCGTCGGGGAACTCATGAGTTTCAGGGCCTGTTTCGTCAGTGTGAATAAGGTATGTTGAAGAATCGGGGAACATAACGGTGAACTTTACTGTGTAAAGGCCGTCGCCTGCCATCTTGATGTTTGCGCCGTAGTGAGGACCGTCGGAAGCAGCCATCGGCATGAATGTGCCCTCGCTTACCTTCGAACCGTCATCATTCTTTGTTACCTCATAGTTAACTGTAAGATAAGGAACCCAGTCGCCCTTACCGTAGCCAAGACCGTTCTCAAGTGCAGAAACGTCAAGCTCGAGGTGGCAGTCATAATCCTCAGCCTTGTAGCCGCCTGTCATATCGACCGGCTGGAAATAAACTGCGTTCAGGTTAAGGAATTCCTTCTCAACGCCGGAGAAGATCTCAACCTCGGTAAAACCGAGATCCTCGCCCTCGTCGTCTGCGCCTGCCTCTTCGGCAGACTCCTTAGCCTCTGTATCGGCAGCAGAAGCAGCGGGTGCTGCGCTGTCGGTCTTGCCGTCTGTATCTGTTGCGCCACAGCCAACCATGCTAACCGAAAGCATCATAGCTGCGAGTGCTGCTGCAATGATCTTTGTGTACTTCTTCATTGTAATAGCCTCCATATGAAAAATATTTCTGTACTAATGTATTGTCAATAATCGGTCCCTGTGCCGTTTCGCGTTCGGATGCAGAAGCGTCAAACACAAAACGGTATTACGGGACGGGACCGCAATATTGCATGTTAATCTTTCTGCGTCTTTTACTTCTTCGGCTTCTTTACGGTAAGCACGAAAGTGATAACGGTGATGATCGTCAAAATGATCTGCGGACCGAGGGTGATCCACGTCGGATACACCCCGAAGAAGGCGAGAATATCGTTGCCCGACATCCACGAAAGCGCCGGAATCGTTCCCGCAAGGCTCTGAACAAATCCGCCGATCTTCTCGGCAAGCCCACCGTCGAGGAACAGCTCCCACATACCCGATCCGAGGAATGCGATCGACATGATCGCCATAAGGATACTAGTTGCCATAAAGAACGGTCCAAGCGGGATCTTCACTCCGAATACACGGATCAAAACGAAGATGAGCATTACCGCTGCAAGTCCGAGAACAATACCTGCGAAAACCGCGAGGAAGCCATGTTCCATGGAACCTGCGCGTGAGAAATACTGCTGACAGAAGAGGATCACTTCTGCTCCCTCTCTGAACACCGCAAGGAAAGATGTTGCGCCGAGAGCGAACAGCTTGCCTTTGTCGGCAGAATCGGATACTTTTCCGGAAATGTAGTTCGTCCACTGCTCCGATTCTGCTTTTGAGATCATCCAGTTCGATACATAGATCAGAACCGCAACCGCAAGCAGCGCCGTAACGCCTTCGGTGATCTCCTGCGGGATCGAGTTGCTTGTGCCGGATGTGATCTTGTAGAGCACTATCGCAAGAACAACACTGGCAGCCAGCGCCAGAACTGCGCCAACATAAACATATTCCGTTCCCTTCTTGCTGCCGGTCTTTATGAGGTAAGCCGCCATTGCGCCCACAATGAGGATCGCCTCCAAGCCCTCTCTGAGGATAATTCCGAAAACAGCGGCAAACGTTGCCCATGCAAGCCCGTTCGAGGCTGAACCTTCGGCAGACTCATTGTCATCGCCGGAATCATCGCCTTCGCTCTTGTTGACATAGCCGAACAGGTTGTCGAGCGTATCGGCATCTTCCCGAAGCATTGCAACGAGAGTATCGACCTCGGCTTTGACCGTTTCTGTATCGGCATTGTTGTTGACAGCCTTTTTCATATTTGAAAACTGCAGCTCGACCTCGTTGACCCTTGCCCCCGAAATGTAGCCCATAACAGTTTTCTCATAGCCTGAGGTTTCATACCAGAATCCGTAGGAGTTAGTAAACGGCTTATAGTATCCGTCGTCGCCGTCCCTCTCCGCTCCCGACTCGTAGCGTCTGACGCCCTCATCGAGCAGATTCGAAATCTGATCGGTGATATCGTTGTAGGTGATCGTTTTTGTTCCGTCAGGATTCTCAGCAGCCACGTATTTCTTGTATGACATATAGTAATCCGCTGCGGCATTGTCGATGTCAGCATAAACGGGCAGCGCAAACACACTCGTCAAAACGGTCACAAACAGCGCTAAACACAACAGGCTTTTCAGTGTTTTGGTTTTCATAACACCATTCACCTCTGTATGTATAGATTGTCGTGTTTTATCTCTAGTTATTAAATGCTAACCCACAAACTCAAATAAATGGGCAGCAACGCCCATTTCCTGTAATAATACAGAATAACCAAGCTGTTTTTAAGTTGGCTGTTTAGATACAGAAAAGATAAGATTAGCTTTTTCTAACCATTAGTTATAATAACACAACCACGCTGCTTTGTCAATAAAGATTGCAAAATTTAACTCATCTTTGTTGAATATAAAAAGAATTCACGGTTAGCATTTACTAATACCGTGAATTTTTCACAAAAACCGATCACTGTCCACAACTCGCGAAGCTCAAACTCCCACATCAATAAATTTTGGTTTGTAACCATTCAGCGTCCTCACTCTGAATATATGTCATTAACTTGATGCATTAAAAAAAACGATCAAGTTAATGACGTTGATCTGTCTGCCGCCCTTAGAAACTCATGGCAGCGCTCGATTAACGCTCCATAGCTATTCAGAACAGCCCCGCAGCGAACACACCTGCGGCCGCTGCAAGCGCAACAACGATGAGCGGAAGCTCGGCATAAGCAGCAATAAACGCCGCAGCTGTTCCGACCGCTGCCGTCAGCAGACTCCCCGTGCTTTCAAATATTGAGGGGATCGTCATTGCCGTCAACACCGCATAGGGCATATAATACAGCATATTTCTGATGAACCTTGACTCTATCTTTTTTGTAAAAAAAGCGAACGGCATCATTCTTATGAGGTATGTTGCGCCCGCCATAACGAGAATATAGACCGCCGTTTTCATTCTCCGCTCACCTGCTCTTCCTCATCTGCTCTCGGAAAGAGAGCTGCCGCAGCAGCAGACGCCGCCAAGGCGCAGATTATCACTGTGAATCCGCTTGAGATCTTCGGCGCAAAGTGCCTGCACCCAACGCTGACCGCAGCAGCCAACAGCGCTGCAAACAGGACTCCCGCATTTTTCTTGGCTGCGGGAACGATGATCGCAATGAACATTCCGTAGATCACAATGCCGAGCGCAGACGTTACGGCTTCGGGCAAAGCGCTGCCCGCAAATGCTCCGACAAATGTTCCCGTGATCCAGCCTGCGGTTGAAATCATTACTGCGCCATACATAAAAGCAGGAGTCAGCGGCTGTTCTCTGACGCTGCACACAGCGAAGATCTCATCGGTTATGCCGTAGGCGGCAATGAGTCTGTGCGGCAGCGTAAAACTTTTATGAAGATTCTGCGACAGTGAGATCCCCATCAGCGCATAGCGCAGATTTATCGTAAACTGCACCGCCGCCATTTCAAGCAGCGTGCCGCCCGAAGCAATGATATCCACCCCTGCGACCTGCCCTGCCGAGGTCAGGCACGAGAGAGATATCGCCGAAGCCTCCAGACAGCTCAGCCCCGCCCGAACAGCGCTTATCCCAAACGCAAACGACACTGACAGATAGCCAAGAGCGATGGGAACGCCGGCCAGCACCCCGCCAAAAAACTCCCTTCGTTTTTTCATTTTATTATACCGAACGACCCAAGAAGCAGAATAAACAGGAGCACGGGCGCAATAAATTTTATCATGGAGATATAGAGCAGACGTCTGCCGAATTTTTCGCCGTTCTTTGTTGTTTCGTCTATTACAGTCTTAGGCTTTGCGATCCAGCCGATAAGCACACACGTTCCGATCGCAACAACAGGCATGAATACGTTATTGCTTACGTAATCCATGATATCGAGCAGCTGGGCAGACGTTCCGTTTGGCAGCGGAAGCTCAAAATAAAAGATGTTATAGCCCAGACAAATAACGATACCGATCAGGAGCGCAGCAGTGCTTTCGATGAGAGTAGCCTTGCTTCTTGACCAACCGAAGAAATCCATCAGGCTTGCAACAACTGTTTCAAGCACCGACATAGCGCTTGTCAGCGCAGCCAGAAGCACCATGAAAAAGAACACCGCTCCGACGATCGTTCCGACTGCGCCCATCTGATTGAATACCTTTGTGAGAGCAATGAACATCAGACCCGGACCTGCAGCCATTCCGTCTTCTCCCAAAAAGACATACACAGCCGGAATAATCATAATACCCGCAAGGAAAGCCACCAGCGTATCGAAAAACTCGATACGGTTGACCGACTGCATGAGGTTTTCATCGTCCTTGAAATACGAGCCGTAAGTTACCATGATACCCATGGCTACGCTGATGCTGTAGAACAGCTGACCCATGGCATCGATAACAACGATGAAGAAGTCGTGAAACGACTCTCCCTTAAAATTCGGGATAATGTAGAACTTCAGACCGTCGAGACCTGTATGCTCTCCGCTTTCGAGAGTAAGTGAGAATATTGCAATTGCAACAACGAACAGCAGCAGAACGGGCATGAGGATCTTGGAGATCGACTCGATACCCTCGTTGACGCCTCTGTAGATGATAAACGCCGTTGCCGCAAGAAAGATAATATCAAAAATAATAGGCTGAGCGTAGCCTGTGATGAAGCTTGTAAAGTATCCGTCGGCAGCGGTATCGGCAGCGTGCCCTGTAACAAACGCCGTAAAATACTTCAAGACCCAGCCTCCGATGATGCAGTAATATGGCAGGATCATAAATGGGACAACGCTCGAAAAAATGCCGATCCATCCGAATCGCTTATCGATCTTACCGTAGGCAGTAAGTGCGCTTTGCTTTGTTTTTCTGCCGATCGCTACCTCAGTCACTATCAGCGTAAAGCCGAATGTCAGCGCAAGAACAATATACACCGCCAAAAAAACTCCGCCGCCGTCTTTCGCAGCAAGATACGGGAATCTCCAGATGTTTCCCAGACCGACTGCGCTGCCCGCCGCTGCGAGCACAAACCCCAGTGAACTGGAAAATGAGCTTCGTTGCTTTTCCATTGTCAAATAATACTCCTTTCCAAGATAACACTCTGCGGCAGATAAAAAGCCGCAAAAAAACAACTGACAATGCAGCGTGATCCGAGCATTGTCAACAGGAGGCATGATACCTCCATGCTGCAAAAAGCAGCAAATAAACGACCGAATTCTATTTTATCGTACACTAAAATCGTCAAAAGGTCAATACCCCGACTGAATTTCATAGTTTATCACAATATTTCGGATAATTCTCCGCAATACATCGGCATTATTTACATTACCATTTTAAAAGGAAAAAGCATTATTGGAACTCTTTCACAAAACTGCGCTCAGATTATTCGAGCGTGAGTCATATGCAGCTTCAAATTATGATAAAACCCAAGATTTACAGATCCGGTTAATTGAGTTCTTGCAGCGTATACTGAAAAGAGGGGCATTTCGGAAGAAAAAGCCCCTCGTTAACATTGCTTAATGATCACTTCAGAACAACAGCGCCGTCGCCCAAAACACGCTTCAACTCCCTTATCAGGACCTCGTTTGCGTCCGTGCAGTCAGCTTTCGGCAGATGCTCATATTCGCTCTTGTCGGCGTAATAAAGCGACACAGGAGTTGCGCCGTCAAATACGGCGAGCAGCTTTTTTGTGTATGAATATTCTCGTGATCCTCTTGACGGAAGCTTGACATACAGCCTCGACGGACGGCTCTGCGCTGCGGGCGCCGGAGCTGCATGCGGGGCTGCGTAAGGCTGCTTTGAAGCGAGAGAGAGTCTGTCACAGACGATACGGATCTCATTTTCATCGTCGCCTATGTGGCCCCATATATCAAGTACGCTGCCCTCAAAGATGATCCCGCCGTATTCGGCATATGTTTTCGGAAAAACGATCAGCTCCGCTGCACCGCTAAGATCTTCAACCGATACAAACGCCATCAGCTGCTGCTTTTTTGTCGTGCGTGTTCTAACGGTATTCACAAGCGCCACAAAATGAAGCGGCCTTCCCTCATACAGGCCGCGGTCGGCGATGATCCTGCCGATCGGATCGGGTTTTGAGGCATCAATGTAACTCTTATATTCACTGAGAGGATGTCCGGTCAAGAACAGTCCTGTTGACTCCTTCTCCATCGCCATAAGAATATTGGGTGGAAACTCGGGGCAGTCGGGCAGCGGCATCTCTGCAGCTCTTTCTGCATCGCTGTCGCCAAAAAGCGACATCTGCCCTTCAACATTGCCCCGGCGCTCCTTTTCTGCGCCCTCAAACACCCTTCGGGCAGCGCTCAGCATCTGCTGCCTGTTCGCTCCGATACCGTCGAGCGCTCCGGCTTTTATCAGACTCTCAATGCTCTGAACATTGACCTTTCTGCCTGCAAGGCGATTGCAGAAGCTTACGAAGCTCTTGTATTCTCCGTTCATCTCACGCTCCCTGACGATCTGCTCTGCAACAGGCGCGCCCATGCCCTTTATCGCTCCAAGCCCAAACGTTACATTGTCGCCCGAAACCGAGAAGCTGTAGTCGCTGTAATTCACATGAGGAGGCAGAACACGTATTCCCAGCCGTCTGCACTCGTCGATATACGTCGGAAGTCCGCCTCGGTCATCGGGCATATTGTTAAGCAGCGCCGCCATATATTCCTTTGGATAATAGTATTTGTACCACGCCGTCATAAATGACACGTTTGCATAAGCCGCTGCGTGAGACTTATTGAACGCATATGACGCAAAGCTCTCCATCTCGTCAAATATTTCCGCTGCGGTCTGCTCCGGCACTCCTCTTCTTATGCAGCCGTCAACTCTCGGACTGGCACCATCGCCCTCAAAGCCATATATGAACGTTCTTCGCTCCCGCTCCATAACGTCCTTCTTCTTCTTCGACATCGCCCTGCGAACAATATCGGCTCTGCCAAACGAGTAGCCCGCAAGATCTCGAAATATCTGCATGACCTGCTCCTGATACACAATGCAGCCGTATGTGACGTTGAGTATCTTCTCAAGCAGCGGGTGTTTGTATGTCACTTTTTCGGGGTGGCGTCTGCACTCAATGTATCTTGGGATAGAATCCATAGGCCCCGGGCGATACAGCGACAAAACTGCGATCAGGTCTTCTATGTTTTCGGGTTTCAGCTGCATGATCACTCTGCGCATTCCGGCAGACTCAAACTGGAACACACCGTCGGTTCTTCCCTGAGCGATCATTCTGTACACATTTGGGTCGGCAATATCGATCCTCTCCTCAGAGAAGCTCCTGTCCCGCTTTTGTATCAGCGCTTTTGCGTCATTCATCACGGTAAGGTTTCTCAGCGCCAGAAAATCCATTTTCAGCAGCCCCAGCCGCTCGAGAACGACCATCGTGTACTGCGTAACAACGGTATCGTCGTTTTTTGCAAGAGGAACGTATGTGTCGATAGGTTCCCGTGTGATGACAACGCCTGCCGCATGGGTAGTCGTGTTTCGGGGCATACCCTCGATCTTTATCGCCGTGTCAAGAAGCTTCCGAACACGGGTATCGGTGTCATAGAGCGTTTTCAGCTCCTTTGATATCTCGAGTGATTGTCTGATCGTAATATTTAGATTTCGAGGTATCGCCTTCGCTGCGCTGTCAACGAGCATTCTCGGAAGCCCCATCGCCCTGCCCGCATCACGCACTGCGCTCTTCGCCGCCATCGTATCGAACGCGGCGATCTGAGCTACGTGATCGCTGCCGTACTTTCGGTTGACGTATTCGATCACCTCACCCCTGCGCCGGCTGCAAAAGTCAACGTCAAAATCGGGCATACTGACTCTCTCCGGATTGAGAAACCGCTCAAAGATCAGGTCGTACTTGATCGGGTCGATATTTGTGATCCCCATGCAGTATGCGGCAAGACTGCCTGCTCCAGATCCTCGTCCGGGTCCCACGGGAATATCTCTGCTTTTTGCATAGGCAATAAAATCGCTGACGATAAGATAGTAGTCGACAAAGCCCATTTTTTTAACAACGCCAAGCTCATACTCAAGACGCTCAGCTATCTCGGCAGAGGGCGAACTTCCAAAGCGGCTCTTAAGTCCCTCATAGCATTTTCTGCGAAAATACTCATAGTGATCTTCGCCGTTCGGCACATCAAAACGAGGCAGCTTTGTTTTTCCGAATTCAAACTCAACGCAGCATCGCTCGGCAATCAAGCTCGTATTGTTCAGCGCCTCGGTAACATCGGGAAACAGCGCCTTCATCTCGCTTTCCGACTTGATGTAAAACTCATCGTTAGCAAATTTCAGCCGATCCTCGTCATCGATCGTTTTCCCCGTCTGGATACACAGCAGAACATCGTGAACTGCGGCGTCCTCACGAGAAATATAATGACAGTCGTTCGTGCAGACAAGAGGGATATCCAGCTCTTTCGACATCTTGACCAGTTCTCTCATCACACGGGCTTCTTCGGGAAGTCCGTGGTTCTGTATCTCCAGAAAAAAATTGCCCTCACCGAAAATTCGTCTATAGCGGACAGCCGTTTCGCGGGCAGCGTCAATGTCGCCTCCAAGTATCAGCCTTGGGATCCTACCGGCTACACACGCCGAAAGGCAGATCAGTCCGTCGTGATACTCCTCAAGCAGTTCCTCATCGACACGAGGCTTTCCATAGAAGCCTTCCGTCCACGAAAGCGAAACCAGCTTTGTCAGGCTGCGATAGCCTTTGTCATTCTCACACAAAAGAATGAGGTGATACGGCTTGGAATCATACTCATTGGTCTTGTCGAATCTGCTCCTCGGAGCAACATAAACCTCACAGCCGATTATCGGCTTTACCCCCTGCGCCTTTGCCTCACAGTAGAACTCAACTGCGGCAAACATATTTCCGTGGTCGGTAA
>CACZCM010000022.1 GCA_902779615.1 uncultured Ruminococcus sp. | reverse complement strand
AAAACTTTCTGCCACGTATTATATAACAAAATCCCCCAAAAACTAATCCCAAGCAGGTTATCAATTTTTTGTTAAAAAAATAGCCGCCGCAACGACTTTTGCGACAGCTACTTTTTGTTTTGATATTATATTTCGAATGATCACTGAAAGAATCACTTCCGAAATGTTATTTTTTCGTGAATTTAGTACAATTTCTCCAAATATTCCGCCTACACTTACGGTTATTATAAGCACAATTTACTAAACACAAAAAATTGTTGTAAGATATTATAACAGTATTTCCGTGTATCGTTTACAATCGACCATTCTTATCAAAAAAACTGAAAATATTTGTTTTTTTAGATAAAATCACAAATCTTTAGCAATAACTAAAATTTTTTTGTGTTTTTTCTACGATTTTTTTAGCTTTCGTCCAGATAGCAACGCAATTTTTCGTAAGGGCAGCGGTATACTAAACCTTGTCACAATACGGTTACATTACCAAATCTTTAAAATATAATAGATCTAAGAACTCATCGAAAATATCGTGCAGAGCAGATGTTCGTTTTTCTAAATCCGGTTCGCTATATGTAAGTAAAATAGCCTCTCGGATATTTCGTATTATCTGACAATATTTTTCATAAGAATCGATCACTCCCGCTGCGTCATAAAAACCTCTGATTATTTTACAATCTAACGCTCTCCTTATTTGATCCTGAATTCTATACTGCTTTTCTATTATTTCTTCTCTGATTCCAGAACCACAATACTCTGAATTATTTGTCGTTGGTTTTTTAGTTATCCTAAACCTACTGTATATAGGGTAACCATCTTCCTCCGTTTCCCCAAAATCAACTATTTCATTATGACCTTTTTCGTCACCGACTGTATATACAAAAGTGCTTGGAGATTCGTCATATGAGTGTTCATCAACATAAACCACTTGATCTGACCCATCATTATCAAACAAGTACATCACGCCGCTCGATGATTTATTAACAGTCCTATTCGAATCATTGTTACTGATCTTATTAAAGGTTTCTGCATAGGCTAACATATAATCAAGATCTTCACTGAGGCGTTCTCTATTAGGCTTATCTTTATTAGATTTACCTCTATTCAGTAGACTTTTCCTCGTAATCCCAAAAAACATATCATTACTCCGGATCAGATCCTTAACCATTTTATCAGACTGCCACGGCAAATTATTGAATTTGGATTTAATGAGAAAGAACTCATTAAAAATTATAATAAAGGTTCTGATATCAATATCAAAAATAGGCTCAAGATACTTAACATGAAATAATCTGCGTTCTTTCCGTAAACCCACCAGCGTTTTAACATAGTCAATTTTTTCAGAAAGATCATCTACTCTTTGATTTCCCTTTATCAAGCCTTCTATATCTTTACGATAATCATCTATTTTATCAAAAGGTTTAGTCAGCCATGAATTTGAATTCCGATTAAATTCTTCAGCGTATTTGGAAAACCTTTTCGGATCAGCTTTAATCTCTTCAATTAAAGATCTCTCTATACTAACTTTTTCATCAAAAGCAGCCTTTCTCTCTATCCTGCTTAAAAACGAAAACAAGCACAAATTAAGGTCCTCTATTTCTTCCGTATTGTTTTTCATCCTCACACAAATCGAGTGATAAAGCGAATCCGACTTCCCCACCATATTATCAAGAAGTCTGCTATATGTATCTTGCCAAATTTCAGCTTTACCATTCACCTTAGCAAAGCAATTAGCGATATAAACAAACGATACTGTCATCAGCGTTTCCATCAAATCAATATACAATTCGATATCCTGAACACGCGAAGACATACCCATTTCGGAATAATCGACAAGATCTATTAAGTAATTAAATCCCGACGAGGTTGATACACAATACTTAGGCACTAATGAAGCAAGCGGTTTTAAGTACCTTTCACGCATCGTCCTGCACAGGCAGTCATTGATATTCTTCATCGCTGCAATGGTATCGTAATAATTATTGGGCGACACATTTTTTATAATTGGAAGCATCAAATAAGCCGCTAACGGAACTGCAGGTGACGCATTCAGCAAAACGACACTGAAATAATCATTGTCCAGCATAATTCCGAGATAATTAAATAATGTATTCGGAGTTTTAAGATTATTATAGATATCCTTATATTTGTCACGTCTTTTAATAAAAAGTACAACCAGATCTATCAATTGTTCCCGGGTCAGCTTTTCGATTCCGATCCATTGAAGCTTGTAATTAGCATCATTCATTTTCTCAAAAAAAGTATCGATTATACCTGATGCTTTTTTGTATTCCTCGGCATATTCTTTATCCTCATCCTTCTTAGAAGCCGGATCAAGAGCCCGATTAAATCCCACTCTCCGAAGTATATCTCTGCGAAGCTTACGGTATTCTTTTGAACCAAAACGTATTTTTGTATACATAACCGTCCTCCAAATGCGATAAATATTTCCCCCATTCCCCGATTTCCCCCGAAAAACAAGTATATATACAGCCTGTTTTTTCGCTGTCGGGGGAATCATTTCAGCCTGTTATTCTTGTCCAAGAAAGCTAAACACTCTCTCGTTAAAATCCTTAGCCTCATCAAAAGCAGCGTGACCCAAGCCGGGATATACAAACAGATCGCTTCCGGGAATTCGCTCGTACATTTCCTTCGACGCCTGAACACCGACGATCTTGTCGTCTTCTCCGGCAATTATCAATGTAGGGCATACAATACGATCAAGCTTGTCGTAAACATCAAATCCGAGTATCGCGTTTGCGTTCACAAGAAATCTGTCGTAGCTTTTCGGCTTACCGATATGACAGATTATCGGGTAAATTTTCCTGTATTTCCGCAGATACTCCTGCGAGTAGCTTCTCTCCATCGTATCGATCATCAGCGTTTTATGGTCGCCTGCCTGCGCCGTCTCTATCTTTCCCGAAACATATTCTCGTATAATTTCGTTTACCCTCGGCGCGGACACGGCGATCACGAGCTTCTCGACAAGTTTGGGGTGATCTATAGCAAGATACTGCGGGATCATACCGCCCTGCGATACGCCCAGAACGCACGACTTATCTATCCCCAAAGCCGTCATTGCAGCCGCCTGATCCGCTGCCATTTCTTGTATAGAGTAACCCTTCGGCATATCTTTCTTTCTGCTGAACATATACACCGTAAACCGATCAAAATATTTGCGGTATGGGTGCAGGAGAAAAATCGCTTTGCCCTTTACAGTAGTAAGTCCTTCGGACAACCCCGGCAGGATTATCAGCTTCTTTTCGCCGCTGCCGCCATATACGAAATCCATACTTGTATCGCCGATTTTAATGCTTCCGTTTTTCGCATTAAACATCATAGGATCACCTCCAAAAATGTGACCTTATTATTTCTATTATACAGCGGCAGTCTACCGTAAATCAATATTTCCACGCAGAAAACAGCATATATTCCGTTCCCCGTTCTCGAATTTTAACGGCATCTATATACTTATTTTTCGGGGGGAATCGGGGAAAACCGCATTTTCAAAAAATAATCGTCAGATAGCATTTTAAGCTGTCTGACGATATATTGATTATTGTTTAACAACTAAAAAAATCAAGTTTATTATAATATCGATATTATAAACCAATAAAGAACATTATTCACACTTGAAAAAAATAGGCAATAATGTTATAATTTACAGAAATAGAATATAATGATGAAATTATCGAGGTAAATGCAATGAAAACGTATATTGAAACAAAAGCAAACGGTATCGTTTCTCCCAAAAGTGGCAGCAGCCAAAGAGCTCTATACGACCATCAAAAAAGAGCTATCGCCAATCTTGACATAATCAACCGCAATAGCTCATACAGCACACTGATCGTTCTTCCGACAGGCGGCGGCAAAACTTATACCGCTGCTGTGTGGCTGCTGAGAAATGCTATAGATCGAAAAAAGAAGATACTGTGGATTGCTCACAGACAGACTCTTCTCGATCAAGCTGCCGAAACATTCCAAAGCTATGCTTATTCCGAGGTAATTCCGAGCATTTCGTCATTCCGTTACAGAGTTATTTCCGGAGCACCCGAACATGACCGAACTATAGACATTGATAAGAAAGATGATCTGCTCATTATCAGCAAGGACAGCATAGGGCGTAACCTCGGTGCATTGGATAAGTGGCTTGAAGGCGAGAAAGAAATTTTTTTTATTATAGATGAAGCACATCATTCAACCGCAAAAACATATCGAAAAGTGATCGACTATGTTAAAGGCAAGGTTTCAAATGTGAAACTGATAGGACTTACGGCTACTCCGTTTCGCACTGCTGAAAGTGAACAAGGACTCCTTGCGAAGATATACACCGACGGAGTTGAGAACGGTGTATTTATTCATAACGACAAGGGAATCACTTACCAAATATCACTCAAAGAACTCATCAACAGGCAGATACTTTCGCAGCCGATCATTGAAAGCTACAATACAGGAGAAGATTACGCTCGCTTTATAGGCGCAAAGGATCTTGAAATGATACAGCGACTCGACATTCTTCCCGAAGACCTCGCTGACGATATGGTAAACAACGCCGCAAGAAATAAGTTTATTGTGGAAAAGTACGTCCAGAACAAGAAGAAATACGGTCAGACGATCGTTTTTGCACTCAATGTTGTTCACGCTATCGCTCTTTGCTCACTATTTAACCATTACGGTATTAAAGCAGGATATGTTGTGTCGTCTGTAAAGGACGTAACTACCGGCGTTACACGAAGCCGTGAGGATAACGTAAAGGTCTTTCAGGAATATCGGGAAGGCAAAATACAAGTGCTTGTGAATGTCAATATTCTGACCGAAGGCGTTGATTTGCCGAAAACTCAATCGGTATTTCTCACAAGACCCACTGTGTCAAAGATACTGATGACTCAGATGATAGGAAGAGCACTACGGGGCGAAAAGGCTGGAGGTACAAAGAGTGCTTACATCGTTTCTTTCATAGATGACGGACTTGATAAAATATCGTGGTCGAATCCGGAAACGATATTTGAAGGCAACAACGATTTCGCCGATACAAATTCTGAATACGAAAAGCGCGATATTCGTCTTATCGCTATATTGAAGATAGAAGAATTTGCAAAAATGCTGAATGATTCCGTCGATACGAGAGAGCTTGAAAAAATCCCGTTCACACAGCGTATCCCTATCGGTATGTATGCTTTTACATACCTTGAAGAAAACGGAATGGATATTTCGTATCAGGTCATGGTATATAACAGCACGAAGGAAGCATATGAGCAGCTTATGGATAATCTTCCGGCGTTATTCAAGGAATATGGAAATGACGAAGAATACTTATCTGCTAACAAACTTTCCGAGATGGCAGAACAATGCCGCAGTACATTTTTCTTAGGCGAAATGATACCGCCGTATGACGAAAAGGACATAATAAACATATTGAAATACTACGCTCAGTATGAAGCTGCGCCAACTTTCTATACATTTGATGATCTTGATAAAAGTAAAATTGACGTATGCGCTATAGCAAAGCAGATCGTAGATCAGAAAATGGATTCCACTATCCAAGCTGAATATATCCGACGTCTTTGGAATGATGGAGATAATAATATTGTGCGGCTATTTTTCGGCAGAATAAAATATTTTTATGATCAGATTGACAAAGAGGTACTAAGAATCACAGCTCCATACATTTATGAAGATGACGAAGATAACGTAGTTTATGGCAGACGTCAGTTTGAAAATATGTCGCTTTACGAGATAGGCAGAGTAAACCCTGATTATGAAAAAGCACTTCGCAACGCCGCTTTTGATAAAGCTAAAACCGCAGACGGGCAGTACGCTTGTGCCTCATGTGGAAATAAATATCCAAACCGCATAATGCTGCAGGTAGACCATATAGTACCCATGAACAGGGGCGGCAAGACAAAAATAGACAATTTACAGATATTATGCCGTAGATGCAATGGAGAAAAGGGTGATAAACCGGAGGATATGCAATGACGGATTATTTATATACGCCGCTGGAGCTTGCGATTATCATACGATATCACAAAATGAACGCAGCGGATTACACTGAAATGCTTCACAATATTTTTAGATATGACAACGCGCGTTTAGCTCCGGGATATCAGCACGATGAAAGAAAGCTCATGCTTGACGTTATGGACAAACTAAACTATTTAAGCGATCGCAGAAGATATGAGAGTGAGCAGGAAGAAATCGCGCGAGATATGGCAGATTTTGGTCTTTCAGTCGATACTGCCAAAAGTGAAGTACAGTATACCTGTTCTCATCTCGTTTTTAAGGATCTGCGGTTACGCATTACATATATCAATATAAATAGGTATGCAAAGATAAAGCTCCGCACACTACTTAATCAGCTCGGATATAAAAGACGCAGTTCAAGAATTATGGAATACATCTTTGAATGTCTATGGGTATATGGCATCCTTGCAACATACGACGGAGTTAAATACTGTGATCTGGAATCAATACATCTCGATGAAACTATCGTATTTAAGGTTGTCACAGAATGAATAATTAGGGATGTCTCCAGAAATGAAGTTATACTCAGCCCCCATTCGCTGTTTTTTATCTTTTATATATACCTGTTTTTCCGGGGAAATCGGGGAATCGGGGAAAACCGCATTTTCAAAAAATAATCGTCAGACAGCATTTTAAGCCATCTGACGATATTCTTATATTATGCTTGAAGGGCGGTACTTTTTCAGAAAAAAATAGAAACCTCTATTCCGCAAAGCATACAAGCACATCTCCTTGTGTTAATTGCTGTTATTCGAGATATTTCATAACCAAGGAATAGTTTTAAAAGGCTATCTCTGTATATAGTTTTTATTCAGAATATGATCTTTTTTCTTTTCTCAGACTATAAGTTCGCTCAAAAAGCGCTCGAAAACGAAAAGCGCCCTCCGAATCTCTCCGGAGGGCTGATTTGAGTTACACACCGTATTCCAAAAGTATATCCTTGTATTCCACCGGCGTTACATTTCCGAGTGCGTTCGCTTTTTCGATACAACCTTGCGTAAAGCCGCTTTTCGAAAAAAGATAGAAATGAACATTGCTATATGAAAAAATGCGACTTCGCTTTATCAGCAAGTCAAGCACACCGGCATCGACCTTTTCGTTAGTCCACTTGCATTCTGCGAACAACGCAGTATTCTTGTCCTGCTCGCCCATGATAAACATTTGAATATCCTTCCTTCTGCTTCCATGTGTGTTAATTTTGGGCGCGGGTACGGATTCTGAATCTTCATCAACCTTTGATCGCGTATTGCCTGTCGGCGCCTGCCGACCCCACCAGCGTCCTAAGTCTTGAAATTCTATGGGACACTTTCCTTCCAATGCGAGCTTCCATAAATACTGCATACAGATATCCTCAAAAACCTTACCCATATACTCAGACAAATGCGCTTCAATGCGTTTGTAGGCAAGATCGGCTGCACCTCTCGCAATAATTGAATTGTTATGAAGCACGAACCGATACCAGAAACGGAACATATTGTCTTCGATATTGTAGATCGATTTCCGGGAGCTTTTCTCTCCGTAGGGCGTTTCCTTTCGTACAATGCCGAGATTGATAAGGCTTTTGAGATACCCGGAGCATACGCTCGTCTCCTCTCCTACCTTTGTTGATATCTCCGCCATTCGAGTTGCGCCTTCTGCTATTGCAGTGATCACCGCCGTGTAAACAGCCGGTTCTCTGACCTCCTGCTTCAAAAGATTGCTTGGCTCTTCAAACAAGAACGACACCGGATCAAGAAAGGTATTCTTTACATTCTCCTCTATACTCAATTTATCGTTCATTTGCAGAAGATACTGCGGCGTTCCCCCGACAATACCATACATCAACGCCTTATCTTCAGCAGACATATTCTTGAAATAACGGCAGGTCCCTTCAAAATCAAAGGGTTTGAGCTTCATCTGTGCCGTGCGTCTTCCGTAAAGGGGCGCTTTGTAGGCAAGCACATGATCCTCCATGTACGACATAGACGATCCGCAAAGTATCAGCATCAGCTTTGAATTATCCTTATTCTTGTCTATCACCATTTGCAGCGTCGATGACAAGCTTTTCGAAGAACGCGCTAAATACGGATATTCATCTATTACCATTATCAGTCTCTCGTTTTCCGCAAGTGCGAAAACATATTCTATCGCCGCTTGAAAAGAAAAAAATGTCGTATCTGCCTCAATACCGTTTGCATACTCAATAATGCTTCGGCTCATATTTTCAAGATTCTGCTTCTCGTTGCTCTCAACGCCCATAAAATATATGGCTTTTTTGTCCTTGATAAACTCACTTATAAGAGCCGTTTTTCCGACACGCCGCCTTCCGTATATCACGGCAAATTCAAACTTATCCGATGAATACAAGCGGTTCAGCGCCGAAAGCTCTTTTTCTCTACCTATAAACATAACCGCACCTCCCTGTAGTAATAGTATATCACTATTTTGAAATTTAGTAAAGTATATTTTAGTAATTTTAACTTTACTAAATTATCAATGTTAAACCATTGTTTAATTTTTGCTTCCTTGACAAAGAATCAACTAACATAATATTAATAAATCTCAGAAAGGATTGAACTATTATGAATATACCCACAACAGATATTATTTCAGATATACGAACAGGGAAAACGAAAATGGAGCGGGAAGGTAACACATGGACTGATACAGAGAAAAACGATCTGCTATTGCAATACTTTGCGGGCATTGATATAACCTCTATCGCATACGATCATCAGCGTACCGAAACCGCCATTATTCAGCAGCTAATCGCCAACAATGCGATCAAGAATTATTCAAAGCCCCGAAAACCATATCGCACCCGAAAGCGATGTCAATGCAGTTATTGCAAATTGAACGGCACAAGCCAATGTCCACGCAATTTCAAATTATGTCAAAACAAGGAGGTCAATCATGTTTAACAATTACCCCGATCTTTTGAATATCGAAGAAACCTGCGAAATCATGCACATGAGCAGAAATACGCTGTATGAATTGCTGCGAAGTAAAGACATAAAGGCCTTTCAAGTAAATCGTATATGGAAAATTCCCCGGGAAGCGGTAGAGGAATATTGCAGAAGACAATCAGGTCTGTATAAAAACACACCATAAAACAACAGCGCAGTCGTTCGCGAAGAGCGGCTGCGCAATTCTTTTGAGTTTTCCTCAATGAGCTTTGATGATGTTAAAAACTAACCGCTGTTATCATACAGACAATAAAGGTCATTCTGTAAGTATTGCGCTTGAAGGGAATAAGATTTGACACTTCACACTGAAAACTTACTGCAATACTCGCAAAAGTTTTCAACGAGGTTATTGACCATTTCTCCTGATTGGCGGTACGCTATTAAATAGCAAAACAAAATCTCGCAATCCTTTTCAACGAGGAATACTACTCAGCTGTCGGCGGCGACAAAGATGATCGCATTCTCCGCCAAAAAACCGGTTGGCACAAGCCCCACCACTCTAGGCTCGACAATACTATAATATACGATCAAAAATCGGCGCTATAACTAAATTTAAAAAAAGTAGTACCTGAGTAGAATTTGGGCTTTTTCAGGTACTACTTTGTTCGCTATTTTTGGTACTACTCAAATTCGTGATTTTTATGTGCAACTTGTTGCCATAACAATTCTTTATCAGTTATTTGTATATTAATTATTTACATAAGCTGTTGCAATAATGTTACCTTTTTTCATAGCACTTAGATTTTCTTCATTCACCCGACCACGAAAAACCACCGATTTTCAGCCCGTTTTAGAACGTTTTTTAAAAAAGTAGTACCAAAATAGTACGCGGTCAAAAAAATAATCCCGAAAAACGGCTTGGTTAAGCCATTTTTCGGGATGCCGCAACTATTCGTACTCAATAGATAAAGCTTTTTCCGGCGTTCAAACCTATCTAAAAAGCCATATTTTAATATTTTTCCTGCACAAATTCCACCTGTTCCAGGTCATTTTACAAAAAAGTAGTACCAAAATAGTACCGGTGGGGGATCGGATACTACGGTTTTTACGATCGTCACGGTGGCTTTTTCTAAGCCCTTTTGTGTGCGTATTTCCATCTTCTCTTTAACAAGCTCATCAAACAAACGCCTCAACAAGCGTCTTATCATTTACATTTTTCGTTGTCAGACCGCTGTACTTTGATTTATTAAAGCTGTAGGTCAGCATATAGCCCCTGTCGAGATGATAGTGATCGAGGTACTCCGCAAGCTGTGTCTCGCCCTTTTCGTGATACGCCTGCCCACGCCATATTTTCAGTTCGACAACAAAGCGCTCCCCAAGATAGTCTATAACTACATCCATTCGCTCGCTGTTTCTCGTCTGCGCCTCAATGTAGTAATTTCCCGTACCGTTGATTATCGGGCGGATAAACAGCAGAAAACGTCTTCTGCCCTCTTCCTCGCTAAATGTCTCAGCCTTGCCCTCGTAGATATCATCAAAGGCAATAACGTAGCGCTCCAGAAGCCTATCCATATTCAGCCGACCGTTTTCGATCAGCGTTTCCTTGTTTTCCCAACCCGAACGTGAGATCGGACTTTCCTTTACTTCCTTCAAGCTCAGGAAATAATTATAGAGCCGTGTTTCAAATATCCTGTTTGCAACGGAAAGACCGTTGTTCACTTTTTTCACAAAGCCGTACATTTCACCGTCCATTGAAGGAACATTGTCGGGATTGTAAGGAACCTTTTCGCCGCCAAACAGAACGCTCTGCAAAAGCTCGCTCAGGGGCTCGTTATCGTACACCTTGCCCATCAGGGAATCAAACAATGTATTCGTTTCGAGCAATATACTCTTTACCGCATCGCTCACCCCTGCGACCGACCAATCGGGATTCTCGCTGCCGTCGATAAGCTGGCAGATACGGCTCACAAGGAACGGATATCCGCTCGTGTAGTCGTAAATTTCCTGCGCCACCTTTGACGTGTCCATTCCCGTATGATGGTCGTTTTCGTATTCATCGAGCATTTCCGCGATACCCTTTGCGGATAAACTCATATCAATGTTAAAATCGGCTGCTATATTCCACGGGCTGTTGAATTTGTGCGCCGATTCGGGGCGGATCTTTCTTTTAAGATTTTTTATATCGGTCACGCCGGCAAGGATAACCGATTTAAATGCTGTCACTCTTCCGGATTGTCTCTTCAAGTATCCGTCTCTCAGCTGCGCCAAAAAATCGAGAAACACCTGATTATTCGATGCACTGTCTACCTCGTCAATGATAAAGACGATCTCCTTATCCGATTCAAAGCACCAGTCGTATAACATATCGAATAATTCGTCAAGCTCAGCTGCGTCTTCCTTCCTTGACAAAAATTCGCCTATCCGCTCGCTCACCTCTTCGGGAACGATCAAGCCGCCGCGTATCTCCCTTTTGAGCTTTCTGCAAAAGGCTTTCACAAACTTCTCCTCGGTCTCAAAGCTTGCGTTGCCTATCCCCTGAAAATCAAGGCTCAGAACATAATATTCCGGCTGCAAACGCTGTGCGAGAAGAAAAAGCGTCGTCGTTTTTCCGTACTGACGTGCGCGGTTGATCGTAAAATAATCGCCCCTGTCGACCATTGCTTTTATCTTTTCGATACGATCGTCGATATTCACCATGTAATTCATACTCGGCACACACAGCCCGGTAGTTGTAAAGGTTTTCATAATGCTGTTCACCTCGGTTTCTATACATTCCATTTTATCATAAAACCGGTTATTGTTCAACATGTTTTCTGTATTTTGATCTGCTTCACCATCATCGGAAAATGCTTCTCTAAATTCAGCGTTGCGCCCGAATGTATACCGCTCGGTATCACGGTGATCCGCTCCATTCCAAGCAGCTTTTTTGTAAACGCGTGATCGCCTATGACCTCATCTTTATCCCCAATAATACAGCGGATATGCTCCATATCGAGCTTTTCAAATTCTGTCGAAAGCTTTTCAAACCAACTTACATCGCCCTCATACCCGAGCGCGGGGATAATATTCTGCGGCTGCAGGCACGGATTGACAAGCAGCAGCGGCTTATTATATTTCGCGGAAATAACCGACGCAAAAAATCCGCCGAGGCTTGTTCCGACTATCATGTCGATTTTTTCGGCAGCACAAATATCGAGCAGCCTGATCAGGATAACCTCGGGGTTATCAATGTCGTAATCTATCTCCGGTGAGATAATATTTTCCGTCATACCGCACAATGCCGAATACGCCGCATTGTGCGGTATTCCTTTGTAGCCGTGTATGTTGAGTGTAGTCATAATCACACCTCCGGGATCGCAGCTCTCATCTCATTATACCCTTTATTGGTTTGGTTTACAAGAGCAATAAATAATAATATCGATATACATCGCAGAAAAGGCAGACCCGAAATGAGTCTGCCTTAATTCGACATTTACATCTATTCATCAAACCCGAAGCTCTCAACATGGAGGGTGCGACAATTCTCCGACACTGTTCGTATAACTCCCTGAGAAAAACCATCGGGCGAATTTGCGTTTACTTCGAGAGATAACTCAACTTGGCAATTCTCGGTATTATCAAGATGAGAGATAACCTCATCGAGATATTTTTGCAGATCGCGTATAACTCTTGTGTTATCAAGTTTTACGCTCATGAAGAACCTCGTGCTGCCTGCCGTTGGTTTTGCAGACTCGGCGGGGACAAATGTTTCGCTGTCTCTCCTTGAAGAGCCCGACGAAGTTGGCATATTCTGAGGAACTGTCGGGATCTTCTCCGGCGTTTTGTCTTTGTAGAGCTGCTTTAGCGCAGTCGGCACCTTAACAAGATAGTCGCTCGGATACACATCAATAATTGTCGTATTATATCGAAGATCGGCATACCTGTCACCGTTTATTGAAGACGCGATCGCAAAGGCTTCTTCGCTTGCCACACCGGCTTTTATGGCATTCTCCAAAACAGAGCTATTTGCAAGTCTCGGCAGATAGCAGTATGTGGTAAGATAATCCCACAGCTTCTTTACCTGTATGTGCTCGTCATCTCTCCAAAGCAGATTATCAAGTTCCATCTTCAGAAGAGACGGCGCCCATTTCGTAATGACCTGCTCGTTTTGCTGCATCTTCGCAGCCGCCTTTGCTACTATAGTATCTGTTCCGACGAGCTTATCTCTGTCCCAGATTATTGTTTTCATGTCGGACATACTGTCTATGCCCGGAACGAGAAGCCAGCAATAGACCTCGTTGAGTCTCATACGAACAGTTTCTTTGCATCTTGAAATACTGCCCACCGTTTCCGCGTTCTGTGCCGCGTCAAGATTCAGTCTCTCACTGTCATTTTTTATAGACTCCCACGCAAGCCACTCTCTTACAGCGTTTTGCAGACTCGGCATCAAGCCCTGATCGGGAGCAATAAACGCAAGCATATTCCTGTATGTTCGAGGTGCAGAACCCCTTGTATTCAATATCTCGTCGGCTTTTTTCAGTGCGGGACAATCGGGAGCATTCTGCTTAAATGTATCGTTCGGTCTTAAGATAACAAGCCTTACCGTTTGTTCGTCCGCTACGTCGCTCGATGACGCGGGGCAAACATGAAGCCTTGCAAACGGCGCTTCGTTTTTAAGTGAGCGAAGCAGCTTTTCGATCTCATATTCAACATCAGAGCTTGGTATTTGTGACGAACGATCGGAGGCTGTTTTTCTCAGCGTCGGGCGTGTATCGTACCAATATCGATTGCCGTTCGGGTCTGCGTACAGATACGACAGCTTCCCCCGCAATGTATTCAAAGCATCGTTGAAATCGGCAATATTCTCGCCGGGCTGTATCACACCGAGACGAATTCGAGACGCTTCGATACCTCTGATATTCTGCGCTCTTACAGTCGGCGCACTGCCTAACATTACAGTTCGTGCCACCCTGCGGGCAGCCATCTTCTGACCGTAACGCGGCGTATTTTTATCGAGACTGTACGGAGTCGATTTCTTTCCGTCAACCTCCGCATCGATGATCGCGTTCCATGTTTCGGGGAGATAGCGAACAAGCTCCTCCTTGACGACAGGCACATCAAGCGGCAGCGACCCCGGCATTATCATCGCACCTGCGTCGCTCGCCATCCACAGCTCGTGTATAACGGCAGCCATCAGACGCAGCACGCCTCTTGTTCGCTGAAATCTCTCCAATGTTGCCCACTCGATATACAGTCGGTCGAATATCTCCGGGTGTATCGGGTAACAGGAGATCATTCTGTTTTTATACTCGACTTCCCTTGAATCAACAGGGAAATCGCGCTGCTCCTCACGGTACATTTTGCTGAACGCCTCGCACACACGGTCACGCTCATCGGGCTTTTTGCAGTCGAGGAACAGTCTGCGGCGCACGACCTCAAAGCCCTCGTTTGCCGCGACGGGCTTCCAGATCGACTCTTTTCTTCCGAAGGTATGCTCGATCACTTCAAGAGCCTTCTGTCCTGCGTCTCCTCCGATCTCAATATCGGATTCCGGGATAGACGCTACCACCATCGTGTTTTGGCTGGCGCTTGCCGCTTCGGTGATCTCTTGAATAAATGAAATAAAATTATCAAACGAGCCTGCCGGCAAACCGTCGATACCATAAATCTTCTTTGCATAAGCCACAAGCTCGTCCATCAGGATAAGGCACGGACCGCATTCATCAAAGAGATTTTTCAGTGCGACGCTTCCGGGCGATACGCCCTTCTTGTCCGACTCCTTGACATAATCGTAAAGATCGAGATTTCCTGCCGACAGAGCAAGCTGCGCCGCCATTTCGCCCCATAATGTATTTATGGTTATACCGGGGAAGTTCGCCGGGCGCCTCGTTCTTGCCGGATTGATCGCCGTTCCTACAAGCACAGCCACATTTGCTTTTTTAAGCTCCGAAAATCCCGCTTCATTCATCACGGCTTTCAGATTCGGCAGCTTGTCGAGCGCAACAGTGCTTCTTGCCATATGATAAAGCGCAAGCAGGCTATGCGTTTTGCCGCCGCCGAACGCCGTTTTTAATTGCAGAACAGGCTCGCCGCTGCCGGATTCAAATCTTCTTTGTGCCTGAACGAGCAGTCCCTTCATTCCGTCTGTTATGTATGTTCTTGCGAAGAACTCCACCGGATCGCGGTACTCGAACGCTCCCTCGCCTCTTGCTACCTGTGAAAGGTCGGCAGCGAATTCCGCATTGAGATATCTTCCCTGTGCAACGTCGGGATGCGGCTCGATTATCTCACGCCAGCTTGGCAGCGTTACGCCTTTAATACTCTGCAATATCCCGACATTTTCCGGCTTTGCGGCAGGTGCTGTATCGGATTTTGTCTGTGCTGCGGCAGTCGAGCCCTTTGTCGTACCGTAGCGAAGCTCACGCAGAATTGCACGTATCTCCTCCGCGCCATCGTGGTCGAAGCCCTCACAGAGAAGCGCCATTGTGTCAAGCGCACGCTCCGCTTTGTCTTTTTCCATATCCTGCGCACCGAGGTGAGCGATCTTATTTCGAATACCCATAAGCTCCTTCGCCCAGGTGCGGTAGTCGATCGAAAGAAGCCGCTTGAAAAGGTTGTTCCACTCCCTGTCAAGCAAACGAATGCAGTTTGCCAAATCAAGCGAATCAGCAAGGTCTGCCCAGCTGCCGCTATCGGGCAGGTCTCTTGTCTGGTCGCTGAGAGTCATCAAGACCTCCTGCCACCAACCGTCTTTGTATTCACGAGACATTTCCTGGCAAACATACGCCGCAAACAGCGGGTGCAGGATACGAATGCCCTTTTGAACATAATCAAGATTTTCCGTCACTCTGATTCCCTCCTTAATCAAACAGCGTAAACTGCTGCGGCTGAGCCGCTTTCAGTTCTGCGGCTCTCGACTGTATCTCCGGCCACGCCACGACAAGCGCGTTGTACGCATACGCCTCCTGCGCCCACTTTTTGCGCTCGGCTATAGTATACAAGCGGTAAGCCAGGTCCTTTGCGTATTCGGCGTTGCTGCCGAACATATTCTTTATGGTGTCGGCGCAGCCTTCTATGCCGGATTTTTCCATTCTGTATGTCAGCTGCTGACAGAGCAGCCATATGCATTTTTCACTGTCGTTTATTTTCTCGGGCAGCTCCCCGCGCTCGGTGAGATGTACTCTGCCCTTCTGCGCATAGAGAATACCGTGCGCCGCCATTGAAGCTACGGAGGTATTCTTCGCGGTAGCGAGCGTATTTGCGTCGCCGAACGGCATTTCGTTGAAGGCGTACTGCGAATAGAGATCGACGCAGAAGCGGCTCTCGCTGTCGAGGCTGCTGTCCTGCTCGTTGAAATACATATCAAGCTCCTGGTTGATTATCTGCAGCGCACTGCGCACCGTCATCGGCGTTCCGTCCGCTTCAAGCACCTTCGCGTATTTCGAGAACACGCCCATTCCGGGACCTATCGCAGACTGCGCAAGATCAACCGGCGCAATATTGCTGCTTTGCAGCTTTTGCAGCGCAGGGCGCAGGCTGCGGCGCAGCTCGTTTACAAAGTTTCGGCGCGTCTGCACGGGCGCGTTTTCGTCACGCTTGCGGCAGACGAGGACAATTGAGGAGGCGAGGGCATTTGAACCCATACCAACCGTTCTGTTAGCCATTTCTGTACGCATAGGCCATGTACCTGTTATAGCAAATCCCGCTTTAATAATTGCCGACAGCATAGTCTCCCAACCGGAAGAAGCTGTTGTATTATCGTTATCGGTATCGCTTTGTTTATATGCGTAATATATCGTTACCGGTACATCGTCTTTTGCGTATTTAAATATCTGACAGCAGGTTTTCGACATACCATCTTCAAAAAACTCCTTTGCTTTTTGTTTGCTGCCGTCATGACGGTACGGAGTAGCAATTAACTCTTCTGCTTTTGGCACAAGCATTGTACCAAGTATCTTCGGATAGGTCTTTTTTAAAGCTTGACGAATCCATACATAAAAATAGTCCGAAAGATCGGCATAACCTATATTATCGTAATACGGCGGATCGGTAGACACCATGATATTTCGCAGTCCTGCGTCCTCGGTAGCATTAAACTGATTAACAACACCGCATTTTCCTACAGGAAACTGAGCGACACATTTATAAACCCATTCGAGCATATTGTCAAAGCACCCGGAAGAGTCGGAAAAAGGATTGCCTTCTGCAAAATCCCAAACCATTGGAATTGCTTGTCGTCCGAATGTATTTCGCATTTTTTCACCGGAGGAATGCCACGAACAAATAGATGAATGATAATCAGTCAATTTATCTACCACAAACGCCAAATAAACGCCCACCGCTTCGCCGTAAGCCTTTGCGCCGCTGCCGCCGTCTGCGAGTGCAGTGCCGTCTTCTGGCATACCTGCTGAAAGTGCGTCTTGTTCGGCTTTTTGCTGCGCTTCGGCTACAAGATCGCTGAAGGTGGTTAAGGCGGTTAGCTGGCGGTGTGTGAAATAATCTTTAAATTCTTTAAAACTGTATATTCTTCCCTGTGCGTTACTTGCAAATGTACCTCTGCATTCTGCGTGTGATACAACATTTTCTATATCATGACTTGAATAGTAGTCTTCAATTTCTTTTGTGATTTTTTGTTCGTAATCCTCGTCCGGAGTAATATAAACTCTTCCTCTATCACCTTCCGCAACGATTCCTAAGAGAGTAACCCCCATTCTTCCTTCTTGTGCTTCTTTATCAATATACTCGCCGGTTGCTATACCGTCATTACAGCAGATACAGCCAAAAACTGCTTTTTTGCCCTGCTTTGTTCCGTTCTCTAATTTCTTATCGTAAACACCTTTTTCAACCGTAAATCTGTGGTCTTCTCTGTCATACTTTAACCAAGCTTCGTTACCCTTCTTTTTTGATAATACGAAACTGCTGATAAGCGGCATCTCGCACCCACAAGCAGGGTTTGGGCATTTTACCGTTCTCGCCCATATCCACGCAATAACGGTGCGCTCCCTGCCGTTTTCGTCCTTTACCTTCGGGTACAGATGGCCTATGCGCTTGAACGCTTCCCGTTTCATCCACTCGCCGTAGTAGCGAACGTCCTCCGCCAGACCTGCGGCGCCCTTCCACTCGCTGCCGTCAGAGATCGTATTGCTCGGATGTACGGGCGGCTTGTTCGCAAAGCGGGGCGGTATCTCGATCATCGCCTTGTTTATCATAACTGCTACGGGATTCAGGTCGTGCGCATGAGCCTCAAGGCCGAGCCGCTGCGCTTCGAGAGGGATAGCTCCGCCGCCCGCAAACGGGTCGAGAAGTGCCGGCGGGTCGTTGTTTGTCCAGCGCATTATCTCCGCCCTTGCAGCATTTAAAACCTCTTCGTTGTTCGAGTTCTCCCAAACAACAAGCTCTTCGAGTATCTTGAAAAGCCGCTGCCGCTCCGCTTTTTGCTCCTCCTCCGTCGGGAAAAGCTCGGGGTGAGACGACGGGTCGTCAACAAGCGATGACCAGATAACGGCTCTTGCCGCTGCAAGCGGTCGGCGTGCCCACCACAAATGCAGTGTGGACGGGTGACCGTGCCGTATTGATTTTTCTCTCGCTGAGGCTGCGTTTATCGCCTCTAAAGGCAACGCTACCTCAATAAATTTCTTTGCCATTGCTTTTCCCTCATTCACTATATAAAACTTCCGCACTGCGGATCAGATCTTTAATATCGAAGCTGCGGCTTACCTCTGCAAAACCGGGCTTTGACGCACCCTTGAACGACTCTTTTAAATAAACAGTCTTTGTATTGCTGCCGTCAACCTCAACTATTGCCAGAATATATTCGTTCGGAGAGTTTAGCGCATGGAGCATCTCGTTTTTAGTAACCGTGACGGTTTCCGCTCCCGCTTGTCTGCCCTTTACTTCAATGAAGCGCAGGCAGCCGCTGCCGTCCTGCCGCTCCTTCGGTATTTCCGACTCGATATCGTAGCCGCAGTTTTGCTTACTTACATCGGTCGGGATATACCCGAGTCTGCGCTCGATATCCATAACGGCGTTCATAGCGGCAAGCTCCACCGATCTTCTGTCGCCCGAACCGAAATCGGGCAGCGGCTGTCTTGTCAGAATACAAAGCAGCCCCATCGGAATAACGAGCGAGCCGCCCACGATTATCGGAGGCGTTGCCGAAATATTGCGTTCGTTTTCGATCTCATCAAGCCGTTTCTGCATTCTCGCGGCAAGCTCCTCGGCACGGCGAGAGGCATTTGCCGATGTCAGCCGCTGATTGCCCTTGCCTGCTTCCTCTTTCTCACGAAGCTCCACCGCACGGAAATCCCAGTAGCGTATCTCCGCAGTCATGCGATCCTTGACCGCCTTTGCGATCTTATTCAGCATTTTTGTTCGGTGTTCCTTGACCCGAGCAAAATGCTTCGGGATTATTTCCGATATCGCATACGCCTGCGCACGCTCCTCGACGCTCTGCGTAAGCCACGACTGACTGCTGATGTAGTCCATAACAGCGGACTTTTCCTCCTCAGTCAGCGCACGGTAGTCAAGATATGGAGCATAACCTGCATTTGACGCCGAACCTTCTTCCTTAAGCTCCACGAAATGGACATTCTTTGAGATAATGCGCTTGCTGCCGTTCGGCAAAACAACGCCGTCCTGAACAGCGTCCTCGATATAAAAGAGCAGACGAGGCTCGCTCCCGAAATCGTTTTCATCAACAAATACCGTTCCGTGCTTTAACGCCTCGCCGAAACGCTCACGGATAAGATCGGTAGTCGCCTCCAAAAGCGGGTGACCGGGGCATATAAGCTCGGCTGTCAGCATTCCTTGGATATTGCATTTGCTCTTTTCAAAGCAGACACGCTCGTATTTTGTGGTAACCGCTTTTCCGAAACCGATGAGCGTATCTCTGCTTCGGATCGCATACGGCACCGAGGTGATCTCGTATCTGCCCTGCTCGCGTTTATGTATCCTGCCGCCCAACCTTTTGAACGCCTCAATAAAGTACGCCTCCACAAAATGCGGCTGCAGCTTGTGCGCCTCAATACGCTCCATCTCTGCGCGTATCTCCATGACTTTGGATACATCCATTGAATCCTCGGTCAGGGCGTTCTCCTCTATCAGCTCTCGGAATTTCTTTGTATTTATCGAATTATCCACGACCTGCCACAGGCGCTTTCTGACCTCGGGATCGTTGCCATATCGTATAGCCTCGATCAGAAGCTCCCGCAGCGACCTGTTGTTAAAGGTCACATCGCCGAGTATATCAAACACCTTTCCGCCGAGAGCAGAACGCTCTTCTTCGAGCTTCTTGAACAGGCACTGAAACACCATGCCTTCTCTCGTCTCCTGCGAAACGAGATTCCACAAGTGACATACCTCTGTCTGACCGATACGGTGGATACGCCCGAAACGCTGTTCAAGCCTGTTCGGGTTCCAAGGCAGGTCGTAATTTATCATCAGGTGCGCTCTTTGCAGATTGATACCCTCGCCGGCAGCGTCCGTTGCGATAAGAATACGGACGTCTTTATCCTGCTTGAAACGCTCCTCGACCTTTCTACGCTCGTCACGCAGCATTCCTCCGTGAATAGTCACAACAATATCGGGGCTGCCGAACAGCGTTGATATCTTATCGGTGAGGTATCGCAGCGTATCACGGTGCTCTGTAAAAATTATCAGCTTTTCACGCTGACCCTCGCCTGTGAACATACACTCGTTATCCTGAAGCAGCTTTGAAAGCTCGTCCCATTTGCGGTCTTCTCCGCTGACGCGAACTTCATTTGCAAGCCGTTCAAGCTTCATCAGCGTTTCGATCTCGGCTTCAAGCTCGGCGATAGTCCTTGCCGCAGAAGCCTGATCCGCTACATTCTCCTCTTCCTGCTCCATTTCGGACGAGGTGTAATCATCATCGTCATAATCGCGGTCAAACCTTAATGATGTGCGGAATTCCTCGGCTTTTCGTCCGAGCTTTTCCTCATCAAGTCTGCTTTCAAGCCTTTTTCGCCTTCTATACAGCGACTGATATATAGCCTCGGGAGAAGAAGCCAATCTGCGCTGCAATATCGTAAGCGCAAATCCGACAGTATTTTTCCGCTCGTTTGAAAGCTGGTCTGCGCGGTTAAACTCCTCCTGCACATACTCCGTAACAGCGTGATACAAAGCAGACTCCCGCTCGGACAGATCATAATTCACGGTATACGCCCTGCGTTCGGGAAACAGCGGAGTGCCGTCGAATTTGAGAAGATCTTCCTTGACAAGCCTTCGCATAACATCTGAAACATCAATCGACTGATTGTCGGTACGGGCAGCGCCTTCAAAACGTTCCGGATCGATAAGCGACATAAACAGCTGAAAGTCCGCTTCTTTTCCATTGTGAGGTGTTGCCGTAAGCAGCAGAAAATGTCTCGTTATACCCGATAGCAGCCGACCGAGCAAAAAGCGTTTTGTATACTTAACCTCGCCGCCCCACACGCTCGCTGACATCTTGTGCGCCTCGTCAACGACGATGAGATCCCAATCAGTAACGCTCAACTTTTCTTGAAGGATCTCGTTACGAGACAGCTTGTCGAGCCTGACAATACATAGGTTCGTTTCGGTAAAGACATTCCCGGTAACCGCCGATTCAATACGATCATTTGTCAATATCTCAAATTTTAAATGAAATTTAGAATAAAGCTCGTCCTGCCACTGTTCGGAAAGACTTCCCGGAGAAACTATCAAACATCTTTTAAGGTCGCCTCGAACGATAAGCTCCTTCAGCAGCAATCCGGTCATAATAGTTTTTCCCGCACCGGGATCGTCCGCCAAAATGTAGCGAAGCGGAAGCCGAGGGAGCATTTCCCGATACACCGCTGAGATCTGATGCGGCAGCGGTTCAATAGATGATGTATGCACCGCAAGGTATGGATCAAACAGATGCGCCAGATTTATACGATAAGCCTCCGACGCTAATCGAACTATATCGCCGTCCGCGTCAAAGCTCCACGGAAGGTTATCTGACAATATCTCGAAGCGCTCTTCATCTTCTCTGTAAACGAGCTGATCTGCCAACTGACCCCTGCTATTTTTAAATGTTACATTTAGAACCGAATTACCGTACCATTTCACAGCAATGATCTCAACAGATTCGTTATTTACAAGACCGCTGACACTGCTGCCTACAGTCAGATCTTCCAATTTAGCCACCTAATCACCTCGTTTACGAACATCATTTTGTCATTTTAACAAATAAAATCAAAAAATAAGACGGTACCCCTGCTATTATAGCATAATCGCCGAAAAAATGATATAGTTTTTTAAAATTTTACAGCATAGTAAAACAATTCCCGGAGCAAAACTGCCCCGGGGGTATCTTGTTTTTATACCAACGTTTTTTGCAAAAGTATTTCTTGAATTTCTGCAAGATGCTTTGCTGTAAATATGATCTCGCTATCCGATCCAAGCTGGATCGATATTGTGTCCTTATCTGGCGGTATAGGAGTATTTCTCAGCGCAGCTTCAAATGCTGTTCTGATATCATTGTTTTTTCTCAAATCTTTAAATTCCACACTGCAGTCAAGACACAACGCTACTCTCAATTGCGGAAAATAATAGGTAGGATTAAGCTCTATATTATTCACTTCAATTCGTCTGTATTCCTTTACACGGCGGCACATCTGACAATAACACACATTATGCTCTCCTTGAGGCGTGTATCTCTCAAGAGCACCTCCGCGAGCGTCTTTATAACCAAGCTCAAAAGTGGAGCCATCACTTTTTTTACCTTTTAAAACTGACCTCACTACCTGCACAGAGACAATTTCAGTTGGATTCTGACACAGCTTTTTTATATGCTTTCTGATGGAAGTTCTGTCTCCAACTATCTCACCGGGGAATTCATAAGAATCATTAAGAACTTCTACGCGTCTATATGCAAGATATTCCAGATCGTATTCACATAACAACTCGTCCGACAACAGACCATCTCGATAAAAGCCGCGGAGCAGCTCTTCGGAATTATCAAAATAGTCATCCAAAAGCGTTTCAACATCATCAGCGGTCAGTTTCTCGCCATAGCTTATATCCTCATAGTGTATACTACTCAATTTTCTGCAGTGCATATAATCCGCAAAGTCAGTACATTCAGAGTGAACTGTCATTTGCTGAATCATTTTTGTCGGGAAATACCCTGTAGGCTGATCACAAAGGAACAACTCATTACAATATCTGATCTCACCCAATTCGCTTATCAGAGGTACAAGTTCTGAAACAGCGTAAAGTGCAGCAAAAGAGTCATTTGATCGAAGCGAACCGCTTTTATACTCGGAAATCAAATAGCTGTAGACCATTCCCACATCATCATCATGCAAAAGTTCAGTCAGATGTTCGTTATAGCGTGTTCGTTCAAACTCCTTGTTCATTTCATTTATATTGGAACCGAATATTTTCTCACACAAATTTTTTGATAATATCTTTTC
>CACZCM010000021.1 GCA_902779615.1 uncultured Ruminococcus sp. | reverse complement strand
CCGCCTTCTCTAATGCTTGCATTTCACCGAAGCTCAAACGCGGGATTACATTTTTCATTTACAAATTCTGCCGGAACTTGTCAGCGGGCACTGCCCGCCCGCCTTCTCTGCACGTTTGCCGTCACGGCTGCGCATATTTTATCAGGTGTGATTTTCGAAGCCACTGCCGACATCTTCATCATCGTTCCCGGTATGATAACGGTCTTGCCCTTCACCATCTGAGTCACTGCGTATCTCGCAACATATTCGCTCGACAGCGAGGCTGTTGAAAAGTGCACTCCCGCAACTTTGTTAAACTCCGTATCTACAGGCCCCGGACACAGCGCCGACACCGTTACGGGCGATCCCGATTCCGCAAGCTCGAACGCTGCCGACTGCGTGAGTCTTAGCACATACGCTTTCGAAGAATAATATGCCGCCATATATGGGCCGGGCGCAAAACCGGCCATTGACGCTACATTCAGTATTTTTCCGCTGCCTCTTCTTTTGAAATCGCACAAAAACAGCTTGAACAGCGTATGCATCGTTTCAATGTTCAGCTTTATCATGTCGATCTCACGATCAAGATCCGTTTTCGTGAATTCGCCCCAAACTCCGAAGCCTGCGTTATTTATGAGAATATCGATGTTCTCGTCCTTCGTAATTTCGTAAAGCTCCTTCGCTCCTTCGCTGCCCGCAATGTCGCCTACAATTATCCTGGGATCGCCCTGCAGGCTGTCGGCAAGCTCGGTCAGCCTGTCCTCTCTTCGAGCGGTAATTATCAGCTCGCAGCCGTAAGAATCGAATACTCGCGCACTATCTCTTCCAATGCCCGAGCTGGCACCGGTGATCAACACCTTCTTTGACATTTTGTTTTCCTCCGTTCATATAGCTTCGTGTACTGCCGACCATTCGGTTTGCAGGCGCAAAGCAGTTTTTACAATAATATTTTAACACATCGAGTGAGTTTATGCAATGATTTGTTTTTTTAACTAATTTGTGCAAAACAAAACCCGCTGTACAATACAGCGGGTAATGCTTGAAATATCTGACTAAATAATTATATTAATTACCGACATTTCTATAACCGCAGACAGAAAGTCCCCCACCTATATAGGCGAGGGACTTTCCACATTCATCAGGGATCAAAATTCCTGATGAACGCGCAAGCCTGCGGCTTGTGTCTGCTTGTTGAAAGCAGAACTTATAAGAGTGTTTATTATGGAGATATCAATATTAACTTTGCCGGGACATCAAACAACGCCCTGAGCCTTCATTGCTTCTGCGACCTTAACAAAGCCGGCAATGTTTGCGCCTGCAACAAGATCGTCGCCCAGACCATATTTATTTGCAGCCTCGATAGAGGAGTTGAAGATGTTAGCCATGATGCCCTTGAGCTTCTCGTCAACCTCTTCTGCCGTCCAGTTGTAGCGCATGGAGTTCTGTGACATCTCAAGACCCGAAACGGCAACGCCGCCTGCGTTAACAGCCTTAGACGGAGCGACAACAACGCCCTTGCTCTTCAGGAATGCAATAGCCTCGTTGGAAGTAGGCATATTCGAAACCTCGACGTAGTACTTAACGCCGTTCTCGACCATCTTTTCAGCCTCAGCCATACCAACCTCGTTCTGAGTAGCGCAGGGCATATAGAGGTCAGCCTTAACGCCCCACGGCTTCTCGCCTGCGTGGAACTCAACGCCGAACTTATCTGCATAATCCTGAACCTTGTCACGGCAGGAAGCTCTCATCTCAAGCAGATAATCGATCTTCTCTTTTGTATTTACGCCGTCCGGATCATAGATGTATCCGTCGGGGCCGGAAAGTGTAACAACCTTAGCGCCAAGCTCGGTAAGCTTTGTAACAGTACCCCAAGTAACGTTGCCGAAGCCCGACAGAACAACTGTCTTGCCTGCGATCTCATCCTTGAAATATTTAAGCATATTGTCTGTATAATAAACTGCGCCGAAGCCTGTTGCCTCGGGACGAATGAGCGAACCGCCGTACTCAAGACCCTTGCCGGTGAGCACGCCTGCGAACTCGTTCTTAAGGCGCTTGTACTGACCGAAGAGGAAGCCGATCTCACGGCCGCCAACGCCGATGTCGCCTGCGGGAACATCGAGGTTCGGACCGATATGACGATAAAGCTCTGTCATGAAGCTCTGGCAGAAACGCATAACCTCTGCATCTGACTTGCCTCTCGGGTCAAAGTCGGAACCACCCTTGCCGCCGCCCATGGGCAGAGTTGTGAGGCTGTTCTTGAAGATCTGCTCAAAGCCCAAGAACTTGATTATACCAATATATACGGAGGGGTGGAAACGAAGACCGCCCTTATAAGGTCCGATAGCAGAGTTAAACTGAACTCTGTAACCGCGGTTAACCTGAACCTTGCCGTTGTCGTCAACCCACGGAACACGGAACATGATCTGTCTTTCAGGCTCAACGATCCTCTCCATAACGCCGGACTCAACGAGATCAGGGCGCTGGTCGATGACCGGCTCAATGCTCTCAAATACCTCTGTAACAGTCTGAATAAACTCAGGCTCACCGGCGTTGCGCTTTTTTACTCTTTCGAGAAGATCAACTAAATATTCATTTTTCAGTGCCATTGTAATCGTCCTCCATACAAAAATTAGCAATACAGCTCTCGGCTTTCCGCTCGCCCTTGCGCTTTCTGCGGTTTATCGGAGCAGATCCGGAAGCAGAGATCCGTAGAAGCCTTGATCCAATAAAGATTACTTTATGAGTATAGCACCATTGGAGAAAAAATGCAATAGTATTTTTCAATTTTTTTCAAGAAAAATTCAAATTTGGCGTAGATTTCTCAAAAATACTGCGGATTTTCTCCGATTATTGCAATTTCTGATAATTAAAGTTGCAAATTTTCGATTCAACACTCTTTCAATGACCGCTGCGGGATATATTGCCGCCGGAATGAGCGCCGGTTTTTTCGGAATAATTTTCGCCGTGCCCGCACAAAATCAAAAAAGACAGCGGTCATTTTCGGATCGCTGTCTTTTAAGCTGTGTTCAATCTCTGTTCTTTCGTTTTCTCGCAATACGCACGTCTTCGCCGATAAACGTAAGATATTCGTTGTCACCGACCAATCTCGACACAAGTCGGTCGGAATAATTGCGCTTCATCTCGCTTATGCTTAAATTCGTGTTGACGATAGTCGCCTTTTCACGGGCAAGGCGGGCGTTCAGCAGGTTATATGCGGCGGATTTTGTGAAGGAATTCGGGAATTCGGTCCCGAGGTCGTCGATAATGAGCAGGTCGCACTGTTCGAGATTTTCCAATACTGTATGGTCGGTATTGTAATACGAATTTTCGGCTTTAAGCATCATCAGCAGATCGGGCGCAGAACCGTAAATCACTCCGAAACCTCTGTCTATAACTCTCCCTGCGATTGCAAGAGAAAGGTGGGTCTTTCCAAGCCCCGTTGCGCCCTCCATCAAAAGGGACTCGCTGTTCGGAGAAAAATTCTCGGCGTAGCTGCGGCAATATTGGAGAATCCGTTCCATTCTCCTTCGGGGAACATTGCCGTTTTGGTTTGGAGTATTCTGATACCATTCAAGGCTGAAATTATCGAACGTGCACCTTTCTAGCGAAAACGGCGCTTTTTTGTTGAATTCGTCATAAGCGGTACTGCGAAGCAGCGATCTCATACAGCTGCACATTTTCCCGTCGATATATCCCCTATCCTTGCACAGCCTGCACGAATACACCTCCTCGAGATCTGCGGGAATATACGACTTTGTTCCCAGTATTCTCCTGATCTCGGCTTGTATCCTGAGGTTTTCGCTGCGAAGCTTTTCAAGCTCCGTCTTTGTATCGCCTCCTGCAAAGACGGCTCTGGCGGCAGCAACTCCCGTTCGGGTCAGCTTTGTTTCCAGCTCACGCACCTCGGGCAGCTCGGCGTAGATCCGTTCTCTGCGTTTTTCTGCGTCTGTAAAAGCTTTCTGACGGCGGCGGTTAAGCTCGTCCTCTGCTTTTCGATATATTTCACGTGAGTAGCCCATGGCGGCATCTCCTTTTTGTTGTTGTAGGTCGCGATTTTCCGTTAGTCATTGAATGCGCTAAGCTTGCTCAGCTCGTCAATATCAAATGAGGAATTGTCGCTGCGCTGATCGTCATATGACGCAGCCCCGCCCTGAACTGCGGGCTTTCGGCGGCTGCGGCGAGCTTGCTCCACAGTTGCAACGCCGCTGTCGTGCCAGTTTTTCAGTATTGTATTGACATATTTTGGTATGTATTCACCCTTGTTGTCGATACAAATATCGTACGCTTCCCTTATGATATCTTCGTTAAAATGCCACTCGTTCAGCCAGCAGCTGTACATAGTTTCTTCGGTCTTGCTCGCCTTGCGGAACTTCAGCCCCAGCACGGACTGAATTTTATGGTAAGCTTCCTTGCTTTCCTCCATCTCTCTGATGCGCTCGTCAGCCTGTTCCAGCGTCAGGATCCCGTCCTTTGCCCACTGCGCTCCCATACTTTCGATCTGCCTCATTCCCTTCTGGTTTGACGCTCCGTAGGTCAGCAGCATTAGTATCACCTCGCACGGCAAGCCCTCGTTGTCGTGGAGCATTATTATCCCGGCATTCTCGTTCGGCGATACCGGTCTTCCGAAAATATACTGCGCCTCATTGAGCAGCGCTTCGATCTCCTTATCTTCGCTGATCCGCTTCGCAACATAGATCGGATCGGGGCGCAGCGGACGAGCTGCGGCAATGTCGCTAGGCTTGTCGCGCTCAGCTGTGTTTCCGGGCTTCTCCGCAGACTGCGGCTTCGGCTCGCTGCTCGAGAGAACGGCGGACGGCGGCGGGATCTGCCCTGTATATGAGCTCTGAGCCTCGGACTGCTCCGGCTGCTCCGGCTGCGGCGCTTTTGCGGGAGGTGTGATCTCGCCGCTGCTGACGCCGATAACGTCAAACGACGTCCAGAATTCAATGCTGTCGCGCACATCAAAAATATCCATGTTCAGCGCAGAGGCGATGGCTTCATCGCTGATGTTCTCCTCGTTGTGCCGAAGAACATACAGCAGTACCTTCAGCTGCGCCGAGCCTGCGATCTTCAAATATTTGTCTACGACTTTTGTCGGGACAGCAAATATACTGCCCCAACAGCCTAAATTTATATTGTAATTCATAAACAACTCCCAAATCAAATAACGTTGTAAAGCATTTTGGCTGCATTACTTCGGCAGCCGACGGCGCACCGTCTGCAACTCTATTATAACACACTTTCTCAAAAAGTAAAACAGCTTTGTAGGGTAATATTTCTATTTTTTTCTGCATACAATAACCACAGAGGGAATATCCCACGGAAATTAACTTTCTTTGAAAGAATAAAAAAGTTTTCGCTCAAGCCTTTTTCAAAAGGCTTGCAGGATCCAAGGACAGCGGTCTTCGCTGCCGCGTCGGTCGGTGCTTCTGCTTTGCAGAGGTCTCCCCCGGAGACCCGCACCCTTGGTCGCCGAACGATCTATCCAAGTACAGCAGCAAATGTTAGGAGTGGGAACAATAATGAAAATAAGTGAAAAAATACGCCGCGCAGCCGTCGGGACTGCAGCTGTTCTGATATCGGTTTTCGGAACGATAAGCATTGGAGGGCGTGTGGACAGCTTCATCGGAAAGGAGCACAGCCGAAAAACTGCGGCAGGGCTTGCGATGAGCGATAAGCAGACTCAGTCGAGCTTCAACAGAAGCGCCGCCGACTCAAAGCCGAAAGACGACTCAGACAAAAGCAGCTCTGACAAAAGCAGCTCTGACAAAAGCTCCGATTCGGACACACCCGGCTCCGATTTAAGCAATACCGACACCGATACCGACACCGACACGGATCATACCTTTGAAACCACCTACCTCGTTACGGAGAGTTTGTATCGTGAATCAAACATGAGCTGCGGTAATTTTTATGTAAAAAACGCAACCGATCTGACTCCCGATCTAAGGGGATACTTAACCGCCGACCTGCCGTTTCAATATGAAGAAACAGCCGAGCCGCAGGTCCTGATAGTCCACACTCACGCCACGGAATCATACATGGACAGCGACTTGGGTTATTATTACGAAAGCTTTTATCCCAGAAGCGACGATGACCGAGAAAACGTTGTCAGCGTTGGCGAAGCGATAACAGAGAGTCTGAAGGCGGAGGGCGTCACGGCGGCACACAGTCTGAAGCACCACGACGACCCGTCGTATCTCGGCGCATACGACAGCAGCGCGGAAACAATAAACAACTACCTTGAAAGATACCCGAGCATAAAGATAATCCTTGACATTCATCGTGACAGCATAACAACGGACGAAAACGAAAAAATCAAGCCGACCTTTGTCTTCGGCGGCGAAAAGGCTGCTCAGATCATGATAATGTGCGGCAACGACAACTACGGATATTATGATTTTGACTGCTGGGAACAAAACATGAGCCTTGCGGTAAAGCTTCAAAGCAAGGCCGAGGAGCTATATCCGGGAATGACAAGACCGCTGTATTTCGGCAATTTTATGTACAATATGAATCTGGCGCCCGGCTCGCTGCTGATCGAAATCGGAACAGACGCAAACACTCACGAGGAGGCAGTACGAACGGGCAGCTATCTAGGGAAAGTGGTTGCGGCGGTACTGAAAAGCACGGCTGATTAATGTGAATTTCACAGTCCGCAATTAAGTGAGATTGGCGTCTTGCCGTCCCTTTTGTGCGTTTTTTGATACGTTTGCGGCACGGCAAAAGCCCCTCGCCCGCCCCGGCGACAGAAAAACAAAAAGCAGGCGACTGATATCATCGCCTGCCTGTATCCAATGTAGTATTTAGGGAATCATTTCAGCACACTTGCCAAAAACTGCTTCGCTTTCTCTGTTTTCGGCGCTGTAAAAATCTCGCCGGGAGTTCCGGTTTCCAGTATTTTTCCGTCTGCCATGAACACTACCCTGTCGGCAACTTCTCTTGCGAAACCCATCTCGTGAGTCACGACTACCATCGTCATGCCATCCTTCGCAAGCGCCTTCATAACCTCCAGCACCTCGCCCACCATCTCGGGGTCAAGCGCCGAGGTCGGCTCATCAAAAAGCATTACATCAGGCTCCATACACAGTGCTCTGACTATCGCTATTCGCTGCTTTTGTCCGCCAGAAAGCTGCGACGGATATGCGTCTGCCCTGTCGTCAAGTCCGACTCTCTTCAGCAGCTCGTGCGCTTTCGCCTCCGCCTCTTCCTTCGTCTTCCCGAGCAGCTTTATCGGAGCGATCGTAACATTCTTCATGATCGTCATGTGCGGAAACAGGTTGAAGTGCTGAAACACCATTCCCATCTTTTGACGGTGGGTATTGATGTTTACTCCCTTGTCCAACATATTTACGCCTTCAAATATTATTTCTCCCGACGTTGGCATCTCGAGTAGATTCAATGACCTCAGAAACGTTGATTTACCTGATCCGGACGGCCCGATGACAACGGCGACTTCGCCTTTTTCGATGTCGATGCTCACTCCGTCGAGCGCATGAAGTTCGCCATAGTGTTTCTCAAGGTTACGAACCATGATCAGACTTTCGGTCATCTCGCTGCCTTCAATACTAATGTGCTCTGCGGGCTTCATTTCGGGCGATTTCTGCTGCCGAACGTTCTCGTCTTTGGTCGGCTTTGCTGAGGATCTCTCTTTTTTCAAATCAGTGCTCACTGTTCCTCAGCCTCCTTTCAAGCAGCGCAACAAGCTTTGTAAGTATCATTACGATAACAAGATATATTATCGCTACGGATATCAGCGGCATGAACGCATCGAACGTTCTTCCTACAATAATATATCCGCCCTTCGTCAGATCCTGCAGGGCTATGTAACCCGATACAGAGGTTTCTTTCAGAAGTACAATAAATTCGTTGCACAGCGCAGGCAGGATATTCTTGAATGCCTGAGGCAGTATAACATACCACATCGTTTGCGCGTAGTTGAACCCAAGCGAACGCCCCGCCTCAAACTGACCGTTGTCGACCGACATAATGCCCGCCCTGACGATCTCGGCGACATAAGCGCCCGAATTTATGCCGAAGGCAAATATCGCAACGATTATCTCATCAACGCCCATCGGCGCAAGTATAACAAAATATGTAATAAGCAGCTGAACAACAACAGGAGTACCCCTTATGACGGTCAGATAGATCTTTGCGACCGCATTCAGAAACCTCAGCTTCCCCGTCTTATCGTGAGTTGCCCTCACAGCCGCCACCAGAAAGCCAAGGATCACGCCGATTATGACGGCGCCCAAGGTGATCTTCATCGTCACTCCGAGGCCGTTTGCCAGATATTTCCAGCGATCTCCCGTGATGAAATTGTTAATGAACCGTTCACGGAGATCTTCAAAAAAGCCCGAGTCCTCTGCGGCAAAAAATAATGTCATTGAAATGCCCCCATTTAAAACTACCAACCAAACAGCGGCGTGTCTGCTTTTCAGCGCCGGCACGCCGCCCGATCGTTCTTATTCGGCAGGGATATACTTTGCGGTGATTTTCTCGATCGAACCGTCTTCTGTCAGCTCCTTGAGAATTCCGTTGATAGCCTCTGTCAAAGCTGCGTTGTCTTTGTTGACTGCAATAGCATACTCCTCTTCGGCATATGTCGTTTCGAGGATCTTGAGTCCCTCATTCTGAGCAACAAAAGCCTTTGCAGGTTCACCGTCGATAACTACCGCGTCAACTGCGCCCGATTTTAGAGCAGACACGGCGTCGGAGCCTTTGTTGTATCTCTTTACGTGATCCTCGCCGAGATCCTCGCTAACGCTCATGTCGCCCGTTGTGCTCTCCTGAACGCCGACAGTCTTGTCTTTGAGGTCATCTATCGAAGCAACCGTGCTGTCTTCCTTAACAATAATAACCTGAGCGGCTGTTGTGTATGTGTCTGTGAAGTCAACCGTCTTGAGTCTGTCCTCGGTTACGCTCATGCCTGCCATACCGATGTCAACAGAACCGGTCTGAACTGCGCCGATGATCGAATCGAACTCCATATCTTTGATCTCAAGCTCCACGCCAAGCTTCTCTGCGATAAGCGCAGCAACCTCTGCGTCGATACCGACGATCTCGCCGCCTTCATGGAACTCATACGGCTCAAACTCGGCGTTTGTGCCCATAGTGAGCTTGCCGTCAACCGTATAATTAATATCGGCTGCAGCTGTATCGGAAGTAGCAGCGGGAGTAGCTGCGCCGTTTGAAGCGGGAGTATTGGAAGCGTTTTCCTTCTCGCCGCAGGCAGCAAAAGCACAAACCATAGCGGCAGCGCAAACGAGTGCAGCGATCTTCTTAAACTTTTTCATTTTAATTGTTCCTCCTTAGAACACCAATGGGTGCAGAAATACAAAATGCAAAGCGGCTGCGGCAGAATCGGCAGCGCTAAACACCCATTACAAAATTATACAAACTGACCATATTATCATAGCACAGTAAAAAATTTTAGTCAAGCCAAATTCAACAAAAGGAAAAAGATTGTAGACAATTATAAAATATCGAATTTCGTCATTGCATAATTTATGAATTGCGGCATGGTCAGCGTGAGCATCTCTTATAAAACGCTTTGTTCACAATAATTTTACTCAATCAAAAGCCAATTCAAAAATCGCGGATACCTTTACGGGGTTTTTGAATGAGTAAACAAATTGTGAACTCAGCTGTTATTCTCCATACGTTCGGCATATTTTTGTGCCTGCTTTTTTGTTAACGCCGGTTACAATTTGTTGCTTCGCTTGCTATCCTTTTTCTATTTCTTATTTTTTGCTTGCCTTTAGCTGCTTTGTGGGGCTGCAGTCTCACCTGCAGCCTCGGTCGGTGCTGTTGTCTGAGGCAACGTCTGCAACCGGCAGACCGCACCCCACACCCTCGGCAGCTTTTGATTAATAGTTTTTTACTCGTTCAAAAGCCATAGATAACTTTATCATTTTCCTTGACAGCGAATAATTTTTGTGATATAATGAAAAAGCTGTACAGGGTATTTTACCCTGCGCAGAATATGTCTATGCGCCAATAGCTCAGCTGGATAGAGCGTCCCCCTCCTAAGGGGAAGGTCGGGGGTTCGAATCCCTTTTGGCGCGCTAACGATATAAGGGAGTTCGCTTCTTGCGAACTCCCTGTTTTTACATAATGCTATCGTACTAAAAGCGCCTTATTTCGTTCGAACAATAGTGACGATCGCTGCATATTGACTTTACATAAAACGTGATGTCCTGTAAGCAATCGCACCTTACAGGACACCTCCACGCTTTGATATATACTGAAAATTGAGGAATACTCCAATATCATGTGAAAAACAAAGACGCATATGCGCCGCCGCTTTTCCATAGATAATTCTAATGAAAAACAAACAAGACCAAGCTGCCTATCACACAGTCCGATCACGAAACTGATCTGATGAAACAGTGTACCGTCAGCGCGCCCAAAATACATCAGCCGGATCAGCTCAAATCGATCCCGATGTTTTATTTCTGTAAATTAGTATATCCTATTGACGTCAATAATTCAATAGCTTCGCACAAAACAGTTTTGTAATTCTTTTCTGGTGCACACAGGTGGTTTTCCCATTTACTGGAAATCATGGTATCTCAGCTTAAAAGTTCTGCTTTCAACAAGCAGACACAAGCCGCAAGCTTGTACGTTCACCGGGGATTTGAAACCACACTGAATGTGGGATATCACCCAATGTCATTAACTCAAGACTTTTAGCGTCGCCTTGGGGCGGTAAGGGAAACTTGTTCTTGTCGTTAGTAGGGGACGCGCATCACGCAAAGCGTCCCCTCCTCCAAAACAATCCACCGGATTATTTTGGAATTCACCCTTGCAAAGGGGCGCGGGTCTCCGGTCGGCAAGCGCCAACAGGGAGTACGCGCACAAATCTTATAGAAATCTTGAAATTTTGTGCCCGCGTCGAAAACTGTATCCCTAAGGACGGTCAGAGGTGGAGACCTCTGCACAGCAGAAGCACCGACCGAGCCGTCAGGCGAGACATTGGAGCAAGCCTCCGTCCCTGCACCCTGCCCGCTTTTTGAAAAAGCGGGGCAAAAACTTTAAACTAAGCTCTATTGGACTTAAGTTAGTGCAAATGGGATTTACCCCCCACTGAACATTGGATATCCCCCGCTGCCTTAAACCGGCGGACATCTCCTACGCGGTTATCGCCGCCGCTGCCTGTCGAAGCGACCGCACGCCGATTATCTCCATTCCCGAAGCTGCGTCCTCGCCGATAGATTTCAGACTGTAATACGGAACGATGCATTTTTTGAAGCCAAGCCGCCGAGCCTCGTTAACCCGCTTTCCGATCTGCGACACAGTTCGTATTTCGCCTGCAAGACCCACCTCGCCGATAATTATCACATCGTCGGGGATCGTAAAATCCTTCAGACTGCTGATAAGCGACATCGCCACGCACAGATCGGCAGCCCGCTCGTCAAGCTTGAACCCGCCAACTACGTTCACATATGTATCTGCACCGGCAAAATAGTACCCGCCCTTTTTCTCGAGAACTGCGATCAGCAGGTTCATTCTGTTATAATCAAAACCCGTTGCCATTCGCCTTGCCGTTCCATAGCCCGAATTCACGGCAAGCGCCTGAACCTCCGCCAGGATCGGGCGGGAACCTTCCATAATACAAGTGACGCAAAGGAACACGAGCGACGGGTTTACTACCTCCGAAAGTCCTTTGTCGGTCATCTCAAACACGCCTATCTCGTTTGTTGATCCAAATCGGTTCTTGACGGCACGCAGTATTCTGTATGACAGCTGCCTGTCGCCCTCAAAATACAAAACAGCGTCCACAATGTGCTCCAGCACCTTCGGTCCTGCGATCGCTCCGTCCTTGTTGACATGACCGACAACAAGTATCGGTATTTCCAGCGACTTTGCCGTATGCATCAGCATATTTGTACACTCCCTGACCTGAGTAACGCTTCCGGGCGAAGAGCTGAGCTGAGAGAGATTCATCGTCTGTATCGAATCAATTATCACAAGATCGGGCTTTTCGGTTTTAATGTGTTCGGCGATCAGTTCTATATCGGTTTCGGCAAGTATCAAGAAATCGTTCGTCACGTCCAGTCTGTCAGCACGCAGCTTTATTTGTCGGCGGGATTCTTCTCCCGATACATACAAAATGTTCAGTTCGGGCGCCAGATTCTGACACACCTGAAGAAGTATTGTTGATTTTCCGATACCGGGATCTCCGCCGATCAGTACAAGCGAGCCTTTCACTATTCCGCCGCCCAAAACGTTGTCAAGCTCGCCTATCTTTGTTTTATATCTGATCTCGTCGGTCGTATCGATGCTTTTCAGGTTAAGCACCCTGCTTTTTATGTCGGACGTGCGCAGTTTGGCTTCTGTCTGTTTTGATGACGGCGCCGCCGCAAGCTCTTCCTCCATTGTGTTCCATTCGCCGCAGCCGGGGCATTTTCCGTACCATTTCGGGCTTTCGTATCCGCACTGCGAACACACAAATACACTTTTGCTTTTTGCCATTGCTTTTGCCTTTCCGTATTATCAAACATATAAAATCGCCACTGACCGCGCGGAGCTTCCTCCGTTTGGCCAGTGGGTATGATCAGTCAGCTTCTACTGTTACCTCGCCTGCATCGGCTTTCGAAACCGCTTTCGAGGAGAGGAGCACCTTTAAAGTATCATAATCGGCAATGCCGTTAACAGTAAGTCCGTTTGCATTTTGGAACTCGGTTATCGCCTGCGCAGTATCTTCGGAGAATGTTTCATCTGCATTTCCGACCAAATATCCAAGACCTATCAGCCGTTCCTCGATCGCCTTTATCGGCTCGTATGTTTCGCCGACCGTGTAGAAAATATCCTTCTTCGGCTCAAACGGCGGCTTGTACTCTTCCTTTTTCTCGGAGAAAGACTCGGGCCATGCCTGCTGAGGAACATAGTTAGCATGAGTTTTTGCAGCAATATAATCCGCAGTCATGATACACGTTTTTCCCTGAAGCTCAAGGTATCCGCTCGGAAGTTCATACACCGTTCCCTTTGTCAGCGCCTTCAGCGACCTCAGATCTTTGTTTCCGCTTATCTTGTCGTATACGCCCTTGTCGCAGAAGATCGTCTCGGGGTCGCTTTTCAGAAGCGTATCTATGCCGATGATCCCGTCGTCATCAGCGGCGGCGATATTGGTCACGCCCGCATACTCAAAAAGCTTTTCGGCAAAATCGCTGCCGTGCGCCGCCAGACATTCCTCGCCGTTTGTATCGTAAATATAGCAAGCGGTAGACAAGACGTTTTCTGTATCGATATTTGTCTTGACCTGCTCCAGTCCCGATCTTACCTCTTCATAAACGTTCATCGCCTGCATTCTGCCCGTATACGCTCCGACCACTGCCGAAGCGATATTGCTGTAGAGCTTTTGCATCGACTCAATATCGGACGCAGGCTTTATGATGAGGATATTTATCCCGGCCTTCTCGAGCTGCTCCATTGTTTCGTCAAGCGGTCTGACATCAGTCATAATAAGATCGATCCCGAGATCCTCCGCCTCGTCAACGTCTATCATTTCGGCTGTTCCGACCGTGGGCAACAGCTCAAGCGCCTGCGCTGTGCAGTTTTCGCCCTTTGCGGCAAGCTTGCCCTCGTAGCCGCAGGCAATAATAACATCGGCGATATTTTCGCTCATAACGGCAATATTTGCCGGCGCAGACTCCAGCACAAGATTCCCAACCGTAACCGGATAATCGTACTGCTCCTCGCTATTTTCAACAATGAGATCGCATGATGTAAAAACCAGCGCTGCGCTCAAAGCCATAAAGATAGCAGCTAACCTTTTCATTGATATTCCTCCGAAATTTTTCTCGATCATCAAATCAGCCTCTGTCGGCGGTATTGGAAGACGACAGAGCATATCGGCGCTGTTTGCCGCAGCTGCGAAATATGCAGAATCAAAGATAAAGCGCCGAACAAGCTGCTGCGCTGCGTGTGATTCGGGCATGATGATCGCCGATCCACACCGGCACGCAGTTATTTTTCGCCGCTGCGCCAAAAGCGCATAGCGGCAGACGTCCAATTTACATACAACAATATTTTACTCTACTTTCGCCGATATGTCAAACAATTAACGCAAAATTTATAGAAAATTCACAACCGCAGAATCTTCAAAACACTGCGGCTAAAAATCAAGCAGCTCCCCGATCACCGAATTCGACACCAAAAATCCCTTTGTAGTCAGCGAGATATAGTCATCACCAACGGTCAGCAGACCTGTTTTTACCAGGCGTTCGGCGGCCGCCTTCATTTCTCCCGGCACTGCCTCGCCAAAACGCTTTTGATATTCCCCGAAACGCAGCCCTTCCTTCAGGCGCAGCGCAAGCGCAATGTACTCCTCACGCCCGCCGCCTTCGCCGTCAAGCAGCTGTTTATCTTCATAATAAGCCTGCAGTGAACGAGGATAATAAAACCGTCTGCCGTCTATAAACGAGTGAGCAGCAGGTCCCAGCCCGAGGTATTCTTCACATCGCCAATATTTCAGATTATGGCGGCTCTCAAGCCCCGGCTTCGAAAAGTTTGATATTTCATACTGACTATATCCGTATTCCGAAAGCTTGTTTACTGCATATTCGTAAAGCTCGCAGACCGTATCTTCATCGGGAAAAGACATCGACGAGCGCTGATTATAATAAGGCGTGCCCTTCTCTACCGTAAGCATATACGCCGAAATATGGCTTGCGCCCAACTCGCTGCACAGATCAATGCTTCCCGAAAGACTGCCGAAGGTCTGTCGGCTTATGCCAAGCATGAGGTCGAGCGACAGGTTTGAGATACCCTCCGATCGTATTTTATCGGCTGCGGCGGCCGCTTCCTTTACCGTGTGGCGCCGTCCGAGAAGGCTAAGTTCCTCGTCGCTGCCGGACTGGAGTCCCATTGACACACGATTCACGCCGTGCGATGCAAGCGATTTAAAATCAAGCTGCATTGCCGACCTCGGGTTCACCTCGATCGTACATTCTTCGGGCTTTCCGAAGGAACCTTCGGCAGCCGAGAGTATTCTGCACAACCGCTCCGTTCCCAAAAGGCTGGGCGTTCCGCCGCCGAAATATACCGTATCAGCCGAAAGATCTCCGCGCAGGGAGCGCAGCTTTTCACAGGTAAATTCTGTATAACGATCGAGCGTTTCACTGTCTGCGGCGACCGAAAAAAAGTCACAATAGGGACATTTCCCGCTGCAGAACGGAACGTGGATATAAAGCCCGATTTTATGCATAGCAATGCACCTCAAAATATTGATTACTGAAAAGGCGATCCCGCAGTTTACTTAAAGCCTTTAAACGGGGACGGGCAGAAGTACATGAATACTTCTGCCCAGTTTGGAAGGTATATGAAAATTAGTAGAACGCTTTATCAATTGATATAAATTATACAATGTAATTATTACGAATTTATGAACAAATCGCAAATTTTGTAAATTTTATTCGTTTTTGTAGCAGTAGTTTAATTCTACTATAATCGCACGTTATTATTATACAATTTCCACAAGACACTATTAGACAGATCTATTGTTATGCGTGATCCTGTGGTCTGTGATTCGCACACAAATTATGACGCAAAGATCATTGTGAAACGCAGATCTCCACAACTGCGTATCATATGAATAATTATTGGCGGGCGCTGCATATATATTCCATACCGAACATGAAAGGACTGGAGAAAATGACAGAATTTTTCCCTGAAGGAATATTACTCAATACACCCGACAATATCGCAGCATTACGCAGTGCGGCATCACTCGCCGAAGCGATGCATGAAAAAATGATACTGGAGTGCAGGGCTGCAATGTGTGACAAAGAACACAATCTGATCCTTGACCTTTGCGGCATACGAGGAATTATTCCCCGTGACGAAGGCGCCGTGGGGATACGAGAAGGCAAAGTCCGAGATATAGCAGTAATATCGAGAGTGAACCGTCCCGTCAGCTTCATTGTAACCGACATGATACGGCGAGAGAACGGCAATATCGAGGCTGTGCTTTCAAGGCGGGCTGCGCAGGAAATGTGCATTCAAAACTACATCAATAAGCTGAGCGTCGGTGATATCATCAACGCAAAAATAACGCATCTTGAGAGCTTTGGAGCGTTTGCGGATATCGGGTGCGGAGTTCCGTCGCTTCTGCCGATCGCTTCAATGTCGGTATCCAGAATAAGCCACCCCGAAGAGCGTTTCAGCGTCGGCGACGATATACGAGCCATTGTCAGGAGCACGGAAAACGGAAGGGTATGTCTTAGCCACAAGGAATTACTGGGAACATGGGAAGAGAACGCCGCCGCTTTTGAGATCGGTCAAACCGTAACAGGGATCGTCAGAAGCGTTGAAAGCTACGGAGCGTTTGTGGAGCTTACGCCGAATCTGGCAGGACTTGCGGAACTAAAGAGCGGAATCAAGGCAGGAATGAAGGTCAGTGTTTACATCAAAAACATCATACCTCAAAAAATGAAAGTGAAGCTTATCATCATAGATACATTTGACACAGATGACAAACAGCCGCAGAAAATAACATACTTTTATGACGGCACAAGAATGGAGCGATTCAGATATTCCCCCGAAAACTGCAATAAAGTGATCGAAACACACTTCGGGGCGGTCGTGCGACCGCAGGCAAGTTCCGGCGAACTTTATTAATAGCGCCAGCTGCCGCCGCGTTCGGCATTTATTCTTTTGCAAACCAGGAGTGGCGGTCGTGCGACCGCAGGCAAGTTCCGGCGAGCTTTATTGATAACGCCAGCTGCCGCCGCGTTCGGCATTTATTCCAAAACCGCTGTAAACCAACGGGCAAAACACTCGAAAAAATCCGACCCTTTGGTGCGTTAGCACCAATGATTCAGAAAGTGTGACCATGCAAGATCCAGCGGTTTCGAAGTTCCCGATCAAAAAAAGTATCGGCGGGGTCGTAGAGTAGGCGGGGTTGGGATTCTCAAGGGAGGGCAGGTCGGCGATACACAAAATCCAAATGAGGGAGCAAACTTAATTAAACAATAAAGTCGGTCGCCGCTCAAAAAAAACAGCCCCATTCCGCTAAAGAAATGGGGCTGTTAGGTGACATAATAAATCCGTATGCCTCTGTAAACTACTTTTTGATATACATACTATACACCAAAACTATAACCTCAGATCGTGTCCCCTGTCTCTATAGACGACCGATCCTATATTTCGGCGGTGGAGAGTACAATTTCCAACTGAACGAAACGCAAGCCTACTGCTTGTTAAAAGCGCAGCTTTGAAATGCAGTTTCAGAACTCTTCGTATGTTTTCATAACGGCACCCTTCGACGCCGTGCTGACAAGCTTCGAGTAACGCGCAAGCCAGCCGCTCGTGATCTTCGGTGCAGGCGCTTTGTAGTTTGCCTTTCTTTCGGCGAGCACCTCATCGGATACTTCAAGATTAATCGAAGCATTCGGGATATCAATGCTGATGATATCGCCTTCCTCGATAAGTCCGATCTCACCGCCGTCTGCCGCCTCGGGGCAAACATGACCGATAGATGCTCCTCTCGACGCGCCGGAGAAACGTCCGTCCGTGATGAGCGCAACTGTCTTGTCAAGCTTCATGCCTGCAAGCGCACTTGTCGGATTCAGCATCTCTCTCATACCCGGGCCGCCCTTCGGGCCTTCATAACGAATAACTACAACATCGCCGTCTTTGATCTGCGAATTGTAGATAGCCTTGATCGCATCGTCCTCGCTGTCAAATACACGAGCCGGACCTTTGTGAACGAGCATCTCGGGAGCAACTGCGCTTCTCTTAACTACGCAGCCGTTCTTTGCAATATTGCCCCAAAGGATCTGAATGCCGCCCGTTTCGCTGTATGGGTTGTCAATCGTTCTGATAGAGTTCGTATCCTTGACATATGCGCCCTCAATGTTCTCGCCAACGGTCTTGCCGGTTGCCGTGATAAGAGTAAGATCGATAAGCCCCTTCTTCGCAAGCTCCGCCTGTACTGCGGGTACGCCGCCTGCAGCGTTGAGATCCTGAATATGCGTAGGACCTGCGGGAGCTAAATGACAGAGATTGGGCGTCTTTGCGCTCATCTCATTGAAGACTGTGAGATCAAGCGGGACACCGGCCTCGTTTGCGATCGCCAGAAGGTGAAGAACCGAGTTTGACGAACAGCCGAGCGCCATATCGCAGGCAAGCGCATTGCGAATTGACTTCTCGTTGATGATATCTCTTGTTTTGATATCGTTCTTTACAAGATTCATGATAGCCATGCCTGCGTGTTTTGCAAGCATGATACGCGCAGACGAAACTGCCGGGATCGTTCCGTTTCCGGGAAGCGCAATACCAAGCGATTCGCACAAGCAGTTCATGCTGTTTGCCGTGTACATTCCTGCGCATGAGCCGCAGCCGGGACATGCGCCCTGCTCGCACTCTGTCAGCTTCTTCTCGTCAATTATACCTGCCTTGTAGGAACCTACCGCCTCGAACATCTTCGAAAGCGAGATCTCCTGACCGTCAAACGAACCTGCAAGCATCGGACCGCCGCTGCAAACAACGGCAGGGATATTCAGTCTTGCTGCGCCCATTACCATGCCGGGTACGATCTTGTCGCAGTTCGGCACAAGAACAAGTCCGTCAAATGCGTGAGCCTGAGCCATTGTTTCAACCGAATCGGCGATCAGCTCTCTTGAAGGGAGCGAGTATTTCATACCCAAATGACCCATTGCAATACCGTCGCAAACACCGATAGCAGGAACCATGATCGGAGTACCGCCCGCCATTCGAACGCCCGCCTTGACCGCCTCGGCGATTTTGTCGAGGTGAATATGTCCGGGAACGATCTCGCTGTGAGCCGAAACAATACCGATCAGCGGTCTGTCGATCTCCTCTTTTGTGTATCCCATTGCGTAAAACAGGCTTCTGTTCGGAGCGCGCTCTACGCCCTTCGTTACGTTATCACTTCTCATTTTAATACATCTCCCACACTCCGAATCAATATGTTCAGAGTATTATTTAGTCATGCGAACCTTTCCTCTCTGGAGCGCTGTTGCGCCTGTGCGGCACATCTCCAGAATTGTGTAGGGCTTCAGGTTCTCGATATATGAATCAAGCTTTATCGGCTTGCCTGTCAGTTCAAAAACCATGCTGCCGTCAGATACATCGATGATCTTCGCTTTGTAAATAGTTGCTAGCTCCAAAAGGCTGCTTCTGATATGCTCGTTCGCCGCAACCTTCACCAAAAGCAATTCACGGATAAGGCTGTCGTTCGGGTCGATCTCGAACATACCCTCATATTCATAAAGCTTCTTGGTCTGATTTACGATCTGTTTTACCTCTTCCTCATCGCCTGTCATGCCGATCGTAACACGTGACAGTGTGCTGTCGTTAGTTTCCGACACAGTAAGGCTGTCGATATTAAAGCCCCTCTGACGGAAAAGCGACGCTATTCTTGTAAGAACACCCTCGTGGTTGTCAACAAGAATGCTCAGATATGTTTTCTTCGTCAATCGAACACGCCTCCCTTACTCGTAAATAATATCGTCAACCGTGCCGCCGCCCGGGATCATCGGCAGTACACGCTCATCTTTGTCTACAAGACACTCGATCCAAACAGGACCGCCAAACTCCATCGCCTCTTTAAGAGCCGCCTTAAACTCTTCTGCCGTTCTGCACGAATACCCCTTTGCGCCGAAACCCTCTGCTACCTTAACGTAGTCGGTCTTTCTGCACGGGTCGGTCGAGGAATAACGCTTGCCGTAGAAGATCGTCTGCCACTGTCTGACCATTCCGAGTACTTCGTTATTGATGCAAACGGAAATAACAGGAACATCGTAAGAAACGGCCGTGCAGGCTTCGTTCATATTCATATGAAACGAACCGTCACCGGTAATATGGAAAACGTGCTTTCTGCCGGTGCCGATCTGCGCGCCGATCGCTGCGCCGTATCCGTAACCCATCGTACCCAAGCCTGCGGAGGTGAGGAAGTTTTCGGACTTCACATGATGAAGGTACTGTGCCGCCCACATCTGATGCTGACCTACGTCGGTTACAAACAGACCGTCTTCGCCGGCAGCTTCGCTCAGAATATCCATGATCTCCTTCGGATGAAGCTTCTCGCCGCCCGTTGAGTACGGAACATCTCTCCTCATTGTTTCAAGCTCTTTGAACCATTCGTCATGAGTAGTCTTGTCAAGCAGCGCTTCAAGCTCGCCCAAAACGACTTCGGCGTCACCGACGATATGATAATCGGTCTTAACGTTCTTGTCGATCTCACTCTGGTCTATGTCGATCTGAATAACAGTAGCCTTCTTCGCAAATTTAGAGGGAGAAAGCGCAACTCTGTCCGAGAAACGGCTTCCTACTGCGATAACGACATCGGCATCATTTATCGCGCGGTTAGCGATAACAGAGCCGTGCATACCTGCCATACCGAGGTTTTCCTTCATATCCCAACGGAGAACGCCTACTGCCATAAGAGTGTGCGCTGCGGGGATATTTGCTTTATCGATTATCCTTTTAAGTATTTTGTCTGCATTGGAGTTCTTCACGCCGCCGCCAAAAAGTATTGCGGGCCTTTTGGCACTGTTGATGACCTTTGCGATCTCCTCCACGCTGTCGCCCGAATAGCTCATCTGTCTGGCGGGGATCTGCTTCGGCGCAGGAGTATACTCACACATTGCAGCTGTAACGTCCTTCGGGATATCAACAAGAACAGGACCGGGTCTTCCGCTTATTGCGATCTTGAATGCGGAGCGGAGGGTGTCGGCAAGATCTTCGACACGCCGCACAATAAAGTTATGCTTGGTGATCGGCATAGTAACGCCGGCAATGTAGATCTCCTGGAAACTGTCACGGCCTATGAGTGAATTTGCAACATTCGCCGTGATAGCAACCATCGGCACACTGTCCATATATGCAGTTGCAATACCCGTTACGAGGTTGGTAGCTCCCGGGCCGCTTGTTGCGAGAACAACGCCTGTTTTTCCGGTTGCTCTTGCGTATCCGTCGGCTGCGTGTGACGCACCCTGCTCATGGGCTGTCATAATATGAGTTATCTTGTCGCTGTTTTTATACAAAGCGTCGTAAATGTTGAGAATTGCACCGCCCGGATAACCGAAAACAACGTCAACATCGTTCTCAAGCAGTACATTTACAACGATCTCTGAACCGTTAAAATTCATTTATAATCAGTCCTCTCTAAAAAGTAATATTACAGTTCTGCTATTACCTCGACCTCCACTAAAACATTCTTGGGAAGAGTTTTTACAGCAACGCAGGAACGCGCCGGCTTCGAAGTGAAATATTTACCGTAAACCTCGTTGAATGCGGCGAAATCGCCCATATCAGCAAGGAAGCAAACTGTCTTTACAGCCTTGTCAAGGCTTGTGCCTGCTTCTGCCAGTACAGCCGACAAATTCTTGCATACCTGCTCTGTCTGATCCTCGATCGAGCTTGCCTCAACGTTTCCGCTTGCAGGATCGATAGCGATCTGACCCGAAGTGAAAACGAGCGAGCCTGTCTTTACTGCCTGCGAGTATGGACCGATAGCGTCCGGAGCGTTCTTTGTGTATACTTTTTCTGACATAATAATTCCTCACTTAATTTAAGATCTTAAAGCCCTGATCGGCAAGCGCCCTCCGGACTTCTTTTATATGTGCACGGTCTTTTGTTTCAAGCTCGATCCTGATGATACAGCTGTTGATATCGGTACCCTTCTCGGCGTGTTCATAGTTCACGGCAACGATATTTGCACCGGTCTTTGCAATGATCGCAGACATATCACGCAGCTGACCCGGCTTGTCGGTAAGCTCGATCGAAAGCTTCGCAAGACGACCGGATTTCAAAAGACCTCTGTCTATGATCCTCGACAAGATCGTAACATCGATATTGCCGCCCGAAACAACGCAGACCGTATTCTTTCCCTTAACAGGCAGCTTGTTGAACATTACCGCTGCAACAGAAACTGCGCCTGCGCCTTCGGCAACCAATTTCTGGTTCTCCATAAGCGAGAGTATCGCATTAGCCGTTTCATCATCGGTAACGGTAACAAAATCATCAACGTATTTGCTGCACATAGCAAATGTATTTTCACCGGGCTGCTTAACGGCGATTCCGTCGGCAAACGTATGGACTTCGTTGAGTGTAAGGATCTTGCCGTCACTTACGGAATTCACCATAGACGGTGCGCCCTGAGCCTGCACGCCGTAGACCTTAACGTCGGGACGCAGCATCTTTACGGTATACGCTATTCCGGAGATCAGTCCGCCGCCGCCTACAGGCACAACTATCGCCTCAACATCGGGATTCTCGTTGAGAATTTCGATAGCGATCGTGCCCTGACCCGCAATTACCGAATCATCGTCAAACGGGTGGATAAAGGTGTAGCCCATTTCATCTTTTAGCTGCAGAGCACGCTGATATGCGTCATCATACACGCCGTTGACAAGCTCGATCTGTGCGCCGTAGGAACGTGTAGCCTCGACCTTGGAGATCGGAGCAACGTCGGGCAGACAAATTACGGATTTGATGTTATTTCGCTGAGCTGCCAGTGCAACGCCCTGAGCGTGATTTCCTGCGGAGCAAGCGATAACGCCCCTCGCCTTCTCCTCGTCTGTCAGGCGTGAGATCTTGTATGCCGCGCCTCTGACCTTAAACGAACCTGTGATCTGCAGGTTCTCGGGTTTGATATAGAGATTGACATCGGGATTAATCTTCGGAGCGCGAATAAGCTCTGTGTTTCTGATTATACTTTTTAGTGCAAATGCAGCCTGGTAGACATTTTCAAGCTGAAGCATTTTTGTCAGGTCCTTTCAAATTAATTGAGTGTATGATGAGTTAAAAGCTCTGCTTTCATCAAGCAGACACAAGCCGTAGACTTGTGCGTTCAACAGGGGATCTAACTCCATACTGAACGAGGGAGGGAACCCGCCGCCTTCGAGGCGGGAGACACACCTCTGCGGTCATATTACTGTATTTCCCTGCAGACAAGATCACCCATCTCACTGCAGCTTACCTTAGTTACATTTTCATCTTTCCCGGCTATATCCACAGTACGATAGCCCTTATCGAGTACTGTGTTTACCGCTTTTTCTATGTCATTTGCTTCTTCGATCATATCGAACGAATATCTCAGCATCATAGCTGCCGATAAGATAGTACCCAGGGGATTTGCAATGTTCTGTCCGGCAATATCGGGCGCAGATCCGTGTATCGGCTCATACATGCCCAAAGTCGTTGACGAAAGGCTTGCAGACGGCATCATTCCGATCGAACCAGTCAGCATACTTGCCTCATCGGACAGGATATCGCCGAACATATTCTCCGTTACGATAACATCGAACTGACCGGGATTCCTAACAAGCTGCATTGCCGTATTGTCAACGAGGATATCGCTGTACTCAACATCGCTGTATTCCTCCGCAAGCTTATGCATGACCTTGCGCCAAAGCTTCGAAGAATCGAGCACATTCGCCTTATCGACAGAATGTACTTTGCTTCCTCTCTTCCTTGCGGTTTCGAATGCAACCCTGCCGATGCGCTCGATCTCGTGTTCGGAATAAAGCATGAGGTCGGTCGCAACTGTTTCGCCGTCCTGTTCAAACGTCTTATGCTCGCCAAAGTAAATGCCTCCGGTAAGCTCTCTCACTATCATTAGGTCAAGACCGTCTTTGATGCCCGTATCTTTAAGAGGCGACGCGCTTTTCAGCTGCGGGAACATCTTCGTGGGACGAAGATTGGCAAAAAGTCCCAGTTCTGCTCTTACTTTAAGCAGCGCCTTTTCGGGACGCTTCAGCGGATCGATAGTGTCCCACTTGGGACCGCCGACTGCGCCAAGCAAAACACTGTCGCAGTTCTTGCAGCGTTCAAGACCTTCATCGGTGATCGGAACTCCGAATTTATCGATAGATGCACCGCCAATATCAACATAGTCCTTCTCAAAAGAATGACCGTACTTCTCACCTATTTTATCGAGGACTTTCAATGCCTCGTCAACGATCTCCGGGCCGATCCCGTCGCCCTTGAGAACTGTTATTTTCTTATTCATTATATTCACCCTTCATAGTGTTATGCGGCGCGTGATACCATACGCCGCGCAATTCAGATCATTTTCCCATGGATTCCTTTATCGAATTAAGCAGTCCGTTTGCGTTTATGATCTCCTTGATAAAATCCGGGAACGGCTGAGCCTGATATTTTTCGTCCTTTGTTTCATTGTATATTATGCCGGTATCAAAGTCAATACTAACCGTATCGCCGTCGGAAATTCTTTCGCTTGCCTCCGAACACTCAAGGATCGCAAGACCGATATTTATCGCATTGCGGTAGAAAATGCGGGCAAAGCTTTTTGCGATTACGCAGTCGATGCCTGCCGCTTTGATAGCGATCGGAGCGTGCTCTCTGGAAGAACCGCAGCCAAAATTTGCGCCGCCTACCATGATATCGCCATTCTTTACCTTATTGACGAAATCAGTATCGATATCCTCCATGCAGTGCTTAGCAAGCTCGCCGTGGTCGGCTGTGTTGAGGTAGCGCGCGGGGATAATAACGTCCGTATCTATATTGTTGCCATACTTATGTACAGTGCCTTTTGCATTCATATATATATCCTCCTCAGATATTTCTCGGATCTGTGATAACGCCTGTAAGCGCGCTTGCGGCAGCGACAGCAGGACTTGCAAGATAGATCTTCGAGCTTACATGACCCATTCTGCCAACAAAGTTTCTGTTCGTGGTAGCAACAGCGACTTCATTTTCCGCAAGAATGCCCATATAACCGCCAAGACACGGACCGCAGGTCGGAGTAGAAACAGCGCACCCCGCCTCCATAAATATATCAATATAGCCCGCCTTCATCGCCTCGCGGTAGATCAAAGGCGTAGCAGGGATAACGATCACACGAACGCCCTTTGCGATATGCTTACCTTTGAGGATCTCTGCGGCAATGCGAAGATCGGAGATCCTGCCGTTTGTACATGAACCGATAACGACCTGATCGATCTTAACGTCGGAAAGGTCTGCCGCGTCCTTCGTATTTTCGGGAAGATGAGGACAAGCGACAGTCGGCTCGATCGCGCCGAGATCGATATTGACAACACGCTCATACACTGCGTCCTCATCGGCAGTATAAACGGTATAGGGGCGGTCGACTCTCGCATTGACATATTCCAGAGTCTGCTCATCTACCTCGAAAATTCCGTTCTTTGCGCCCGCCTCGATCGCCATGTTAGCGATACAGAGCCGATCGTCTACCGAAAGCTCCTTCACGCCCTCGCCGGTAAACTCCATTGACTTATAGAGCGCTCCGTCAACGCCGATCTTACCTATGATATAGAGGATAACGTCCTTACCCGAAACAAACGGTTTCAGTTTGCCGGTAAGCTCAAACTTGATAGCCTCGGGAACCTTGAACCATGCTTCACCGGTAGCCATACCTGCCGCCATGTCGGTGCTGCCTACACCCGTGGAAAAAGCTCCCACTGCGCCGTAAGTGCAGGTATGAGAATCGGCGCCGATCACGATATCCCCGGGAGCGACAAGGCCTTTTTCCGGCAATAAAGCGTGTTCGATACCCATCTCGCCGACATCAAAGTAGTTATCGATATCGAACTTGCCTGCAAAGCAGCGGCACTGCTTTGTCTGCTGCGCAGCCTTGATATCCTTATTCGGAACGAAATGATCCATGACCATAGCGATCTTGGACTTATCGAAAACCCCGTTAAAACCGTTCTTCTCAAACTCGTTGATAGCGACCGGAGTAGTAATATCGTTGCCGAGAACGAGACTCAGCTTCACTCTGATAAGCTGACCTGCGGTCACACTGTCAAGACCTGCGCCTGCGGCAAGGATCTTTTGAGTCATTGTCATACCCATAAACATTTCTCCCTTATAGATTGGCGGCATTTTGCGGCGATCGATTCGCTCACAGCCGCTGCTGATCGATGTATTTTTCAATAATAACTATATTATACAACTTTTGAACTGTCACGTAAAGTCTATTCGACAAATATTTTGCGTGTAAAATCAGCCTTTATTTTTCTCGTACTCTCTGCGGTTGACGGCAGTAAAGAGTGCATTGACCGATGAATAAATAATATCTACGTGTACGCCAACGCCCCATTCGATGTTTCCGTTTTTGTCGGTGATCGATACATATGTGACAGCTCTCGACTCCGAGCCCTTCTCGAGTGCGTGCTCCGTGTACGACATATCGCTGATGTCAACATTAAGCTCGTGCCTGAGCGCGCGGCTTACAGCGCTTAAACGTCCCGAGCCTTCCGCCGAAATGCTCTTATCCTCTCCGCGAACATTCACAACCATGTCAACATGCATACGGTTGCCCTCTTCGTCAGCCTTCTTAAATACAATGTTCTTCAGTTCAAACGGTCTTTTCACATTCACGAACTCCGATGCAAAGCAGTCGTAGACCTCATTCGGAAGCATCTCCTTGTGATTGACATCGGATACATTTTTAATGAAATAGCTGACCTTCTCGCCAAATGCCTTCGGAAGAACATATCCGTAGTGCGACTCAAGCAGATAGCTTACGCCGCCCTTACCCGACTGAGAGTTGATCCTGATAACGTCTGTTTCGTACTCCCTGCCAACGTCTGCGGGGTCGATCGGAAGATACGGTACCGTCCAGCCTGTAAGACCCTTTTCGCTGTGCCACTTCTTGCCCTTTGCAATGGCGTCCTGATGCGAGCCGGAAAATGCAGCGAAAACAAGCGCTCCTGCATAGGGACTGCGGTCGCCGACCTTCATTCTGGTGACACGCTCATATGTTTCGCAGATAGACGGAATATCGCTGAAATCGAGCTGCGGATCAACGCCCTGTGAGAACATATTCATACCAAGCGTAATGATGTCAACGTTGCCTGTTCTCTCTCCGTTGCCGAAAAGCGTGCCCTCCACTCGGTCTGCGCCTGCGAGGAGTCCAAGCTCCGTATCGGCAACACCGCAGCCTCTGTCGTTGTGAGGGTGAAGCGACAATTCAACAGCATCTCTGTAATTGAGCCTGTCGGACATATACTCTATCTGATTTGCGTAAATATGCGGCATTGAATGCTCAACCGTTACAGGCAGATTGATGATCGCCTTGTTGTCGGCAGTCGGCTGCAGAATATCGAGCACTGCGTTGCACACCTCAAGCGCATACTCAGGCTCTGTGCCCGTAAACGACTCCGGCGAGTATTCCACTCTGAAATTGGTTCCGTTTTCTTCCTGAAGCCTTTTTATCAGCTTTGCGCCGTCGATCGCGATCTGTTTGATCTCGTCCTTCGATTTTCTGAACACCTGCTCACGCTGCGCCTTTGATGTCGAATTGTAAAAATGAACGATCGCTTTTTTGCAGCCCTTAAGGGACTCAAACGTCTTGAGGATTATGTGCTCTCTCGCCTGAGTCAAAACCTGAACCGTCACATCGTCGGGGATCCTGTTCTCTTCGATAAGCCTGCGCAGGAAATTATACTCTGTTTCGCTCGCAGCGGGGAATCCAACCTCGATCTCCTTAAAACCGATCTTTACGAGCATCTCAAAAAAGTCAAGCTTTTCGTCAATACTCATCGGAACGATCAGCGACTGATTGCCGTCACGCAGATCGACCGAACACCATGTCGGAGCATGGTCTACATATTCTTTTTTTACCCACTTATATTCATTGACCGGCGGGTTAAAATATTGGCGGGTATATCTCTCATAATTTTTCATTCTCAAAACACTCTCCTGTAATGTATTTTTATGTATTGATATCTTGACGATGTGATTTACGTATCAAAAAACGAATATGCACTAAAAAGCCCTCGCCTTTTGTATTCCAAAAGACGAAGGCTAAACTCCGCGGTACCACTTTTGTTGGTTATAAAAAACCCACTCTTTCAACGCAAACACGTCAACCTCCTGTAACGGTGAGGATCCGTCATTCCTACTCCGAGTAAAAACTCATTTCAGTCAGCTGCTCGAGGGTGAGCTATACTCGAGGGTCACTGCCGTCTTACACCGCCCGACGGCTCTCTGAAAGTTAAACCCAAGGTCTTTTACCCTGTCATTGCATTTAAAATATTTAGCAGAGGCGGTCGTAATGCGCCGCCCACGATCTATAATATGTATTTTACACCAAATCGGTGAAAATGTCAATAGTATTCTGACAAAAAAATCACGGGCAGGCGTGCGCCTGCAGGCAAATTCCGGCGAACTTTATTCTAACCTGAAGTTATCCCCGCATTCGACATTTATTCTGAACAAAACCACCCCGAGGGCAGGCGTGCGCCTGCAGGCAAATTCCGGCGAACTTTATTCTAACCTGAAGTTATCCCCGCATTCGAACGTTGGTAAAAGATCAAGCTTTTTAAAGGCGGCGGGCAGTGCTCTCAGATATGTTCCGGAGAAGTCTGCGCGGTTATACGCTACGAATTCTTTTTGATCCGTTTTACCTCGGGCAGCCTTTCGGTCAGTTTTATCATGCCAAAAACAAGCGCCGTCATAATTGGATACATGATAAGTTCCTTGATTCCCCTGATCGTCAGCGCCGAAGACGGTGTAAATCCGTAAAACAGCACAAACCACAGCGAACCCAGCAGTTCGTTTATCGCCGCCGATACAGCAAGCTGAGTAACAGCCACACGCAAAAGCCCGGGCTTTTCCCTATAAAATGCAGCGCCGTACACAAACCCTACAAGCAGCATGCTGATGGTAAACCCCGGAATATACGCTCCCGCAGGCGCAAGCATAAATCCGATTATGTCGCTTAGCGCTCCGATTATTCCGGCGGGCAACGGACCGTACAGCATAGCGGCAGCAGCGATGGGCAAAGCAGTGAAGCTTAGCTTGATGGTATTTGTGCCGAGAAAGGATATCGACACATTGCCGAAGTACGCCAGCACAAGGCTCAGTGACAGAAGCATTGCGCACACCGCAAGCGTTTGAGGATGCGACAGCAGCGCCGCCGAACGGGAGAATTTCTCACGCAGCGTGACAGTCGAGTTTGTTTTTTTCATTATTAACCGCTCCTTTTTTTCAGAGCCGCCGTTTGTAAGTGCAGGAACATCGTAAAATGACAAACAATGGCAATAATACCATATTACACGAACGTCCCTTATAGTAAAAACAGCGGGATGCAAGCATCAAACCGCAACGATTTCGTTCTGCCGACAACTCCCCGTTCGGCAGACACTATGCAGTAAACTGCACGCTTGATGCTTTACTCTGTTATTGATACATACGGTGAACCCGTACAAGCAATATTATACGCCGTAAAGGTCGGTATGTCAAGATGCTGCAAATTTTGGCAGGCAGGCGCCTGCAGACAATACGCGGTTCAGCTTTTTCGTTTACAATACTTTTTCGCCGCACAGTCCGACGCGGCGGGCGCGTCTGCTTTATAAGCACCGGCAGTCACGTTACTTTACCCTAGTATTATGTTATCTTGTTTTGTATGCATACAATAATTTTACACTAACCAAATTTTGCCCACTGAAATAAACTCTGCCGCAGTATAAAGCTTTTTGCCAAGCTTTATCTATCCGCACACGTGCCGAGCGCCTCTTCTACAGCTCTTGCGAGCTGATCGGCGCAGGAAGTGCCTTTGCCGCCGCAATCGTTGCCCTTGAGGATATCAACAGCTTTTTGGGCATCGACCCCCTCCAACAGTTTGCTGATCGCCAAGGTGTTTCCGGGGCAGCCGCCAAAAAACCTGACGCAGCGCAGTTTACCCTCGTCAATGCAGAAATCTATTTTTTTCGCGCATGTTCCATATGTTTGATACGAATATGCTTTCGTAGAAATCATCTCCTGAAATTATTTTAAACGTGACTCTTGACCTTCATTTTATGACTTTGTTCAGTAACTCTAACAGAGCTGCCGTTCCGCTTGTTTTTCCATCTATCTTCTCCAACGAAAAAGCTTCAAAGTTTTTGAGGGGATCTTTGCAATAGTAATATTTCAAAACACACGAAAATCAACTTTCTTTTAAAGAAATATTATTGAATCTTTTTTCTTACATTTTACTTGCATTTAAAGCAAAATGCAGGAGCTTTCCGGTCTCCCCCGCGCCCCTTCGGTATCAAAAAAAGATAAAATTGTATGACAAGATTTTAAAAATTTATTTCCGTGTTCAAAACAGCCCGTGAATCATTTTGAAAGAAGGGACGCTCCAAATAAAAGCGTCCCTTAAAATGTATATTGTACTCGCCCGAGATCTGCCCGTCACTGCCGTTTCTTCCTTAAAAAAGCGCCTGTAGGTATCGGAAGGCTGGCCTTCAGAGTCAGCCTTTCCATGGCGTGCGGAGTGGATTCGACCTCTTCTCCCTGTTCGTTCGTCAGCTTCAGAACAGTCGTTTCAAACGAGGGCGCATTCGGCGGCAAAACGTCAAGCGTATCGCCCTTGAAAAATTTGTTGCGCTGAGTTATCACGCACGGATCTCCGCCTTCTTCGCACATTGCCGCCACATCGTAATCACGGATATACCCGCCGCTCTTTGTGTTTTGTCCGGGCGGAGTACCCATGAAAAATCCCGTGGAATACTCTCGGTGAGACACCTTGTAAATTTCGCTGAGCGCCCATTCGGGAAGCTTGTACCCCGCCGGGTCTTTTTCATATTCACGCACGGCTCCCGCATAAGCGTGGGTAATCACCGAGGTATAGTACGCCGACTTCGCGCGCCCTTCGATCTTCAAGCTCTTGATGCCCGTTTCAAGCAGCTCCGGCAAATGCTCTATCATACACAAATCTCGGCTGTTGTATAAGAACGTACCGCCGTTTTCCTCCTCGACCGGGAAATACTGTCCTTCTCTGTTCTCTTCGTAAAGGTGGTACTTCCAGCGGCAGGGCTGTGCGCAGTCGCCTCTGTTTGCGTCACGTCCCGTCATGTACTCCGAAATAAGACATCTGCCCGAATACGATATACACATCGATCCGTGGACAAATGTTTCTATTTCAAGTTCGGGCGAGGTTCTGCGGCGTATCTCTGCTATCTCGGGAATTGACAGCTCCCGCGCAAGCACAACTCTTGACACGCCCATTTTGTGAAGAGCGTTTGCCGCAGCATAATTGACGATCCCCATCTGAGTTGAAGCGTGTATCTGAACCTTCGGCGCATTCTGCTTAGCGATCTCCAGAACGCCGAGATCGGCTATTATGAAAGCGTCTGCGCCAAGACTCTGAGCCATAGAAAGAAACCGTGGCAATTCGTCCAGCTCGCTGCTTCTCGGCAGCACATTGCAGGTGATGTGCACCCCAACGCCGTGAGCATGGGCATATTCTATTCCCTCTGCCAACTGTTCTTCGCTGAAATTCTTTGACGCAGTCCGCATTCCGAACTGAGTCCCCGCAAGGTAAACTGCGTCTGCTCCAAAATTGACCGCCGCCTTCAGGCATTCCGGATCGCCCGCAGGCGACAGGACTTCAAATTTATTAGACATATATTCCTCCGACGCTTACTGAAGTCCTGCACGGGACAGATTATACTGATGGTCACCCGATGTTGACGCATAATATGCAACGGCAGGCTCGGTATCGGTTGCCGCCTTGTGGCAGAAGTAGTAGTAATTCGTGTCGTTCGGATAGAGCGCCGCTTTGATCGCCTCCATACCAGGGTTGCAGACTGCTCCGGCGGGCAGCCCTGCCGTTTTGTAGGTGTTGTAGGTGCTCTCGAAATTCTTATCGGGCAGCGTGTTCTTTTTGTAGGGATAGTACATCGTAGGATCCGAGTCGAGCATACCTCTGATATACTCGCCGAAATCAGTGTAGCCGTCTTTCTTGAGCGTATCAAGACGATTGTGGAATACGGACGATACATCGTACATATCCTCTGCGCTTGCCGCCTCCGACTGGATCATTGACGCAAGCGTGATCAGCTCGTCCATCGTCATGCCCTGTTTCTTCGCCTGCTCCTCAAGCGTCAGCTTCTCGTACTTCTTAGTCTTACGCTTGTCGGTATCGGTTTCGTAGATAACGTTGCCGTCTTCATCATACATAACATTGCCATACTCGTCATATTTGATCTTCGGACCGTCGTCTTCCGTCTTGTCCTCAACGATCTCAATACGCTGCTTTGTATAGTACATACGTGTTTCAAAGTTATTGAGGAATCGATAGATAGACGTTTCCGCGCTCTCGCCCTGATAGAACTCATACGTATCGGGGAACAGATAGCCCTCAAGCTTGTAGTACGTTTTATCGACCTTCGGGCGGTCGTTTGCAAGGAATGTAAAGTCCTCGTCGAAATTATCGGAATTGCACAGTTCAAGGAACTCGTCTTTATTGCATACCTTATTCTCGTCGAGCTTGTCGGCGATCTCCAGTATGGTCATACCCTCGGTAAAACGGATCTCAACGGTATCGACACGGTTTGCGTTTGACTGAAGATAATTGATGATCGCCTCGTAGTCCATATTGTTGGTCATTTCATATGAACCCTGAGTAAAGATTATATCGTCGTCCTTCGTCAGCTTGGTATAAAGCTTAAAGTAGCTTTCGTTGCTGATGACGCCGTTCTCGCTCAATATTTGGGCGATCTCGCTGCAGTTTGCGTCCTTCGGGACCTTGATGATGATCTTTTCTTCATCGCCCCTGTTGCGCCCGAGAAGGTCGTTTATGCCCACGAGCAGGAATTCAGCCGTAACGATGCCAAGGATAAGCACCATCACAAGCCACACCACTCTGAAAACGCAGCCGTTTTTCTTCGCCTTTTTCTTTTTGCGCTTTTTCTCGGCCTTCAGCGCTTTTCTGCGGCGTTTTTCCTCTTCCCTTGCAGACAGCTGCTCCTGCTTGTCATCAAGACGGGAGGGAATATGCGCTTCCTCCTCAAACAAAAGCTCCGTTTGGCTCTCCTCTTCGGGAAAGCTGATGTCGTCCGCAGCGTCGTCGTCAATATCGCTGATATTCAGCTTGAAGCTGTCGATCTTTTTTCGTCGATTAGCCTCAAGTTTTTTTTCAAGCTCCTGATTTGATTTTTCATCACTCATATCCGAATGTCCTTTTCCATTGTTCATTTGATACTTGGCTTATACGGCATTTTACCGCTGTGAATTTAAAAGCTCTGCTCTCAACAAGCAGAAACAAGCCGTAGGCTTGAGCGTTCGTCGTTGGACGTTTCCCCGCAGGTATTCCCACCCCTGCGTATTACGAATTATCGCCGACGTTTGTACTGCGAATAAACCTCTCGGTCGCAATTATATCCACGGGCACGTCATAGCCGCCTCTCGGCAGCTTCCATTTAAGATAGCTGCTGTAGCACAAGCCGACAGACACGCCTCTGAAATGCTTTAAGAACCGATCATAGTAGCCTCGTCCGTAGCCCAACCGATAACCCTCCGCGTCAAAGCTCAGCCCCGGAACAACACACAATCCGTGGGAATAATCCGTCACTCTCTCACACTTTTCGGGATCAGGCTCCATTATCCCGTAGTACCCGGGCTTCAGATCGTCAACAGAGGTAATAATATAGAACGTCATCTCAGATGTGCTCTCATCACACTTCGGCACGGCGACACGCTTTCCGTTCGCCCACGCCGCATAGATGAGCGCACGGGTAGAAACCTCGGTATCCATCGACACATATGTAAACAGTATATCCGATCCGGCATAATCTCTTAGCGAAAGCACACGGCTCTGGATCTCTGCGTCATAGTCGAATTTCTTTACACGGTCAAGCGCGCTGCGGGTCTTTTTCATTGTTTTGCGCAGTTCGTTTTTCTCCGCTTTGATCTCGCTGTTATAATTTATGGGCATTGCATTGACTCCCTTACCTTCTTTGAAACGTCTTTGCCGCACAGCTTCTCACTGATAAGCAAGCCAAACTCGATCGCAGCTCCCGCGCCTTTTCCGGTGATAACCTTACCGTCACAAACAGCGGGCAGCGACGTGACTTCCGCGCCGATAAGATCTTTCTCGAATCCGGGGAAACAGGTAGCTTTTCTGCCTTTAAGCAATCCCTTATGACCGAGAACCGACGGAGCGGCGCAAATAGCGCACATATATAAACCGTTCTCAGCAGCATGATCGATAAATTTCTGAACGGTCGCACTGCCTTCAAGATTAAGCGTACCCGGCATACCGCCCGGCAGCATAATGCCCTGAAGTCCTTCAAACACAGCCTCGTCCTCGCTCAGATCGGCAGTCACAGTAACGCCGTGGGAGCTTGTAACGGTCTTGCCGCCGATACCGACTGTCTTCACCTCAACGCCGCTGCGCCTCATGATATCGATCGGCGCTATGGCCTCCGTTTCTTCAAATCCGTCCGCTAAAAATACATATACCATATTATTACCTCCGTTTTTGATATCATTCTCAGTATCATATATATTTACTTGCAATTTTTATAACATCGTCGGAAATATCCTCAACACTTCTCGGTGCGTATCCGTTGTCGCAGCGTATGTACTGCCAGCCGTAATGCTTCACACAATACATTGCCGCCTCACGGCAGCATTCCAAAAAGCCGGTGTCAAGCTCGTGTATATCCTTACTTCCGCCGTCACTGTAACGCTTTGCAAGCAGCCGCTGCGACACATTGATATCCATATCCAGATAGATCACAACATCGGGCTTCGGCACGCCAAGCTTCGCATACTCGAGATCCTCAAGCCAATCGAGAAACTCGTCCCAATTTTCCTTCGGCAGCTTTGCTGTCTGATAGACAGCGTTTGACGTTGCATATCTGTCGGAAATGAACAGCCCGCCGCTTTCATAGCGCGACTTGTGGTATTTCAGGTAGTCGGCGCAGCGATCCACCGCATAAAATGCCGACGCCGCATATGCGCTCACACCTTCGGCATTGTCTGACAGCTCGCCGCCCAGATACATTTTCACGAGCGCCGACGAATCGCTCTCATAATTCGGATACGAAAGCCTTGTGCAGTAAATATTCTTACTTAAAATATATTTGTAAAGCAATTCGGTCTGCGTAGCCTTTCCGCTGCCGTCAAGACCTTCTATCACGATCAGTCTGCCGTTCATATTCAAAACACCTTGTATAGTAAATACACTCTCCACAACTTAAGGTAAACCGGTAGTTTTTAGCTTCTTTAATGTCTTTTGCAGGGGGCTTTCCGGCCGGTCTCGGCTGCCTCCTCGGTCGGTGCTGTTGCCTGCGGCAACGTCTGCCACTGGCAGACCGCACTCCTGCACCCCTTCGGATCACAAAAAATAAGAATTATTTCTTAAGTTGTTGACAGTGATAGCAAATCATTAAAAATTCTGCTTTCGATAAGCAGAGCAACCCGCGGCTTGTCCCCTGCGGTCATCAGTAATCGCCGCTGCGAAATTTCTCACGCACCTGCGCCGCCTTGCCGCAGCTCATAGCTCCCTCGGGACAAGCGCCGTACACGCAGCCCGGACCGGCCTTCGCAAAAATATGCGGAGCTGCCTCCTTGCACAGCTTCAGCATCTGAAGCGCAACGTCACGTATCTCCCACTGCGCCCTGTTGCAGCAGCGATGTTCAAAGAAATTCAGCAGCGACCTTGCGTTGAACGTACAGATTATTTTCGTAGTGCAGGCATTAGGCAGGATAAATCTTGCGTCCTCGTTTGCTTTTTTCTCGAAAGCGGAGCAGAGCTTCTTATCCCTCGCGCCAAACACGCCGATCAAAGCAAGATCATCGCACATATTCGCGGAGAGATCGTCGTCGTCTTTGAAGCGTTCGCCGTTTTGGTCTATGTACTCACGTATAGCAGCCGCCATCAGTCCGTTTCGCAGAGTAACATACGCACTCATCTCGCTCTCCAAAGCCTGCTTGTATAGTGAAAACAGCTTGGGCGATTTTTCGATCTCGGGCGGAGTTACAAATTCAAACGAAGCCCCGTCAACATACCGCTGTGACTGCTGGCTGTAGGAAGCTATCCTATGGCGCACCAGCTGATGCGAGCAGGCGCGCGATATCCCTTCTATGCCGAACGTAAACGATGCGTGCTCGATCGGGCTTTGGTGACCAAGACTTGACAGCATATCGAGAAACGAAGCTGTTTTCTCCTCGGTCAGCCCCTCGCGCACGTTGGAAATATCTGATTTTGAATAACAAAGCTTTGCCGCCATAGCGACTGTTTGCTCGGGACTTGGGGTATATGCGAGCAAAGTTACACGAGCACCCATGAGCACTCCCCTTTCGACATTCAAAGCACCGGCAAACGCGTAAAAATGCGCCGCCGAGCCATATTTATTACAACTCATCTTATATTATACCACTAGATTTGGAAAAATGCAACAGACGGCGGGATTTTTACCACGGAAATCAACTTTCTTTTAAAGAAATATTATTGAATCTTTTTTCTTACATTTTACTTGCATTTAAAGCAACCTGCGGGGGCTTTCCGGTCGCCCC
>CACZCM010000020.1 GCA_902779615.1 uncultured Ruminococcus sp. | reverse complement strand
CATGAGGAATATCCACTCCGCCTATAATCAGTCTTCTTCCTTCGCCAAGCTTGTGAACATCATATCCGTGTCCTATACGAAACATTTTATTCTCCTTTATATGTTATAAGCTCAAACTTCCCACAAGCAACCATCAGGTGACAGAGGTGACAGTAGGGTGACAGTAGATTTTGAGAACTGTCACCTCAAAAAAAGGCTTGTTCAAGCCGTTTGTGGGCATCAGGTGACAGTGGTGACAGTATTTTTAATTTCTTAGTGTAAAAAATTGAAAAAACACAAAAAATAAAGAGATAATAGTATAGTAAAAAAAATATAAAAATAAAGAAAAAAATATATAAGAAGTGCGATTTTACTGTCACCTCTGTCACCTTTTTAAAAAAATGGCTTAACCATGCGGTTTTTAAAGGTTTTTGAACTGTCACCTTAGTGTCACCTTCCTCTTGAACTGTCACCTTTGAAGGAGTATTGATGTGGGAAGTTTAAGTTATAAGCCTCTACGATACTGTTTGCCGCAGCTATATCCTCGGGAGTTGTTATTTTGATATTATTGTAGCTGCCCATCGTTATATGCACTTCTTTTCCGTAAAGCTCCATCAAACGGCAGTCGTCTGTACATATAATATTTGATCTTTCCGCATATTCATATGCCTCAAGATACGTTTTTTTATAAAAAACCTGAGGTGTCTGAACTGCTGCCAACTCATCTCTCGGCGGTGTATCAACAACGACTCCGTTACGCACCCTTTTTATCGTATCCTTTACGGGCACTGCAAGCGCTGCGCAGCCGTAAGCGCAGCCGTCCGCCACAACATTATGTATCAGCTCCGGCGTCACAAACGGTCTTGCGCCGTCGTGAACTGCGATAAGCTGTGATTTTTCGTCCGCCGCATCAACACCGTTCTTCACAGAGATCTGACGTTCTGCGCCGCCTGCCGTAAGCTTGACGGGCTTTTCATACGCCCTTTTTTCAAACAGTTCACAAAACTCCGCTTTATATATCTCGGGGTATACAATTATTATTTCATCGCATACATCGTCATTCATAAATGCATTAACTGTACGCTCAATAACCGTCATACCGCCAAACTCGAGAAGCTGTTTATTTTTATCGCTTTTCATTCTGCTTGACATTCCGGCTGCGCATATCACTGCGGAAACATATTTATTATTATACATATTACACCTTAAAAAATTCCTGTGCGGTTATTATTAACGAAGTACCGATCAAATCGCTCAGTCGGATTTTCGGTCAGATCGGTCGATCCGACCGCATGACATTATTTAATCGATGGTTTCTTAGTTTCCTAATGCTTTAAAAACAAGATCAGCCAACAGATCTACGCCTGCCACGCACGCCCAGATCAGCGCAAGAAACAGCGCGACGGACACCCCTCTCACAATATTACGTTTCAGCGCAGGCATTTCGCGCCACTCATAATCAGCGGGAACATCTATTTTATCGAACCACTCCGGCTTTTTCATCAGATCCGCATCGGCAAGAGCTGTGATCGCCGTTTTTATATAGCCAAGCGGCACAAGATACTGCGCGCTGTCGGCTATCTTGCCTATTGAGGGGGAATATCCTGAAATATCCACCTCGGAATATGGTATATCCGCCTTTGTCAAAGCGCTCTTAACGGCAGTTTTTTCACTTCCCTCAGCGGTAATTATATGCACCGGAGAATCATAATCGATCTTTTTCGAGAAACGCCCGCCGCACTCGCAGCGAACATTGTCGGAAAATGAAACGCGCTTACATTTTGAACAATACTTCATTTGATCTTACCCTCAACAAATGATACCTACAGCGATCAGGACATAATACTCTGTCTAAAACCAGTATACTATATTTTTCGGTAATTTGCAATATTTTAAGGCAACAAAACGCGAAAACCAATTTTGCCGCAGCTTAAGTTTTTCCAAAGCGATTTTTCATAATGGCTCGCGAGTGAGTTAATGATCTGTGATCACATGCAAGCTGTTTTTCGCAGGTGATGCGGTATCAGCCTTTGAGTTTGATATATATTCCATTGCTCCGCAGTAGATCGAAAACGCCATCTGACGCTGATATTCATAAGTATCCAGCTGCTGAGCCTCCTTGGGATTCGAAAGAAATCCGCACTCGACCAGCACGCAGGGATTCGCGCAATTATTCAGAAGGTATATATTGCTGCCTGCCTTCGTTATCTCACGCTCGTTATCGGGCTGGAGCAGTCCGTTCAGCGAACGCTTGATACATCGCGCCAGACGTTCGCTGCCGATATCGGCAGGACCGTAAAAAACCTGAGCGCCGTGTTCCTCCGGAGATGTAAATTTATTCTGATGTATACTGACCACAAAATCGGCGTCACTGCTGTTATAAAGCTCCAGACGCTTCGGAAAATCATTATGCAGCTTTTCTCCGACCGTACTTCCCTCTCCCAAAAGGCGATCGTCAGCTCTCGTCATTATCACATCTATACCGGACATTTCAAAGTAATCTTTCAGACACATTGAAATGCTAAGATTTATGTTTTTCTCAACAATACCCGATTCGGAAACAGCGCCGCCGTCCTCCCCTCCGTGACCGGGATCTATCACCACACAGATCGGCTTATCACTGCCGCCCGAAAGCGCGCTCACATTCAGCTTCATTACAAAAAGGATCATCAGAAACAGCACAATTGCTATTATGCCTACAATAGTAATATACAGCGCAACATTAAACACAATACGCCTCAGCTTATTCATATGTACACCTCTTCCACCGTGACCTATATTGGGCAATTACATAACGCCTCCATAAAGTGTATTACAAAATTCCGCAATATAGAACCTTTGGTGCGCAGGCAAGCCGATATACTTCATATATGTACACAATGCAAGCCGCCGACACGGAGATCATATCCATGTCGGCGGCTTGGGTATATTTGAAAGCAGACATAAGCAGTTGGCTTGTGCGTTCAGTAGTGGATTTCCCCTGCCGAACGTAGGATGTCCCCCGCCGCCAAATAGACCCGGGGAACATTCCATCTGTGCTTATATCAGGAGGCATACTCTCGATCGGTTTACAAAGTTGTAGTTCTTGGCAGCTTAGTGTTCTTCCACGATTTCAGATTACATTGCCCGTAGTCGTTGAACCCGGTTGCCACTACCTGTCCGTTCCACTTCAGACCCACAGTCGAGCGGTAGTACGTATAGATCTCCATCACATTTTCCCAGCCTCTGGTGTTGCACTGACCGTATTCGTTGCTTCCGCAGGCAACCACCGTGCCGTCTGAATGCAAACCTACCGTATGATCGGAGCTTGCATAAATGGAGGAAACATTTCGCCATGCTTTTACCTCGCACTGACCGTATTGATTGTTGCCGGTTGCAAGGACCATACCGTTTGCGACAAGACCAACTGTATGAACATAGCTTGTGCAGATCGCAGAAACTTTAGTCCACATACGAACGTCACACTGACCGTATTGATTATCGCCAACCGCAACAACAGTTCCGTCAACACGCAGACCTACCGTATGATTTCGGCTAGCCGATATAGCGATTATCTTCTTCCAGTCGCCAACATCACACTGACCGTAAGTATTGTCGCCAACTGCCGACACAGTGCCGTTTGCGTGCAGCGCAACAACATGGCTAGCGCCAACGCTCAGCGCAGTCACATTTCGCCAGCGGCGGACCTCGCATTGACCGTATTGGTTATCTCCGACCGCTGCAACTGTTCCGTCGGAGCGAAGACCAACCGTAAAATTCTCGCCGGTATATATAGCGACCATATTTTTCCATGACATGGTATCGCACTCACCAAATTCATTGCTGCCAACGGCTACAACATGACCGTCCGCAAGAAGTCCGACAATATGACGTGACAGAGCATGCTCGCCGCCCGAAGCGATCGACGTTATGTTGCTCCATGATTTGATGACCGAAAGATCGTTTTTCAGTTCCTTCTTGACCTCGCCTAACTGCTTGCCGAGTTCGATCTTTTCTTTTGAGATCTGAGCAAGCGGAGAAAGCCGAAGTCCTCCCGACATCGCTAGGTCGCCGTTTTGCTTTATGCCCATAATGTACATATAGTTTATGGCGATACTGCTCGTTTTTGTTGTCAAAGACAGCGGAAACATTCCGTCGTCCTGCGATACAGGCGCTTTGATAACAACATCACGCCTTGCCTGCTGCGTTCTGTTCGGGCTGTATGCCTTTCGAGTGGCAGATCCGCTCTGAGTATACCCCGTTACCGGTCCTGGCTGAACAAGCGTCACGGGAGCTCCGCCATACATAGACTGCGGCGGCGTGGGAGAACCCGGAGGCGCAGACGGAAACTGCTGCGGAGCAAACGCCACAGGCACCGACTGAGAGGACGCCGAAGCATTCTCAAGCCGATACATAAACCCGTCTATCGTTTTGCAGCGCTTTTTGTAGTTTGGCTGCAAAGCATACACAAGCGCGTCGACCACATTTGGCGGAACAACGGGAGAATTCTTCAAAGCATGAAGCTGCGGGAAGTTTTCATAAACATCGTAGCTTGTTGCCTCGGGAGGTATCTCGCCGGTCAGCGCATCATACATAGTTGCCGCAAGCGCATAAACATCGGTATATGTGCCGTCTGTTTCGGTCGATATTTTCTGCTCTGGCGGAGAAAAACCCGGAGTAAACGCAGACTCAACCAGCGCAGAGCTTTGGGTGGTTCTCGCAAGACCGAAGTCGATCAATACAAATTCCTCTGAGTATTCATGCGCTCGGCGGATCATAATATTCTGCGGCTTGATATCGCGGTGCAGAAGACCCTCTCGGTGGAGCGAAGCAAGACACTGCATCAGCGGTTTCATCTTTGCATACAGATCGTACCATGTATATTTGCCGATCGCACAAACTCTGTCGTGCAGAGTTTTGCCGTTGATGTGCTCGGTTATTATATACGCAGTGTTATTTTCGAAAAGATAATCATATACCTTAACGATATTTGTGAACTTCTCGCCTTTTGAAAGACTAAGACACTCCGACTGCGTTTTATATACGATCTCCTCCAGCGAGACCATCTCGGGATCGTAGATCACTCTCAGCGGATCTTCAACATTCGGGTCGGTACAATCACGCTCGAACAGACCGCTATAAAATGTTTCCTTGATAACGACCTTCTTTTCAAGCTTCATATCACGGCCGACATACGTTATACCGAATCCACCCGTGCCGATGCTTCTCCCGACAAGATAACGGCCGTCGCCGAGGAATGTTCCCGCAGGAAGCTCATAGTTCTCGGATATATGTACATGATACTCTTTACCGCATTTCGGACAATATAATTGGTTGGTATCAGTAATTTGTGCCATACAGTGATAGCAATAATCCATTTGAGTCATCGTCCTTTATACACGTGTTATATATTAATGTATAATAAACTTAATAATTGTAATATTTTAATATGGCATACTTAGCGGATTTACCGCTCCGTTTTCGTCGATCTCGGCCTGTCCTATATATTTCAGCGACGCCCCGCAGCCGTTTATAACGCAGTCGGCCGGGTCGTTTGCAATATGTGCATCAAGCTTGACCGTTTCTTCGATAAGCTTGTCGAATCCATTCAGAAGCACTCCGCCGCCTGTTAAGGTTATTCCGTCACGATATATATCGCCCACCAGCTCCGGCGGCGCTTCTTCAAGCACATCGCGTATCTGCGCAATAACGGTCTGCGCAGTTTCCGCCAAAATCTCATACAGCTCCCCGCAGTGGATCTCGACTGCCTGGGGCAGTCCCGTTACGGTATTTCTGCCCTTAATGATACACGATCTGTCTTCCTCCGGCTTCACAACAGAGCCGATCTCAAGCTTTGCCTTCGCGGCAGTGACCCGCCCTATTATGAGGTTATATTTACGGCGAACATATTTGATGATCTCTTCATCAAAGCTATTGCCGCCGACCTTCATTGAACGTGATGCCGAAATATCGCCGAGAGAAATCACCGCAATATCGGTAGTCCCGCCGCCCATATCGAGTACAAGCCTGCCGTGCGGACTGCGAATATCGAGTCCTGCGCCGATCGCTGCAGCCTTTGCAGATTCGATCAGGCTGACGCTTCGCACCCCGATCGACAAAACAGAATTCACGACCGCCCGCTTTTCGACGTCTGTTATCTCTCCGGGGATACAAGCAACCACTCTCGGTTTCACCACACGGCTGAGATTAGCTTTTCCAAGCTGAGTTCGGATCAGATTTTCCACAAGATAAAAGTCGGAAATAACGCCGCCGACGATCGGCTCGATCGAACTGAGCCTTGCCGAAGTGCGGCCTATCATTGAATACGCCTCGCTGCCGACAGCCACGATCTCATCATTATCGAGGTTGATCGTAACAACTGAAGGCTCATCGAGGAACTTGCCCTTCCCCGAAATATATATACGGGTATTTGAGGTACCCAGATCAATAGCAATATCTACGCCCACTAAATTCATCCCTTCCGGACATACAGGTTTTCCCATATTTAATTATATTATATGAGGGTGCTTTTTGTCAATATGCAATAAAATGTTTATTGAGGGAATATTGAAATTTTATTTGTTTTCAATTAAATTCCACATGATTTTTTAGTAAAAAGTCCAAATTATATATCCCTTTGTCGGTCAAAAACGACCTCATTCATCGCCAAATCATAATCGTCCCGATCTTCGTAAGAATAATTATGCCGATCTGCCATTGCTGTTCGGAACGGTCAGCACATTTATGTTATTTTCTTCAGCAGATTAATTAGTTCATAATTGATCTTATTCCTATGATCCCACAGTATTATATTTGGCAGAAAACAATAAGCGGGTCGTATGCCCGCTTATATAATTCATTATTCAGGATTTACAGTTAAAAGCTCTGCCTCAACAAGCAGACAAAAGCTCAGGCTTGTGCTCTAAGTAGGGGATCTATACCCCTACTGAATATGAGATTGAACCCACCGTCTTAGATGCGTAGGACATCTCCTCTTCGGTTATATTATTTTTTCCCGATTCCGACAAACCTTTTAACAATATATTCATGCGCCTCGTTTTCAGCGGTATCGTCAAGCGGACTAAGCTGTGCGCTTTCTCCTCTCTGCTCCAACATAAGTCTGATAATATGATCTGCAAGCGCAGGATTTTTCGGAAGCAATGATCCGTGAAGGTATGTTGCAATTACATTTTTATAGATAACGCCCTCACATCGTTCACTGTCGGTGTCATTGTTGCCGCTGCCGTAAAGCACGCGTCCAAGCGGCGTATGGTCGTTTATGAACGTACGTCCTCCGTGATTCTCGAAGCCGACGATCGTTCCGAAATCGTTATTCTCGATCACGATATCTCCTATCAGTCTTCCGCTGCCGATCTCGGTTTGAATGTTCAATATCTCAAGGCCCTTGATAGTTTCGTCCTTCAGCTTGTAGTAGCTGCCCAAAAGTTGGTAGCCGCCGCAAACTGCCAGCAGCACACCGCCGTCTTCAACGTATGAGGAAATCTCGTTCTTCATTTTCATAAGCTTATCCCGAACGAGAAGCTGTTCTCTGTCCGAGCCGCCGCCCAAAAAGATAAGATCGTAATCGGAAAAATGTATTGGTTCATTGCCATATATCTGATCGGTACAAACTTTGATCCCTCGCCATGTACAGCGTTTTGTCAAAGTCGTTATATTGCCTATATCACCATATAAATTCAGCAGATCGGGATAAAGATGTGCTATTCTCAGTTTCATTTACACTCCTCCTCCAGTTCCTGCAAGATCTTCTTTGTTGAAAACAGCAGAGTGTAATTTACGACAATATACACTCGCTCGCCGCTGCCGTTCACCGCATTCATGATCGCAGCCTTGACGTTATTCTCCTCGGTTATCTTATTCTTTGGAATATCGCAGTACTTGAGCCGCACAGCCATATCCTTTGAGCGTATTCCCGTTGCAGTGCAGCTTGTAACGCTGCCGTCGAGCAGCTGTTCAAAATCCACGTCCCAAAGCCACGAAACATCGTTTCCGTCGGGATCGTTATCGTTGATGCCGATCACGACGTCCTTCGTCCGCTTCTCCGACAAAATATTGCTTATTGAGCGGTTAAAGCTTGCGGGGTTCTTGGCAAGATTAAACACAACCAGCTTATTCTTTATCGTGAATTCTTCCATTCGCCCCGCCTGACCCTTGTATTTTTGCAGACCCTCGGCTATCTTATCTGAAGGAATACCGCACTTATCCGCAAAAGCATACGCAGCCAAGGCATTGTAAATATTATAAATACCTTTGCACGGAAGATCAACATGAGTTTTGCCCACGTTAAACGAAACATAGTCCTCGGATGTTATCCTGCTTCCGTCATAATCGGGAGCAGGACGAGAAAACCCGCATTTATCACAGCGGTACTTTCCAAGCTGACCGTACTGATAGAAGTCGTAATGCAGCTCATTTCCGCACACACGGCAGTATCTTCCCTCTCGAGTTTCGTTCAGATTAAGTCCGAGGTTCTCGGAAATTCCGTAATACACGGTATTTTTGTGGTCAAGTCCAAGCGACGCCGTCAGCGGGTCGTCTGCGTTCAGAACGAGCAGCGAATCCTCCGCTTTGCCCAAAGCCTCTTTGATATATTCAATAGTGGTGTCGATCTCACCGTACCTATCCATCTGATCGCGAAACAGGTTCGTGATAACGATCTTTGTCGGAGTGATATACTTCAGAATGATCCTGGCATATGCCTCATCCATCTCCAAGCAGGCGAAATCAGCCTTAACCTTGCCGCTCAGCGTTGCATAATTTATAAACGCCGCCACTACGCCGGACAGCATATTTGATCCCACCCTGTTGCACACAACTGTGCTGCCCTGATTTTCGAGCACGGTCAGGATCATATTGTTCGTGGTGGTTTTTCCGTTTGTGCCCCAAACCGCAACTATGTCCTTCTCGATATCGCCCGAAAGACGAGTTAGGATATCGGGACAAATTTTCAAAGCGATCGTACCGGGAGTAGAACTTCCGTTTTTTCCGAGCAGCTTCGAGCCGATTATAGCGAGCTTTGCCGCCCAGACAGCGAGAATTTTGCGCATTAGAAAACCTCCGATTAATTATTAAATATCAATGTAAATGATACCATAGTAAAAAGGATTTGTCAATTGAACGGACAAACTTTTCCACGGAAATCAATACTGTTGCACTTCGCTGCCACAAGACGGCGCTAAAGTCTTGCATGACATTGGTACAGTCGTGGCCTCTCCTATTTTCGTACGCTTAGCCTTCGTGAAAGACGCCTGCCCCGGTTAAGATCAACCACGCAAATTCCAATAAATCTCATATAGTTATTTAATAACGTTAATATCATACTCCTACGATTTCAAATAATTATCTGAAATTTTCGTGAAATTGCTTAATTAAGGTTGCATTTTTTTCGAATGTGTTGTATAATACATAGGCTATCGTTTGGAATCTATCAATTTGATATTTTTCTGACGCAGTAATACAGGCGTCAAGACTGATATTTACGATCCTATGCATCTCTTTTCATTATAATATACAATAGCCATGCAGATGGAATGCGAAGTCTTGTCAATAAACATGAAAGGTGAATCATATGTCCCAATGGGTAAACAAGTCCGTCTTTTACCACATATATCCGTTAGGCTTTTGCGGATGTCCCGAGTACAATGACGGAAAGACTAAGTACAGACTCGACAAATTAATTGAATGGATACCTCATCTGAAGAAGATGGGTGTTAATGCTATATATTTAGGTCCCGTGTTCGAGTCACTCAAACATGGCTATGACACAAGCGATTACTACAAGATCGACTGCCGTTTGGGCGATAACGCAAGCTTTAAGCATATATGCGAGGAACTTCACGCTAACGGTATTCGCATCGTACTCGACGGTGTTTTTAATCATGTCGGCAGAGATTTCTGGGCATTTAAAGACGTTCAGAAATACGGCTCCAATTCTCAGTATTGCGGCTGGTTTCAGAACCTTACATTCAACGGCAGATCGCCGTATGACGATCCCTTCTGGTATGAGGGCTGGAGCGGTCACTACGACCTTGTTAAACTGAACCTCTATAATCAGGCTGTTGTTGATCATCTTATAGGTGCTGTTTCAATGTGGATGGACGAATTCAAGATCGACGGTCTGCGTCTGGATGCGGCAGACTGTATCGAGCCGAATTTCTTCCGTGCTCTTCGCCGATTCTGCAAAACAAAAGATCCTGATTTCTGGCTTATGGGCGAGATAATCCACGGTGATTATAACCGCTGGGCTAACCCCGAAATGATGGACTCGGTTACAAATTATGAGTGCTACAAGGGAATATATTCCTCACACAACGATAAAAATTATTTCGAGATCGCGCACTCTCTCCAAAGACAGTTTGCAAACGGGGGGATCTATCAGAATCTATGTCTATACAATTTCCTCGATAACCACGATGTTAACCGTATCGGTTCAACGCTTAGAAATCCTGCGCACCTTCAAAATGCGTATACCGTCATGTTCACCATGCCGGGCGTGCCGTCAATTTACTACGGCAGCGAATGGGCGATCGAGGGCGTTCGCACAAGAGAAAGCGACCAAATGCTGCGCCCATGCTTGGAGCTTGACACCCCGCTTACAAAAACGCATAGCCTTGTTCCCCATATCGGCGTTCTTTCGGCTCTGCGTGCGAACCTTGACGCTCTTTGTACAGGTAATTACGAAAACGTTCTTATCAGAAACGAGCAGCTTGTTTACAAGCGTTCCACAGGCAGCCAGACGGTCGTTGTCGCTCTTAACCTTTCCGATTCCGAATATTGGCTCGACTTCCCGCTCAGCGGCGGGAGTGTACTGACCGATCTGCTTGTTGACGGAAGCGAATACAGAGTCGAAAACAATCATGCAAACGTCATGATCCCCGCGAACGGCGCAAGAGTCATGCTTCTCAACAACGGCGAATTCAGCTACAGCGATTTCAGAGAGCGTGTAAAAAACAACACTCAATCAGATATCGTGATCGAAGCTCAGACGAGAAAAGACATGGATTTTACTGCTGAAGCTCCCGAGAATACGCCCGAAATAAAGCAGCCCCGCAAAGTAAAGCTTGGCAAATACCGCTGTTATGACGGCAGTATGTTTGCAGTGATCGCACTTGCAAAGAACACCGATACCGACCGCCCCTCGATAATATTCAAGGAGCTTTTCAATAACGGACTGATCTTCACCTGTGACGCAGAGGGATTCCTTGAGGACATTGAGGTCAACGGAAACATGGTCCAAAAGTTTGAATATGTTGATACCGAGGATTGATCTGATAATACAGACCGCCGAATAAAAATATGTCTTCCTCCCGGGCAGGTGTACGCCTGCGGGCAAGTTCCGTTTAACTTTATTGTTAACGATAGTCTTTGTCTCACAATTAATCTTACTCCCCCCGACAACTAATCGGGGGGATTTTTAACGCAAAAAGGTTACAATATTGATGTTGAAATATTGTATACTTTTTGATATATTATATATGGGTATTTTTATTTGTCTTTCTAAAGACAGTTTTATATGGAGGTGGGCTGAATGCTGAAAAGCAGCGGTTTTGGGATCGCATTATTTATAAATATAATTATAATCGCTCTTTGGCATTTTTTATCATATTTATTTTCTGCTCATCTCCCGGGCAAGTATCTCCATGACGACCGCCCGCCGTTTCGTATCAAAGATTTTGAGAACAGAGGCGACTTTTATGTTGAAAATTTTTCCGCAGATAAATGGTATCGCTCTCTGCCGGGACATCCGTTAAGATCCGAGGTTTCCGCAGCTGAACTTCGAAAGAAAAATCTCGCTCAACTTAGAGCCGTACTGATCTCCACATGCAGAATCGAGCTTTGGTCAATTCTGAACTGTTTGTATTTTATTTGTTCATGGAGCTTGAATGCCGCATATCTGGCATTTATCTTGTCGGCAATAGTGATAATATCTAATTTTCCTTATATTATCTGCGCACGATATTCACGCTGTTTGATATTAAACGAAATTGTTAATAAGCGCAAAGAACTGGCGGAAAAAGCAAAAACTGCTGACAATGACACCGGTTTTATGAATCTGTATTTTAACCTTAATTAAGAAGTGATAGAATTATGGCATGGTTTTTTTCAAAAAATGTTACGGGGCAGCATCATATTATAACAGGCGAAGACGCACATCACATCAGCCGTGTTCTCAGAATGAAATTGGGCGAGGGGATCACAATCTGTGATGAAAACCAGGTGTGCCACGAATGCACGATAGAAAGCATATCGCCCGATGCAGTAACGGTAACAGTAACAAGTAATGCGCCCTGTCTTCATGAACCAAATATTCATCTGACTCTCTATCAAGCACTGCCAAAGGGCGAGAAAATGGAGATGGTCATACAGAAGGCAGTTGAACTAGGTGCGGCAGAAATTGTCCCTGTTTTGTCTGCAAGATGCGTATCACGCCCGGATGAGAAATCGATGAAAAAGAAGCTGGAACGTTGGAATAAGATCGCCAAGGCTGCCGCAATGCAGTCAAGAAGAGGATTCATTCCGACGGTCGCACCGCTTTTAAGCTTCAAAGATGCAGCAAAGCTTGCCGGCAGCGACGCCGTTATTTGCTATGAACTGGGCGGGATATCTATGAAAAAAGCTCTTGAAGGCAAAGGGAAGTCGATCTCACTGTTCATTGGGAGCGAAGGCGGATTTGAGCAGTCGGAGGTCGATGCCGTGATCGAAAACGGAGGCGCTGCGGTTGGACTCGGAAGACGAATACTTCGTGCCGAAACCGCTCCGCTTGCTGCGATATCGGTTATTATGTATCTTACGGGAAATTTAGGCTGATTTTTTTTCAAGGCGTGCATTTATCCTGCACGCCTTGATTTTATGGACATTTAAAAAACGGGCAGTACCGATACCTGAATCTGTACTGCCCGCTTTATTATTTGATTGGAATTGATCCGTCTAAAAATTATCCAAGACCTACACTCTTACGAAGAACTGTAAGCGCATCGGCAGATGTGATCGTGCCGTCGCCGTCCATATCCGCCAGCTTAAGCTTTGCAGAGTCAAGTGTCTGAAGACCAACGGAATTTCTGAGTACTGTCAGAGCGTCGCCTGATGTGAGCGTACCGTCATCGTCCATATCGCCCATCAATCCCGAAGCGTTCTTCTTGATCGTAAACTCTATTGCCTGAGAACCTGTGTAGTAATTACCCTTACCTGTAACAGTAGCCGTTGCCGTGCCTTCTTCGACATTATTCTTGTAAGAAACGTTGTAATCAACGCCTTCTTCAAGAGTTACGCCATTGAAGGTTACCTTTACGCTCGGAGTAACAGCCTTGCCTGTATAATTCTGTGTATCGATCTTGCTGATCTTTACCTCTGAATCACTCACGGGTCGCTTGCTGATCGTGTAGTTGACAACGCCTTCGCCGGTGTAGTAGCCCATGAGTGTTACCTTCATCGAGGCCTTGCCGATCTCTGTATTGTTCTTGTATTCGGAAATCACATAATCAGTGCCCTCTGTCAGGAGCTTGCTGCCCATAAAGAACTGTACATTCGGCTTGTATTCCTTGACTTTCGGATCATAATACATAATGATCGGATCATAGATCATATTTCTATACGGAGCAGTGACCTTCAGAATAAATGATCTGCTCTTTGAGCCTGAAGAAACAGTGATCGTACTTTCACCAACATCATGGAGATCCACTTTGCCCGAAGATGCGTCTACGGTAGCAACATCAGTGTTGGAGGATACCCATACACAATCAACGTTCTGTACGTTCTTCTCGTTCTGATCGCGAACAACTGCCGAATACTGAACAGAGAGATCGAACGTCTTGTTCATTTCCTTCTCGGAAATGGGGAGAGATCCGTCCGGTGAAGCTTCAAGTCCGTTAATATACACGCTTGTGGTTGTGAACACCTTTACAGGGAGAGTTGCCGACTGACCCGAAAGGGCAGTTACTCTGATCGTTGCATCGCCGTTCGCAACAGCCGTGATCTTACCGGTATTGTCAACCGTTGCGACTGACTCATCGGAAGACGTCCAGCTCTTGACCTCATCGCCGTGATCATACGGATATGTCGGGTCCAAAGTCTTGAGGACAACCTGCGCATACAGCGTATCGCCGATATTCAGAGATTTTCCTCTGAGCGCTTTCTCGGAGTTATCTGTAATCGTGATAGTATCGCAGCGCTTAGCTATCTCAAGATTGAACGAGAAGCTGATGCTCGGATTATCCTTTGAAGTGGCAGTGATCGTAACATTGCCGAGCGAAGCCGCATGGATCGGGAATGTAAGTCCTTCGAAATCTTTTGTGATATCGAACAGTTCCTCGCCGGTCTTTTCGTCCTGACCTGCAGTTACGTTATTGCCTGCGTTGTTTGTTACCTTCCAGATAACAGTACCGTCAGCGCTTCCGCCTGTTTCGTCTGTCAGCAGCGCGTTGAACTTGATGTTGTCATTTGTGAAGCATTTGTAGGTCGGAATGCTGCCGTTGATACCTGCGGGTATTCTGTCCTGCTCGTCTGTATTGCTGCCCTTCTGTGCGGTAATAGTGATCATGTCGGATTCGATCTTGTCAGTTACCTTGACCTCAAATGTATTTGTGATGTTTGTATATTTGCCTTTTACAATAACTCTTGTTGTACCTTTCCTGACGCCGGTAATAACAGCTGTCAGTCCGCCCTTAGCCGTTCCAGGCTCTACCGTTGCAACGCTCTCGTCCTGAATGCTCCATACAAGCTCGTCCTCGGTAGCAGCAGGCTCAACAACAGCATTTACTTCAACGGGAACGCTGACTCTTGTTTCGACGCTATTGCTTACAAGATTGATCTTCGTAAGGGGAGTGAGCACCTTGACCTCGCAGGATGCGGTTACGCCTTCGATCTCACCAAATACGGTGATCGTTGTCGAACCCTTTGACGATGCCTTTACAATAGCATTGCCGGTGAGGTTGCCGTCTGCGTCACGCTCAGCCTCTACCGAAGCGACCTTCGGATTGGAGGAAGTCCATTTCAAAGTATCTGTTGCGGGCTTTGTGGGATCTGTGCCTACAAGTACGGGAGTAATAACTATTTCGCCCTTCGGAGCTTCCACTCCGTAGAACTGTCTTTCGAATGATATATCCGTAGCCGGGTTCTCAGAAACGGAGAGCGGCGGAATCGGATTGTGAACATCCTTCTCACCGCAAATTGCACATGTTCCGAACTCATCGCCCGGCTCGGTGTAAGTTGCAGGTGTGATTACAGGGTTAAGGATCTCATGATGGTCGCAGACGATCACAAATTCCTTCTTGACAGAACCGGTATACTTGCCCTGACCGGTAATTGTCATGGTGGCAACTTCGCCATTCTTTGTCACCTTTGTGTTGTTGGAGTAAGCTACCTTATAATCTACGCCTTCTTCAAGACGAACGTTGGAGCACTGAACATTCAGATTATCCTGAATGGTAGCCTTCTTCATGCACTGCTTTGTTGTTTCATAGCTGATCGTGATATCATCGTCGTCCATAGGTCTTGGAGCGATCGCAAACGCTACTTCCTTGCGGCCCTGATACTGACCGATACCTGTGATTATGATCTTTGCCTGATTATTTACCGTTGTGTTGCCCTGATAGCTGATCTCATAATCAAGGTTTTCAACAAGCTCGTGCTTCTCGGTCGTATTGCCGTTTTCATCGAAGGAATAAACCTTGAAGGTCGGGTGAGGCTCGTAGCTTGAAATTGAAGGTGTATAAAGAATAGGCGCGATAGTATCGCAGCTTGCTGCTGTAATCGGTGCGGATACCTTAACGAGGCATTCCTCTCTAAGAGTACCCGAATAAAGAGTGATAACAGTTTCTCCGACATCAGTTGCTGTAAGAAGACCTGTGTCGTCTACCGTTGCTACATCGGGGTTAGAGGAAGTCCATCGGCAGTCAACTCCGGTTATAGCCTTATTAGTCTGATCCTTGATAGTAGATCCGAATTTATATGTTGCGGTCAGAGCGTTGCTTGTTACAAGCTCCTTTGTCAGAACGCCGTCCTGAACCGAAGCGCCCTGAGCAACAACGCTTGCAGAAGTCGTTGTAAATGAATTGATAGTAACTTTGCCGGAAACGCCTGACTTGCTGTATGCGTATACATCTGCCCGACCGTTTCTCTTTGCCGTTACGTATCCGTTATTGTCAACAGTTACGATCTCCGGATCGCTCGACATCCAGTAGCTGACTTCATCATCATGGTCATGAGGGAAGTTTCCGTCAACAAGAAGATCAGCTTCAAGCTGTAAACCGTTGTTGACATTGAGGTTTTTCTGCTGGAGAGTTTGACCGTTGCGGGTGATATTGATCTTATCGCAAGATCTCTTAACATTGATAGTTACCGTTTTCAGTGTTGGAGGAACAGGACCGTTGTTGTTATGCCATTCCTCATACTGAGCCTGCGACATAGCCTTAAGTGTAACGGTACCTGCGATCTGACCTCTGAGGGTTATAGATTCGGCTGTTTCCGATTCTATGGAAACACGCTCGTCATTATCTTCCACTTCCCAGTGTACCGTATCATCGGCCGATGTTTCACCGTCATCTGCAACGAGTCTGCCGTTGATGGTAAGCTCATGGAATGTGAAAAGATCAAGATCGTTCAATACATCAGTTGTGCCAGTTGCCGTCGGAGTAGTAAGCTTCAGCGCGTCGGATTCGTTTCTCGGTGTTACCGTAACCTTGCATCGGTTAGCCTCAACGCCGCTTGCTTCACTCTTTGCAATGATCTCACACGTACCAACCGATACGCCGACTACTCTTGCCTTCTGAACGTTTGTGTATGCGCCCGTTACATCGGCAGTAACAGTTGCAACATTGGGATCTGTGGATTCCCAGATGATCCTGTCGCTCGCATCATCGGGCATGGAGGTCGCTGTCAATTCAACCGGAACACCGATACGAGTTGACGTTGGAGAAGGTGTTACAGTAATAGCAGTTGCCTTAGTGATTACCTGTACGGTGCAGCCTGCAGAAACGTAAGAACCGTCGTCACGCTGAGTTTCACCGTAAACTTTTATTGACGCAGTACCTTCCTTATGGGCGGTAACAACGCCGTTTTCGTCAACCGATACGATATCTGGATTTTCCGATACCCATCTCCATTCGTCTGTTGCGCCTGCTTCATAGCCCGCCTCGTTTGCGTTATGAGTCGGAGTAGGCACGATCTCTAGCTGTGAAATCTCGCCCGGTTCCATATAATCGGGATATTTTGAGATTCGCAGATCCTTTGCGGGATTCTGCTTACGAATAGTTACACTGATGAACTTTGGAGTATTGATGACCGGCAGATACTTGATGTTGCCGTATGAGTCTCTCTTCGGATCCTGAGCAAGCACATTAATAACTTTGCCCTTGTATTCCGTACTGCGAAGATAATAGCCTTCCTTCAGTCCGTAGTATCCGTCGCGAATACCTTCGTAGTTGACCTTTGTTTCTGCGTACTCGGGATTTCCGTCCTTGTCAACTTTATGACCGGTTATTGCGCCGGTATCCTTATCTACATTATAAGGCCAGATCCATCTGTGCTTCTCACCGACTGCAAACGGACGGTCGGTTACAATTTGATTGAACGGCGCAGCCGGAGTTGAGAAATAATATTTAATGAGATTGGATTGGTTTCTGAGAGAATATACATCGTTCAGATTGTCGCCGGTCCACCTCTTGAGGTATTCGTCAACCGTCATTCGGGTGATCTCGTCCTCTGTGAGCAGCCCGCTAGCGATCGCCTTATTGACCATCTCCTGCTTTCTTGCAGCTTTTGCTGTCGGCGCAAGAACACCTACGACCCAAACAACGCCGTTCGCCTTCGGCGTAAATACACCGTCCTGGCTTATCTCCGCCAGATCGGTCGGCCTGAAGTTTGAGGGTGTATCGCCGTCGTCTTCACTCTCGAACACATACCATTCAACCTTGTCGAGGTAATCGGGGTTTGCTTTTGGGTGCTCTGTAACAAGATCATATGTAAACTGGTACTTATGGTTCGCCGTTACAAGCATACCAGGGTCTTTGTTCTCGAAGTTGTCGTCATTAAGATTACGCTTAATTTTCGAATTTGTTGATGATGTGGAATAAACATTAAAGTCCGTTGCAGGCTCCTGAACAACAACATCGAGCTGACGGCTGACATCACCGTGCTGTGATGTGAAGATCACATATGTTTTTCCGGGAGTAAATGGTTCTTCTGTTCTTACCGTTGTTTTTGTCCCCGTATAGGGATCGGCAACCTCGGGATAAGTCACATTGCAGGCGTTTATCTGACAAATGCCGATGAACGTTCCGGGATCATCGGGATCGTAGCACTGAGCGATCCAGCTTGCCGAGATATTGGCATTTTTGATCGTCGAACCGCCGTCGGGCATCCAGCCCTTGATGTATTCGTCAACGGGTCTGTCGGGATTTACTATCTTTACCGTTACTGTTGTTGATGTAGGCTGTCCTGCTGCCGACGAGTTATCAAGATATACTATCGGTGAATCCGAAATATCGTTTCCGTATTCATCGTAGATATACATTTTGCTGGCACGTCCGTCTTCGGCAGTTGAAGCCACGGCGTCTGCGACTGCAGCGTCTGCCTGCATATAGACCGGTCCGGTAAACGACATAAGCAGCGCAAGCGAGGAAATAACAGCAGCACTGCGCTTTAGGCTTGCCTTAATTTTCTTTTTCGCCATACAGAAAATCTCCTTGTTAAAATTTAGAACCCTGCACTCCAAAAGAAGCATTCTGCGTCATCGTTCATGCAACCAGTCCTCTTCCCTCCCTCCAAACATATTTGCACAGGAAACATGGCGTTGACATACAATATACATTCTGACTCACACAGAGCGCACTCATGCAGAGTAATCTACATAAATTATTATAACAAATGCACCGTTATATTGTCAATAGTTAATACAAAATTTCAAATCGCATTTATAATCAAAAGCTCTGCTTCAAACAAGCCAAAATAAAACCGAAAGCTTTATGCGCTCGACCGCGCATTTATACCTCTGCTGAATGCGGGATACGCCCCCATTTGAACTAACTTAAGTCCGATAGAGCTTAGTTTGAAGTTTTTGCCCCGCTTTTTTCAAAAAGCGGGCAGGGTGCAGGGGTGCGGGTCTCCGGGGGAGACCTCTGCGCAGCAGAAGCACCGACCGAACCGGCAGGTGGGACCGGAGTCCCGCCCGCCGGAGGCACACTCCAGCCCTTTGCAAGTGGTGAATTCCAAAACGATCCGGTGGATTGTTTTGGAAGAGGGGACGCTTTGGCAGAAAGCGTCCCCTACTAACGACAAGAACAAATTGTCCTCGCCGCTCCAAGGCGATATAGTAACTATTTAAGTTAGTTCATATGGGATAAGCCCCGCCGCCTTTTGAGGCGATAGAAATTCCACCTGCCGTTATAAGACTTCCGTCATTGCTCCTGTCACTTCCTCCGGGCATTTCGAGGTTTAACATTTACCATTTTAAACAAAAAACCGCAGGAAAGATCACTGCCATACCCTGCGGTTTTTTAAACTATTTATCTTTTATCATTTATCAGCAAACTCTGACTCTCCAGCCGAACGGATCATCAAGCTTTCCATACTGAATGCCTGTCATTGTGTCGTAAAGCTTCTGGCTAAGCTCTCCGATCTCGCCGTTGTTGATGATCATGACCTCGTCTTCATATCTCAGCTTGCCTACAGGCGAAATAACAGCAGCAGTACCTGTACCGAATACCTCTTCAAGCTTGCCGTTCTTCTGAGCCTCGATCAGCTCGTCAACGGAGATCCTTCTCTCCTCAACCTCAAGGCCCCACTTTTTGCAAAGCTCGATCGTGGAGTTTCTTGTAACACCGGGAAGAATAGAACCGTTGAGCATAGGAGTAACTACCTTGCCGTCTATCTTGAAGAAGATGTTCATCGAGCCTACCTCTTCAATATACTTTCTTTCTACACCGTCAAGCCAGAGCACCTGTGAATAATTGTCGTTGTGCGCCTTCACCTGACCAATAAGGCTTGCAGCGTAGTTGCCGCCCGTCTTCGCAAAACCCATACCGCCTCTGACTGCACGAACATATTCGTCCTCTATCCAGATGCCAACAGGATCGAGTCCGCTCTCATAATATGCACCGCTGGGAGCAAGGATCACCATAAACAGATATGTTTGGGAGGGAGCAACGCCCAGGAACTCATCGGTAGCAATAATGAACGGACGAACGTAAAGCGATGTTCCGGGATCGGTGGGGATCCAATCTTTGTCCACCTCGACTACCGCCTTACATGCCTGAACAAAATCGTCAACAGGTATCCTCGGAATGCACAGACGGTCGTTCGTCTGCTGCGCTCTCTCTGCGTTTTTGTCGGGTCTGAACAGGTAAACTTCGCCGCTGTCGCCCTTATATGCCTTCAAGCCCTCAAACATCTCCTGACCGTAGTGATACACCATAGCCGCAGGCGAGAGACTGAGATTCTGGAACGGAACGATCCTCGGATCATGCCAACCCTTTCCCTCGGTATAGTTCATAATGAACATATGGTCGGTAAAGATCTTGCCGAAGCCAAGCGGCTTGCCCGGCTCGGGCTTCTCCTTAGGCGCTGTTGTTTTAGTGATCTTGATATCCAACACGAAAAATACATCTCCTTAATAGTATCACAACTCCCCGCCTGCCGACATAAAAAATAACATTTGAATCGGCCGAGGAGAAGTCTTTCCTTACAAATACGATTATATACCCAAATAATCCAAATGTCAATAATTGACTTGCAAAAATGCATTTTTATTTTTCAAATCCTGCATAATTTGTTTCGAACCGTCTTTATCTGTAATCTTACTTTTAATTACTGCAGGAATATGCTGCCCGCTTCGGCAGAGTGATACACTTTCTGTCAAAAGAAAAAGTGAGCAGTAAGGAACACTGATCAAATCACATCATTCGTACTTAGCGCTCATTTTGCTTGCCATTTTCGAAGTTCCCGATCGCAGTAAACAGCAGACGATCCACTCGAAAATGTCCTACCCTTTGGCGCGTAAGCGCCAACGATTTGATAAGCATGACCACGCGAAATCCGGCGGCTGCATATCTCAAAAAGTATTGGCGCGGCAGCAAAATAGGCGGGGCGGGATTCTCAAGGGAGGGGCAGGTTGTCGATACATAAAATCCAAATGCGGGAGCGAACTAAATTAAACAATAAAGTCGGACGCAGCTGTCAGCGGCGACTCGCCGCCCCTTGAGTGAGTTTTTGGGTACGTTTGCCGCACATCAAAATCACCTCGCCCGCCCCGGCGACAGAGGGGCACGGGAAAGTTTCGTCAAACTTTGCTTTAACCGAAAGATACACCCGCACCGAAAGGATTTGAGTGCGTGTGACCACCGGGTATCCCCATCGGTTGGGGCACATCAAACGTTCAGTAGGGGTAATGTCCTACCGAATGCACTAAGACACAACTTCCTGTCTGCTTGTTTAAAGCATAGCTTTTAATTCCAACAAATACAAAAGGGACGCCTTAAGAAAAGCGTCCCTATAAACTATTTTCAATTGTACAACCCGCGACCGTCATAGCAGCGATCAGCCAAAACGATCGCGCTCGGGTTCGGTCTGTTATGAATGCATCATTCTCCGCCGTCTGCGGCAGGTGCTTCCGCTGCAGGCGCCTCGGCTGCCGGTGCTGCGGGAACCTCTGCTGCGGGTGCCTCCGGAACCTCGGCAGGTACCTCCGCAGGAGAAACGTCGCCGCCTACATCGCCTCCTACGTCACCAACATCGCCGCCCGAATAATCGCCGTCGTCATAATCCGCATCGTAATCGTAGTCGCCGCCGTCATAATCATAATCGCCGCCGTCGTACTGGTTATTGTTATTCTGCGGTGCAGTATTCTGGTTGTTGTCGTAGTAGTTGTTGTTGTAATTGTAGTTGTCGTCTGTGTACTCACTGCCCGAGGACGTTGCCGCCACGCTGACGGTGTTTTGCGCATCGTTAGCGTGGATATCGCCCCAGGTCTGGAACGGCTCGTTGAATCCGCCGTGATATGTGCAGTATTCGGGAAGGTTGCTTGGGTTGTAGTATCCGTAATAACCGCCGCCGCAGCCTGTATTGGCGAGCAATCCGGTATACGGGCAGTATTTTGCCACAACAAGCCCATCGGGGAAGGTATATTCCTTAGGCTCCTTGCCCTTGAGGTACTGCTCCATCAATACTTTCCAAAGCTTCGTTGCAACTGTCGCATCGGGAACTGTTCTCGGCGTATCGTATCCGACCCATATAGCGGCGGAAGCATATGGCGAACAGCCGCAGAACCAAGAGTCGTTATCGGCGTCGGTCGTACCTGTTTTGCCGATGATATCCCAGCCCTTTATCCTTGTTTCGCCTGCGTTGGTCGAGTGAGAGGTCTGAACGTTGAAATTGAGCAGTCTGTTCATGATTGCTGCCGTTTCTTCTGTCAGAGCCTGAATAGGATCCTGCTCTCTGTTGTCGAAAATGATGTTATCCTCGGAATCGGTCACGTAATAATAGGTGTAGGGCTTGTAGGACTTGCCGCCGTTTCCGAGAAGCGTGTAAGAATTCGCCATCTCTCTGACAGTAACACCGCCGTTAAATCCACCGATCGCAAGACCTGCCGTGTTCTGTGAGTCGATCTCATAATTAAGATGAGTCCAGCCAAGCTTATTGGTAACATAATCATATGCGTAACGCACACCGTCACCGCCATTAGGATCCACCTGATTTACGAGCACCTGTGCCGGCGGACAGTTTGCAGACATTTCAAGCGCAGTCGGCAGGAGCATATCGCCGTTATACGACATATACCAGTTGTTAGGACCTGCCGCGCCCGTATCCTGGAACCAGTTATCGAGCGGAACATCGTGAACTATAGATGAATAATAAAGACTGCCGTTGTTGATGGCAAGCGGATATGCCGTTACGCCCTTGATCGTAGAACCCGGCTGCAAAGCAGAGTCAACGGCTCTGTTCCACTCGAGGTTTACTTCTTTTTCTTTGCTTGAACCGACGATAGATATGATCCGCCCGTCAAAATCCATCATGCAGAAGCCGCACTGAAGCTCCGGGTCTGCCAGACCCGCTCCTGCCTTAAAATAGTTCTTGATCGTATTTTCTGCCTGAGTCTGAACGTCCAGATCCATTGCGCAGTAGACCTTCAAACCTTCGGTATAGATCTTCAGTGACGCTGCGTCCTCGCTGATGTCAAGGTACTCTGCCAAGTCGGATTTCAGATCGTTGAAGAGCGTATCAATATACCAGTTCTGTATCTCCTCGATATCGACCTGCTCTTCCTCTTCGTCAATGTACGAGTTCGGGTCTACAAACGTCATAGTTTCCGACTCTTTCATTGCGTCGTCATATTCCTTCTGAGATATCTCGCCGTTTTCGTACATACTCCAAAGCACCGTTTCACGGCGTTCTTTATTCTCTTCGGGGAAGATCAAAGGATTGTAGCGGCTCGGGTTCTGAGTGATACCAACGATCGCAGCGCATTCCGCCAAAGAAAGATCCTTAACGTCCTTGTTGAAATAAGCGGTGGCAGCTGCCTGGATCCCGTTGTTGTTGCCGCCGAAGTTTACGGTATTAAGGTATGCCTCAAGTATCTCGTCTTTCGTGAATTCACGCTCAAGGTTCAGCGCGCGGAAGATCTCCTTCAGTTTACGGTTGATGCTGACTTCCTTCTCATTGGTGATGTTTTTGATGAGCTGCTGAGTGAGCGTCGAACCACCGAACTGACCCGTACCCGTTGACAATCTGAAAATAGCGCCTCCGGTACGGTACCAGTCAACACCGTGATGCTTGTAGAAACGCTTGTCCTCGATCGAAACGATCGCTTTTTTCATATTGTCTGGGATATCGTCAAACGGCACCATGACACGGTTCTCGGAAGTATAAAGCTGCATATACTGCTGAGCCTTGCCGTCTTTGTCGTATGTGTAGATGTAGCTTGTTTCGTTCAGCTTTGCGCTGTGGAGATCAATGCCTGTCGGTTCTCGAGCAATACTCGCGATGTACAGTACCATGGATACCCCGATAATTATTCCTGCAATTACAAGAACAGAAAGAAGCGTAAGAAACGCACGCCAAATCAACAGAAAAGTACCCTTAACAGCAGAGCCTGCTGCCTGGGCATACTCTCTCCCCCTGCTCTCTTCGGGAATATCCGAATAATCGGAGAAATCCGAAATATCAGTTTTTCTCACTATAAAAATCCTCCTTCAATTTGCCGTAAAAACACAACGGCTGCGAAGTCATTTGTCAGATGTCAGACGCATCATATACCAAATCCATAGAATAATAAAACCTGCGGTCACAAAGCGGCTCGATCGGCAGCACTAAACCGTAAATGATCCTTAAAACATATTATATCATTTTTTTTTCAAAAAATAAATATCCTAAACCCTCAAAATTTTGTTTATAAATATTTCTAATTGTGCAAAATCACATATTGAGTCGATTTCGGGGCGATAATAATAATGAAGGTGGAAAACTGCATGAATAAATACAAAAAGATAATTGTCGCAGCAGCGGTATGCATACTATTAGTCACCGCAATATATTTTATCAGTGCGCAGGCATCGGAGCCGCCGCAGGAACCGACTGTACACCGATATATTTTCAAGGATTACGGCGGTCGGGTCGCCTGTTATGAGGAAGGCGCAGAAGAACCCTTTCTGGTGACTGAGGTGATCGTGAAAGATCTCACTCCTCTCGACCGAAAAATGCTGAGTGAAGGCGTTGAAGTTACGGGAGCAAAAGCAATGAGCCGAGCGCTTGAGGATTATACGGTGTAGGATCAGATACTGCTGCGAATTTGTCTGCTTTTCATTATATATATGCTATTAT
>CACZCM010000019.1 GCA_902779615.1 uncultured Ruminococcus sp. | reverse complement strand
CTCGGTCGGTGCTTCTGCTGCGCAGAGGTCTCCACAGGAGACCCGCACCCTCTATAGGCGGCGGGTTCCATCCCCACGTTCAGTAGGGGTATAAATCCCCTACTGAACTCACAAAGCCTTTGGCTTTGTCTTTGCTTGTTTAAAGCAGAGCTTTTAATATATAGTTTTGTAAATAACTTATCAATCACTCTTCGTCACAAATAGTATTCTCTCTGACAGCACGTTTCACTCTGCGTATCTGCTTTTTCGCTTCGGCGGAGGGGTGTGCGGCTTTCCACGGAATGCCTGCTAAAATGCCGCAAAGCGTACCCAATCCATAGCTTAGATGAAGAGCCGGGAACATTAAAAACAACAGAGGCTTGTATTTGTTGAACCCATTGAAAGCAAATGCCGAGAGCGTGATCGCGGCGTCAAACAAAATATATGCGATCAAAAGCAGTCCCAAAAGCCGCACGCTGCCTTTTATCGCCATAATGACGGTTATCAGCAAAGCGAGAACCCATCCTAAAGGAGCAAAATGAAGCACCGACAGACAGCACGGACTCACAAAACACGTCAGCCCGATCCACAAGCCGTTCGACCACTTTTGCCGCAGCATCGCCTTGAAGGAGCCTCGGATATATTGATTCGAGGTGATGTTTGGACAGCACGCAAAACGGTAGCCTTTTTTTCTCATTCGGTAGTGAAGCTCGTTGTCCTCCGTCCTGCCGAGGTATTCGTTGAACCCTCCGACCTTTTCAAACACCTCACGCCTGTATGCCGCATGAAACAGCGACGAAAGGTATTTCTTCTCGTTTTGCCTGCGGCGATAACCCATGATCGAACTGCCAAACAAGCACTCCTCCGCTGCGAGCAGAGTGTCGCTCCACTCGTCATGTCGATACGATATGCACGGTCTGCCGCCGCCTACTATGTATTCGCCGTTTTCTATTTCATAAACGCACTGCTCAATGTAATCCTCCGGAATACGCGCGTGAGCGTCTATTCTGATTATGATGTCCCCCATTGCATTGCAAAGCGCAGTGTTCCAGCCGTGAGCCTGATTCGACTTTCCCTGTGAACGGATACATATCCTCATATAGTCACGATTAAATCGCTCAAAGCTTGCCATCAAAGCGGGCGTTGTGTCGGTTGACCCATTGTCTATAAATACCAGCTCTGTTAAGCTTCGAGGATAGGTTTGATTCGCAATATCTTCAAGCAGTCCGCTCAGACGCTCTTCCTCGTTGTATGCAATTACGCAAAGTGATACTGTCATGGCGCTGTCCTCTCCGTGTGATGTATTGTTTATTCCGTGTCAACAGCAGGCATATCGTCGTTGCTTTCGGAAGCCGGTCTCTCTTCAGCGATACCGTCAGATGCAGGATCATTATCGGAGTTATCTGTATTTTTATCGGTGGATCCATCGGCGTTTTTGTTGACACTTTCATCAAGAGCGTTGTCGGTTTTTTCATCGACAATATTGGTGATTTCCTTATTAGCAATGATTTCATCTGCTATCGGCGCAGAATTGATCTCGGCAGTCCTGCGGTAATCGGTGATAAGATATTTAAGTGAAACAAAATACGAACAGGTCATATACGGAAAAATATACAGAAACGGTACAACAAAAAAGGTGAGAAGCATCCACGGGATGAACGTGACCGAAAGCTTCAAAAGCTTAGAAACACTCGCGCGGGCAACTGCAGCGCCTGTTTTGACAGCTGCCGAATGATCGTAATTATAGTATGAAAACAGCATTACCGAAAAAGCAAAACGGTGTACAATTGCAAATGCACCAACAGCGCCGATAAACGCAAGAATGTAACCGATAGTTGTGATCGCTTCGCTGCTGTCAGAAGCAAGCAGCGTCATGAGCGCGGGCAGCTCGCAAGCCATGAAGATAGCTGCACCCTTCACCAATAATCCCGACATAAATGAAAGCGCAGTTTTATAAAGGTGTTTGTTATCATAAAAATAGAACATATCGCTCAGCTGCGTATCTTCGCCTGCTGCAGCTTTTGAGTAGAGCCTTGCAAATCCCGGGTACAGCGGCGACAGCAAGATCAGTGAAGCCACTGCAAGCAAATGCAGCGCAACAAAGAAAACGCCCTTCATCGGTTCTGTAGTAAAGATATCCCCGAAGTCTTCCACATCGTCGATTATGCCATATGCCGTCATAACAAACAAAAGTGTTATCATCGGCATAAACAACAGAACAAGCATACCGACAATGCTTTCGATCCATTTTCCTCTAAGCCGATTTTTTGCTTCGTTTTTTATAAATATTTCTGCGCTCATAAATGCTTCACTCTCCTTTAAAAGCTCTGCTTTCAACAAGCAGACATAAGCCGTAGGCTTGTGCGTTCAGCAAGAGATCTAAACTTCTGCTGAACATGGGATGTTCCTCGCCGCCTATAGAGGGGGCGGTCTGCCGGTGGCAGACGTTGCCGCAAAGCAACAGCACCGACCGAGCCGGCAGGTGAGACCCCGGGAACATTCTCTCTGTGGTTATATTTCGGCGGCTGCCATCTTATTCGCCGTACTCAAAAAGACCTTTCATCGCCGCCATGCAGATCCTGAAATGCTTAAAGAAGTTTTCTTCATCGATCGACTCATCGGAATTATGGATACGTGTATCATCGCCCTTGAATGTCGGACCGAAAGCGACGCCCTTTCCGCCCAGCATTCGTGCGTAGGTGCCTCCGCCCGTAGTGTACAGATCAGGCTTTTCGCCCGTCACGCTCTCATAGGCCTCTTCGAGAACACGAACGATCGGCGCATTTTCGTCCAGCGACAGCGGCTTTTCACCGTCAAGCAGCGTTACCTTGAGTCCTTCTCGCGCAGCGACCTTTCTTATCTGATAAAGCACCACCTCTTCGAGGAACGACACGGGGTATCGCACATCGATCACAGCCTTGGCTTCACGCTCGGTTATATGAACACGAGAAAGCGTCAGCGTCAGCTCGCCCGACACGGAATCTCTCATTTTGATACCCATCGACCTGCCGTTAGTTTCTCTGCCGATGCAATAATTTATAAATGTGCACAGATCGCCTACCGCCTCAGCGCCCAAAACAGGACAAATGACCTCTGCCAGCGCTGCAGCAGCATTTACGCCTTTATGAGGTTCGCAGGCGTGCGCGGCCTTGCCATGTGCAGTTACTTTGAGTCCGTCTATAGTGAACCGAAGATCGAACGCTCCTTTGCCGTGTGCGTCAGCAAGGCGCTGGATATTATTTTCCTCATAATCGCTGCAGTCAAGTATCGCATAAGCCGTATCGGGAACAACATTATTTGCACTTCCCGCAATAAACTGCATCAGCGCAGTGTTGTTGGCTTTTTCCGAAGATATTTCGATATGCATTATGCCTTTTTCGGCGCGGCATATCCCATATTCACTGTCGGGCGTAAAGCTCATATCCGGCACAGGCTCATTTTCGAAATACGTGGTCATATCCTGCATACCGATCTCCTCGGAGGTACCGAATATCACCCTGACACGATTTCCTTTTGAGCCGCTTTCTTTCAACGCACGCAGGCAATAAAGAGCAGCCAGAGCGGGACCTTTATCGTCACATACGCCTCTTCCGAACATTCTGCCGTCTTTTCGGGTCAGAGCAAACGGTTCGCACGACCAATCCTTTCTGTTGACGGGAACAACATCAAGGTGAGTCAGAACCCCGCAGATCCTCTCGCCCTCTCCATACTCTGCGTGACCTGCGATACCATCTATATTTTTCGTCTTGAGTCCGAAGCTTTCGGCTTTTTGAAGCATCCACTCCAGCGCCTGACTCGGCACATCTGCGCCTTCTGCGGAAACCGACTGTATCCGCAGAAGTTCATCGAGGTCGTGTAAGAATTCATCTTTATAGCTTAAAATCAAATCATCCAATGCTGTCATAATAATAGTTCTCCATTAAATACGGGATAAAAAACGATATTCAAAGATCTGCCTTTAACAAGCAGACATTGTTTATCGGTGTATTCGTCTGCATATTTATCGTTCTATTTATCGATAAATATTATTTACGCGATCAGCTCTCGGTCGATTCCGAAGGTTCCGAGTTATCCTCGTTGCGTATCGATCCGTCCGATCCTTCCGGTTACTCCGTTTTATCGCTGTTATCGTTTCCGAGGTTGGTATCGGTGCTTTCCGACGCATCGTCCTGCGTTTCACTCGATCCATTCTCATCATTTTCTGTTTCTGCAAATCTCTCGGCGTTTTCGATTTCCTGAGCCTGCTGCTCCGTTTTTCGCTTCTTCATAGGATTGGTGCCGACTTTGAGATGCTTGTAGCGTTCGCCCAATTCGTCCTGCGGGCCGACTGCGGCAACCTTATAGCTTTTGCGAAGCTTTATGCGGGGCTTTAATTTATTCTTTTTCTTTGAGATTATGACATATGCGATATACAGCAGTATTGATACAGCCGTAACAGCCGCACCTTCGTATAAGCCGGGAGTTCTGTATGTGAACACTATATCATTTTCAATTTCAGGCTTCACCTTGACCGCCATGAAACCAATATTCACCTTCTCTATCTCTGCGGGAACGCCGTTCACGGTCGCACTCCAGCCCTTTTCATATGGAATGCTGAAGAAGACAAGCTTTTCGCCCTCGTGAGACGGAACGGTTATCTTGGCATGGAAGGAATTTTTGCCGTAGCTGAATTCAGTTGCTGTATGTGCTTTCAGTATTCGGCAGTCACTCTTGTATTTTTTTGATGAATATTCCGCTGTTTCATAATCGGTCATATGATTCATAATGCCGCTGTATTTCTCCGCCTGCTCCTCTGTCAGCACCATAGCCTTTAGAAGGAGCAGATGACGTTTGTTCTCATCAAGATAATAATATTCATCTTCAGTCACATAGTTGTTATACCAGAATCCATACGGTATATAATATCTGTTTTCATACACATCAAAGCCGTTCTCGGTATCGATATATTTGTATCCGGGCATACGTGTTTTACCCTCATCGTTTTTGAAATCGTCGTCATCATCAACAACGCAGTCAAAAAGATATTTGACCGAAAGCAGGCTTCTCAAGCCGTAATAATCGACCTCGGGTCGGGAACCTACGTCACGTGTCACACCGACCGAGGGATAAAACTCATATATCGACCCGGGTACAATGCTCTGAAAAGCCTGAATTGTGGGGATCTGCCAGAACATTCCCATATTGTCCATAGACTCGTAGAAATCGCTGCGGACAGTCTTGAGTTCATCTCTGTCGATCGTCAGCTCATCTCCGTTGTTCAGCGCATACGGAATAATAAATTCATCGACATTGTAGCTGTGGGACTTTCCAAGCCCGATAAGATATCCCGAATATATAACAGCTGTCACGCTCAGAATGCAGGTGGCTTTAATATAGAATTTTTTGCGGTCGATCCTGAGAGTTCTGATAAGCAGCGTAACGGCGGCGATCGAAAACAGCGCAATTGCGCAGTACACCCAGAATCTGTCGTCGTAATCCTCCAGACCGATCGTATCCCAGAGTTCTGCGTCCTCGTCGGTATTTCCGTTTGGAAGCAGACCGATAAGAATGGTTATCGCAGTCGTGATAACCAGCGACAAACGAATCGCAGGCTGCCACTTCGTCCGTGTATTTTCCAAAGCTTTGATCGTTGCAAGCGCCATCATCAAAGTCAGCATGTAGAACCAGCGCGCATAATACGACATTATGAACATCTGAAAGATCGCATTGAGTATCGGAACAAACGCGCAGATCAGCAAAAACGGAAGAAGACGCTTCAGCCAGCTTTTGCTCTTACTCTGCAAAAACGCTATCACTCCGGTCATACCGAAAAGCGGAAGCCATGCAGCGATCGACGCCCATTTTGAGTTTGAATCGGGAGTAAAGTTCGGGCGCGCGGGAATATCCGGCGGGAAGAACAGCGATGAAAGGATATGGAGATACCGCTGCTCGGAGCCGTAGACCAAAGCGCCGTAGCCTTGAGGGAAATCATTTATTCTCGGGTTCTGAGTAACATACAGAACCGTAGGCACGATAAGGACGCCGGTTGCGGCAAATCCAACCACGACCTCAAAAGCCAGCGGCAAAAAATCGCTGCCCTTCAAGTCATAGCTTCCGTCAAACATTCTGACGAACCAATATATAATTACAAACGCAACCATTCCCACAAAAAAATAATAATTCACTAGACACGACGCAAACACAGCCAGCGCAACGACACCTCTTCGCTTGTTGATCATGTACTCATCAATAGCAGCCAGCAGCAGCGGAAATGTTATGATCGCCTCATGAAAATGATTAAAGAAAACATTATATACCGAAAAGCCTGAAAATGCGTAAAGCAAGCCGCCTATGACTGCAAAGTTTTTATCCCTGACATATCTTCTGAGATAAATATATCCTGTAAGCGACGCGCACGAAAACTTCAGTATCAGCAGCGGTCCCATAAGATGCGGCAACATTTTGCTCGGAAACGGCAGCGTCAGCCAAAAAAACGGGCTGCCCAGCAAATAGAACGTATAAGACCCGATGACCTGAGATCCTAAGTCGGTAGTATTCGACCACTGCCATTCTCCGTTTCGAATCGCATCATGAACCATCTGATAGAACGGAACCTGCTGCACATTAAAATCACCGTAATATAGAAAATAGCCGTGTCCGATGACAATATATGGAATAAAGAATGCTGCTGACAAAAGCATTCCGAGTAAAAAAGCCTTGTACCAATAATGCCGAGTCCCTGCGGCAGCTCTGTTACCCATGGTTATCCCCTCCTGCTTCAAATTTTCATACATATTTTATTATACCATAAGCATACATAGAAATCACTATTTTTTTGTAAAATTTACATTTTTGTAACACAGGCAGGCGTGCGCCTGCAGGCAAGTTCCGGCAATCCATATTTATAGTAAACGACATTAATAATCGCCTGATGTAAACTCTGGGATACCTCTAAAATAACGTAGGTACGATTTAGACAAATCTGCGGTGATTAACTTTAGGGGGAGATTCTTAAGAGGGGGAGCGACAACCCAAGCCCCCATACCACTTTTGGCGCTCCCCCTCTTAAGCGCGCTTTTGCCTACTTTTCTCGCGCAGCAAAAGTAGGTCGCCTCGCGGCGATAGAGCGGTTGGTAAAAGTCATAGACGAATCATCTGCATAACGGTAATTTGCCCATTCCTTTTTTCTAGATCAAGACCACCGACTAAATAGGATATTTCAAATGTCGTTCACTATAACTTCCAAGTCACTCCCGCGTTTCGCCTTTCGTGAACAGCCTGCCCACCTGACTGTTTTATAATCCACACCAAAAGCCTTGGCGAAAACTTTGGTTAAAAAGCAAGCGGGAAGTTTGAGTAAGTGAGTAATACTGCGCCGAGTGCGTTCATATAATATAACCAAAGAGGGAATGTCCCCCGACTTTAAGGCGGCAGGTTCTATTCCACGTTCGGTAGGAGCTTAGATCCACCACCGGACACACAAGCCTAGGGCTTATGTCTGCTTGTTGAAAGCAAAGCTTTTAACAAGAATACCGGGGAGATGTTAATAATGAAAGATCCCGCGTTTCAGCGGCAGACAGCTTTCAATGCTGTAGAATGCGTATCAAAGGCTGCCGCCCATGCCGTATCGGAAAATTTTGACTCAGTGTGTGAGGTTCGCATTCGCGCAGAGCAACCGATCCTGATATATCTTCTGAATACTCCATATTACGTTAAAACAGACGGAAATCTAATTGCCGCAGGCGCTAACGTCAGCACTAATAATATATGCATTGTGAGCTATTCGGAGATGAAGGACTCATTTGCTCGATTATGCAGCTACTCGGTGTACAAGCATACCGACGACATCGGAAACGGATTTATCACCGCAGCGGGCGGTCACCGTATCGGCGTATGCGGTGAAGCGGTCGTCGAAAAAGGGCGTGTCAGAAGCGCATCGAATATTACCTCGCTGAATATCAGAATTGCTAAGGAGTTCATTGGCTGCTCCGAAAGCGTTTTCCCCTCCGCCGACATCAGGACAGGAGCGCTTATCTGCGGTGCGCCGGGAACGGGAAAAACGACGGTTCTTCGAGATCTTGCCCGCAGGTTGTCTGAATACGGAAAACGCAGAGTCGCAGTGATCGATGAGCGTTACGAGATCGCAGGACAGCGCTTCGGACGCGCAGGCTTCGACGTTGGATTCAGCGATGTCTACAGCGGCTATCCCAAGGGCGCGGCGATGATAATGGCTGTTCGTGCAATGTCCCCAGAATATATTATCTGTGATGAGCTTACCGGCGAAAATGTTGCAGAAGCGTCGGCTGCATTCAACTGCGGAGTTTGCGTTGTTGCGTCGGTTCACTGCGCAGACGAAGCCCAGGCCAAAAAAAGCAGGACAGTTCAGTCGCTGCTGGACACGGGTGCTTTTGGAAATGTAGTATTTATTGATAAATATTATCACATTACGGAGGTACAATGAACATTGAAAGCGGTTGGCTTATTATTCATATTTATTGCGTGTATCGGAACGGGTTTCTCCGCTGCATATAAGGTAAAGGAACGGCTCGATCTGCTTTATGCCATGTCGTCACTGCTCGATCATATAAAGAACGAGATCTATCTCCACATGACGGACTACAGTGAAATATTTAAATTTGTGAATGATATGACAGCTCCCATCACCAATATAATGCGCGAATGTCTTGACTCGGGAATGAACGCAGACGAAAGCGCTGCTGCCGCATTCTCTTCCCGTTATGCAAAGCGGCTTCTGAGCGATGAGGAACGCAATCATCTTAGCAGAACAATATCAGCTGTTGCGGCAACAGACATTGATCATGCTCAAACGCTTCTTGATTCGGAAAAATCAAGATTAGATGAATCGATCAGCGATGCTCTGCGAAAGAGATCCGACGAACAGCGGTTGAGGATCAGCCTTGCGCTCTATGGCGGACTTGCGGCAGTTATAATTTTAATATGAAGGAAGTGTAAATAATTGAATATAGAATTATTATTCAAGATAGCGGCAGTTGGAATAATAGTATCGGTTTTAACTCAAGTTCTGTCAAGAGCAGGTCGTGACGATCAGGCAATGCTGACGGGACTTGCGGGGTTGGTGATCGTACTTAGCATGGTGGTTCGTGAAATAAACGAGCTGTTCATAACCGTAAAGACGCTTTTTGGACTTTAGAACAATCATAATTAAATTTTGTTTAGCAGATAACGCAATGTATTCAGCTTTGAATCAAAAGCTGTGCTTTAAACAATCATACGCGAGCCGTAGGCTTGCGCGTTACCAATGTCATTAACTTAAACAGCATAAAGTTTTCGCCAAGCCTTTTTCAAAAGGCTTGCGGTTTCCAAAGGCATACTCCAATGTCTCGCCTACCGGCTCGGTCGGCGCTTCTGCGACGCCGTGGTCTCCATTGGAGACCCGCGCCCCTTTTCGGGGTGAATTTCTAAAACAGTCCGGTGGACTGTTTTAGAAAGAGGGGCATTTTGGCAGAAAATGCCCCTAAGCTGCGGCTTGCATCAAGTTCACATCGCCGCTCCAAGGCAACGCTAAAGTCTTAAGTTAATGACATTGGCGCATTACAGCGATCCAACAGAACCCATTGCAATAAGGGAGGCGAAAATGAATATCATTTCAATATGTGCCTTGGCGATCTTTGCGGCGTCTGCAGCGGCGGCGCTGAGAAATTATTCAGGCTCTCTGTCTGTTCCGATAACGATCGTAGGGCTGGTTCTTCTATCGGCGGCGGCGCTTCCGTTTGCGAGATCGGCAGTTGACTCGATAAACGCCTTTTCCGAAACAGCGCAAATAAAAAAGCAGTACATAGAAGCACTGCTAAAATCCGTAGGTATATGTTTGATCAGTCAATTTTCCGCCGACACCTGCCGAGAAGCGGGCGCTCAAAGCCTTGCCGGACAAGTCGAGGTGTGCGGAAAGCTCGCAATACTGCTGACTGCTATACCGCTTTATAAAGACCTGCTGAGTATGGTTGGGGAACTGCTTTAATATACTATCATCAAAAATAACACATTATCCCTATAACAATGAATGCCAAATACAAAACACATGATCCTCCTGTGAACCGTACCGGTGAAACAGTAGGATAAAACGAAAAATCGGCAGCGCCGTTGGCACGCAGAAATACGATCATTGACATCATGACGATCGACAGCGAGATCATAACTACATCGCAGCTGCGCAGTCTGAAATCCGAGTAAAATGATCTTCCCTTCAGGCGAATTCCTCGGCTGCGCATGGAGTCTGACATTTCGATGGAATCCTCCAGAATTTGTGATACCAAAGCAGAATACACTGCCGCATAAAATTTTATGCTCCGCTTTTCTTCGCTGTCGCTGCGGAGTCCTCGCTGTGCGATAAGGATATTTCGGTGTTTTTCTCGTATGAGCGGGATAAATCTGAGCGTCAGCGACAACAGCACCGCAAGCCTTGGCATTACACTGCCAAAAAGCATCGTGATCTTATCCGACGTCATGAATATTGAAAGCGACGCGCACCACATCAGCGCTGCGCACGCAGCCGCCGACATTTCCGCTCCGAAAAGCAGCGCTTCGAGCGTTATTGGCAGCCCCCTCAAGAAAAACAGCACTGTCACTCCATGGTGAGAAAACAGCGGGTTAAGCAAAGCCGCAGCAGACGCGAAAAGTACGCAGCGCAGCGCAAACGAGGGCGTTGGCTTTCCGTTCACAAGAATAATGTGTATCGTTCCCATGATAAGCGATGATAATGTTATTATGGGGTCGAGGATGATAACCGTAATCGTGATCATTGAGATGTACCATATAAGCAGCGTCAGCGGGTGACTTCTGTCCAGAATGCATCTTCTTCTCACTGTGAATCACCAACATTCGGCGCAGTATCATAATATGTATCTCCAATGTCGCGCCCAAGATCGCACGTATACATCCACCTCACCTCATCGCCGTTCTCAAGAATATACTCCGAACACGCCGCAGTCGGAAACACTCCGTTCACGCTGTACATCCAGCCCGAAAGATCGCCGCCGTCATATTCATACACATTGCTGATACCCTTAACGTATACCGAATGCTCGGAAACGTTCGTGTAATCAAACAGCACGTTGTTCTCGTTCAGCGCACTTTTCAGTACGGTGAACGCTGAATCGCCCTCGTGCAGACTGTACTGTGATTCCTCCAAAATTATCCCGTCTGACGGAATGACCCCATCTTCGATATACTTCTGCGCTTTTTCGGTCTTCAAAAACTCGCGGCAGTCTGCGCTCAGCGTCACGCTTCCGACAATACTGCGCTGATCGATCCCGGGAGAAAAATGATCTTCGGCTAACTCAAAATTAAGCGCCGCAAAAACGATCATTCCTCCAACCGCCGCAGCAGCAAAATAACGTTTCCTCAATGTTACACCTTCATATTTGCAGTTTTACAGCTTTTTCTGCGATCTTTTCAGCACCGTGTGATTCCACACGATCGTACCCGCCGCACCTAAAGCCAAAAGGAGAAGAACGACTGTTTCGGCAGCATTCCGACCTTTATTTCTTGGCATTGGCGAAATACTTGACCCCGCATTGTCCGCTGTCAAAGGCACTGCCGATTTGTCGGCTGCGCTCAGCTTTGCTGCATTTGACCGTCTTTCGAATATATCGATCCCCGATCGAGTCCCGCTTCCGTCGGCGTTTTCTTCGGGAGAATAATCTTCGTTTAAAAGAGCATATCTTGCATTTCTGATGTACATACGATCCGAGGTCGGTATCGCGCTGTACAGATTTTGCAGCTTCTCCATAGCCGGCGTATCTGCCGTATCGGTCAATGCTGCGTCATCATCAAGCTTCGTGAGCATATCATACTCAATGTCTGTCAATTCTCCTCGCATATCATACAGATTTCTATATCCGTTTTGAAGGCGGATCAAGGCTCCCAGCGAATAGAGTGCCTGCGCTGTGGCGTATGCGTCGCCGCCGGTTGAATCATCGTTGTGGGCAAAGCTGCCGTCAGCCTGCCTGTAGGTCATCAGTCCGTCCTTCAGTGTACAGCCGTTTTTTATGAAACGACTGTCGTTAAGAGGATCGATCCCCGCAGTACATAACGCCGTCAAAACCTGCGCTGTTGTTTCGCATGACGCCTTTCCCCAATTCTTCGCAGTTCCGTCCTCGGTTATTGTTCCCGAAAGGTAACCAAGCATTCGGTCCACTGCTTCGGCAACCTCGCTATCGCTGTTGACATAAGGCGAAAGCGCAGTGACAGCCATTGCGGTAAGATCGGTTTCAGGAGTTTTCTCGTTCATCATATATAACGCGCCGCAATCGATCTGACGAGATAATATTTCGTTAATGATATCGCTTCGGCTTACATCATATTTACCGCTTAGCTTGTATCTCCCGCTGTCGACCGTGAGCAGCGCAAAGATAAGCTGATTCACAATCTTTGTTTTCAGTTCGGCTTTGTGGAGTGACCCCATTATGCTGTCAAGCATACCGTTCTCCGTAATATCGCCGCCGCAGGCAGCATAAACTATCGAAAGACGTTCTGTATCAGGCAGCGTCAGCGTATCTTTGTTTTCGGAAAAGAAATCGTTCACCTCATCTTTAAGGCTCTCTCCCCCGTATATGCGGCAGCCGCCGAAAACCAGCCAGTCGAAGTAATTCTCACCTATATGCTCCGATAGCTCATCCTCCCCGCCCAGAAAGTCATTCTGCCATTGTATAATATCCCGAACCACCAAGCTTATCTCGTTCGAGTTATCGATCGCAGCAGCATTCAGCTCGATCGGAGCAAAAACGAAACAAAGTGATATTATAATAGAAACGATCTTCTTCATACTGTCACTTCACTATCACGCTGTCTGAGCGTTTTTTCGGAGCATATACCTGCGTACGATCTTCGCAACGCCGTCATTATCATTTGTATCCGCGATAACGTCGGCAATACGTTTAACGTCCTGCTCACCGTTACCCATGCAGACACCCAATCCCGCATAAGATATCATCGTCATATCGTTGTAGCTGTCGCCGCAGGCAATAAGCTGCTCGGAACAAAATCCCATACGCTCAAGCACCTTCGGCATACACGCGCCCTTATTCACGCCGAAGGGCATTACCTCCAGGAAGAACGGACAGCTTTTAAAAACGTCAAAATAGCCCTTGAACCTGCGGATAAATATTTTCTCATACTCATTGATCACAGCAGGCTCTCCGACAAGCAGCATTTTATTTATGTCAAAATCAACGTACTCAACAAAATTATCGACCTGCTTGTAATCCATTCCGAGGATCTTCGATTCGATAAACGAGTAGTCGTTCACCTTCTCATTCATGATAAGAGTATCGCCCTCATATGTGATAACAGTGATATCTGCGTCCTTAACTGTATCATACACAGCCTTGATATATTTTTTCGGAAAATATGACGCCGAGAGCACCTCTCCCGTCGCTGCATCTTCAACCCTGCCGCCGTTGAACGCCATAATACACCCGCCAAAGCGGTCAAGCTGAAGCGTATTTGCAATATCGCGCAGTCCGAACTGATGCCGTCCCGACGCAACTATCACCTTTTTGCCCTGAAGCTGAGCTTCGATCAAAGCGTTCCGTGTGGCGGGGGTTATCTCCTTGTGTGAGTTTGTCAATGTCCCGTCAACATCAAGTGCAATTATTTCGTATTCCATTTTCTTCTCCTTTGGAAACAATAAAACCTTATGCGCGCTCCCGCGAATCTTTGATAAATTCGACTATTTGAATATTTCCTGCCAAGCGTTAAAGCTTCATTTCTTTATATACACGTCTAACACACTCAATAACATAACATACCTCGTCATCAGTCATTTTTGAGTATGAAGGCAGCGTGACCTCGGTACTGTATCTATTGTAGGCGTTGGGATAATCAGAGATATCAAACCCGAGATTCTTGTATGCCGTATGGAGCGGAAGCGGCTTGTAGTGAACATTTGTCGACACGCCCAGATCCAGCATTTTGTCCATAAACTCATTTCGAACAGCTTCATCACGCCCGACAATATTCATCATATACAAATGACAGCTTGAACCAAGCCGGGTAAAATGATCGAGTGTTTCTACTCCGCCCAGATCCTTGAAGGCTTCATCATAACGCCTGAATATCGATCTGCGTTTTTCCATTATATCATCGGCGCGTTCAAGCTGAACGATACCGATCGAAGCCAGAATATCGGTCATATTGTGCTTATAGCCCAAAAACTTCACGTCATACTCCCAGAACGGCTTCTCGCCTTCGGGCTTGAACGCCCTGTCCTGCCCGTGACAAGCAAGCAGCATGAGCGTTTTCTTGATCTTTTCGCCGTCATGACCTTCAATACTTCTCCATGTCAATGCTCCGCCCTCGGCAGTCGTAATATTCTTAACGGCATGTAGCGAAAAACTCGTAAAATCGGCAAGCTCGCCGGAGCATTTCCCGTCGGCGCGCCGTGCCAGAAGAGAATGAGCGCCGTCTGCTGCAACCACAATACGTCCGAACGCTTTTTGAAGGTCGGTGTTCGCAGAAAACAGGCTGCGTTTGCTCTCTGCGATCTCGTGAAGCTTATCGTAATCGCACATCAGCCCGCCCAGATCAACCGGGATAACAGCTTTTGTTTTTGGGGATATCTTGCGGTACACCTCGTCATAATCTATATGGTATGTTCCCGGCTCCACATCAACGATGACGGGTCTTGCGCCAACATGATAGATCACGCTTGCAGACGCAGTGTAGGTATATGCAGGCACTATCACCTCGTCACCCTCGGTGATCCCCATTAGCCGTAGCGCCATCTCAAGGCAGGCGGTAGCAGAATTCATGCACGCCGCATACTCGGTGCGGCAGCGTTCGGCGATCATTTGTGAGAGCTTTTCGGTCTTCGGCCCCGTAGTTATCCATGACGATCTCATTGTTTCGACAACAGCGTTTATCTCTGCCTGACCGATATCGGGAGGCGAAAAAGGAATCTTCATTTTATCACTCCAAACAACCGACCTGTGTTTGCGATCGGTGTAATTATTATTGCCGCTGCAATGCGGCGGAAAACGGCAGGTGATCGGCAAAATGCGCTTCTTTACTATTATTCCGCCGCTCTCAGCAGCATCTGTTCGGCATGGCGCAGCGATACCTCAGAGTAGTTCGTTCCGTCTATTATCCTCGAAAGCTCCCGCTTTCTCTCTTCAAAGCCAAGCTTCTTTACCTCGGTAAAGGTCTTTCCGCCTTCGACGTTTTTCTTTATGAACAAATGCTCGCTCGCAAGCGCTGCTATCTGCGCCTGGTGGGTAATGCATAGTACCTGATGCGTCTGAGAAAGCTGCTTCAGCTTACTGCCGACCTTTGATGCCGCAGATCCGCTTATACCCGTATCGATCTCATCAAAAATAAGCGTGTCGATCTCGTCTTTTTCGGCAATGATCGTCTTCACTGCAAGCATCAATCTCGACAGCTCGCCTCCCGAGGCGATCTTAGAAAGCGGCTTCGGCTCCTCTCCGGGGTTCGGAGAGATCAGCAGCTCCAAAATGTCACAGCCGTTCGGCGTAAAGCTGCACGGCGTGATCTTCGGCACCATCACGACATTTGGCATATCGAGGTATCTCAGTTCATTCATAACAGCCTCGGAGAACTTTTCGGCTGCTTGTTTTCTTGACTCTGTCAGCAGCTTTGCCGCGGACGTCAGCGTTTTTTCGGAATTTCGAAACTGTTTCTCAAGCGCGTCTTTGTTAACTTCATATGAGATAAGCTCGTTCAGCTCTGCTCTCGCATTCTCACAGAACTCAATAATTTCCTCTTCCGTGCTTCCGTATTTGAGCGAAAGCTTTTTCAGCAGCTCCCGCCGCTCTTCGACCTCTTCAAGCTCCTCGGGGTCAAAATCGAGATCGTCATAGACGCTTCGCAGATCGTAGTGGCAGTCGTTCAACTCCTCATACGCAGAATTGATCCTCCCGGCAAGATCTTCAAGATCGGGGTGAAGCTGCGAAAGCTCCTCCAGCCCTCGGCTGACGTCTTCGAGCGCCGACAAGATCCCTCCGTCGTCTTCTCCCGTCAGCGCAGCATACGCCTCTGCAACGCCGCTGCGGATCTTTTCGCCGTTCATCAGAATACGTCGGCGCCGATCAAGCTCCTCCATCTCGCCCGGCTCGGGATCTGCGTTCTCTATCTCATCTATTTGATATCGAAGAAGATCGATCTTTCGTTCCCTGTCGCGAATATCATCGGTCATCGAACCAAGCTTCTTTTTTATGTCAGAAAAAACCTCATACTTTTTTTTGTAGTCATTAATGATCTCGGGATAGTCGCCCAGCGCATCGATATATTTGATATGGCTGTCGGCAGTCATAAAATCGTAGCCCTCGTTCTGCCCATATATATTTATCAGATGAGGACTGATGTCTCTCAGTGACGAAAGAGTTGTCGGGCGGCCGTTGATCCTGCACGTATTCTTGCCCTGCGCGGTGATCGTCCGCTGTAGAATATAATCTCCGCCGTCGTCCTCGATCCCCCATTCGTCAAGCCTGCGCTTTGCTTCTTCGGAAACATCGCTGAAAACTGCGCTGATGAAAGCCTGCTTCTCGCCGCTTCTAATAAGCTCCTTCGACACACGCTGACCCATGATCGCATTGATCGAGTCGATAATTATCGACTTGCCTGCGCCTGTTTCACCCGTCAGAACGTTGAACTCACCGCCAAAATCAATGCTCGCCTTTTCGATGACCGCAACATTTTCAATATAAATATTTGTAAGCATTTATCCCACCTTAGATCCTTCCGAACAGCTGCGCTCTACAGCTTTCCCTCACGAAATCTCGCCGCAAGACTAACTGCCTGCTCCTGTGTTTTCACAGCAATAAAGATCGTATCGTCCCCTGCTATCGTTCCGATTATTTCTTCAAGCTCCGCCGAATCCAGCGACGCACACAGCGCCTGAGCCATTCCGCCCTCAGTTTTTATCACAACAATATTACCGGCATAATCAACTGCCGTTGCCGCAGAGGTGAGCATAAACTGAAGTCTGTCGGCGGTATGATCGTCGCTCGAATCGGGCAGCGCATAATAATACTTACCTGATCTTGATTTTCGCTTTACAAGCTGAAGCTGTCTGATATCTCTGGAAACAGTCGCCTGTGTGACCGCATACCCTGCCGCCCTCAGTTCGGAGATCAACTCGTCCTGCGTGGAGATCTTTTTATTTTGTATCAGCTTTGTGAGCATCTCCTGTCGGCCCTGCTTCATTTCACCCCATCCTCTCGTTCAGCTTTTCATTTAGTATTCTGTAAAAATTCTTGTTATTCAGCTTAATAAACCTTGCGGCGCACGGCGCACGTCTTACTGTGATCGTATCGCCCCCGCCTATGGACTCGGAATGTCTTCCGTCCACTGTAATAAACGGGTCGGCGCGGCTGGCGCTGCCCTTGCAGATCATCACCTCGGAATCATCGGAAAACAAGACCGAACGAGAAAACAGAGAATGAGGGCAGATCGGCGTTAACAAAATACACTTCATATGCGGCTCGATAACAGGTCCCCCCGCAGACAGCGAATAGGCGGTAGAGCCTGTGGGAGTTGCCGCGATAACACCGTCGGCACGATATGACGTGATCGGCTCGCCGTTAAGATATACGTCAAGATCTATCATTCTCGACACTGCGCCGTTCGTCACAGTAACATCATTGAGCGCATATGTTCGGTGACATTCGCCGTTTTTCTTGACGTCGATCTCGAGAAGCATTCGTTCATCGACAGCATAATCTCCCGAAAAAAGCCTTCCGAGCAGGGAAAGCTCGCTCGGCTCAAGTCCCGCCACAAAGCCGACTCTGCCGCAGTTCACTCCGAGAACAGGCTTTCCGAGAACTGCGGCGTCCTTTGCGGTATGGATTATCGTTCCGTCGCCGCCGACCGACACTGCAAGATCTGCGTTTTTTACCGCCTCAAACTCGCTGTCGAAATATTCGGCGCAGCTGCATTTTAATTTGTCTTTCAGTGATGTCGGAATCGTAAAGCTGCAGCCAAACTCCCGAAGACGATCGATCACATCACGGGCATACAACACCGCATCGGCTTTTCCGGCATATGGGATCACAGCAATTGTCATAATACTTATCCTTTACGTGTCACAACATTTCACGATGGTACAACCACAGAGGGAAGCCTGCGGCTTGTGTCAGCTTATTGAAAGCATAGCTTCTAATGTTTGAAAGAAATAGAAATATACGGTCATGCGTGCTGAGAATGCTTGTCAAGCTCTTCGTGAGATCGGCGCACAACGTCCCCTGCGTCTATTCCCGAAAGCGCTGTGCATTCATCACATTTTCTGATATACATAAGGTATTCGATGTTTCCCTCCGGACCTTTCACGGGCGAAAAATCAAGCCCCAACACCTCAAAGCCGATCTCTCCCGCAAACGCCAAAATATCCTCGATAACAGATAAATGGACCTTGGGATCTCTTACAACGCCATTTTTCCCGACATTCTCACGACCCGCCTCAAACTGCGGCTTTATCAAACAAACTCCGCTGCCGTTCTCCTTCAAAAAGCCTCTTGCAGCAGGCAGTATTTTTTTCAGTGAAATAAACGACACATCAACACTGAAAAAATCTATTTCATCGGGTATCTGTTCACTTGTAACATAACGGAAATTTGTGCGTTCAAGATTGACGACCCTTTCGTCCGTGCGCAGCTTCCATGCAAGCTGACCGTAACCCACATCGATCGAATAGACCTTTGCGGCATTGTTTTGGAGCATACAATCGGTAAATCCTCCCGTTGATGCGCCTATATCCATCGCAATGCAGCCGTCAAGAGTGATTGGAAAGACCTCCATCGCCTTCTCAAGCTTCAATCCGCCTCGGCTTACATATTTCAGCGTGCTGCCTCTGACTTCGATCGAAACGTCTTCTGAATAATCTGCTCCCGGCTTATCCGCCTTCTGGTTGTCAACATATACAATTCCCGACATGATGATCGCCTTAGCCTTTTCGCGGCTTGCTGCAAGCCCTCGCTCATACAGCATAACATCAAGTCTTTTTTTTGCTGCCAAATCAAACACTCCTCAAGTGATTTTGTAATATAGCTCTGCTTTCAATAAGCAAAGACAAGCCGAAGGCTTGTGCATTCTGTATGTGGATCTATACTCCTGCCAAACGCAAGATAAAACCCGCCCGCCGCAGCGCGGGTACATCTACTCTGCAGTTGTACGCGCTGCGGTCAGTTCCACATTATTTTGTTTACCATGCCGGTGCAGTCGAGTCCCAACTCCTCCAAAGCCTGCTCAACAGACGCCTGCGCAACGAATTTATCTTTGATCGCCGACAGTTCAAACGAGCCGTCAAAACCGCAGTCACGCAGCTTGAAGAAAAAGGTCTGCCCTATTCCTCCCTGCTCGATACCCTCTTCAAAAAAATAGATCCTCGAAAAACCTGCCGCGATCTCGAGAGCGTCCTCCGGGATCGGTCTGATACGGTCAAGCTTGAGTACGGTTATATCGATGCCCTTCTCTTTCAGAACGGCGGCCGCCTGCGCCGCATACGCAAACAGTCTGCCGTAGGTCACGATAACAGCATCTTTGCCGCTGCCATAGACGCTGTAAAGCCCGCTCGACTTGAATCCTGCAGGACGATACGGCTCGCCGCCTCTCGGATATCGAACCGCAGCAACTCCGCTGTCGTGATATATTGCGCGGTCGAGATCGATCTTCAATTCGTCAAAATAACAAGGCGAATATACCGTTGCCCCCGGAACCGAATTCAACATTGCAGCGTCAAACACACCTTGGTGAGTTTCTCCGTCGTCGCCGACAATTCCCGCTCTGTCAACGGCAAGAACAATATGGATATTCTGCGCTGCTGCGTCATGAATGATCTGATCGTAGCTTCTCTGCAAGAACGTAGAATACACCGCAAACACGGGCGTCATTCCCTGCACTGCAAGACCGCATGAAAACGTGACGGCATGTTCCTCGGCTATGCCGACGTCAAAGAACCGCTCGTGATATTTCCTTGCGAAAGACCCAAGCCCCGTGCCCGACGTCATAGCGGCGGTTATTGCGCAAAGCTTCTCGTCCTTTCCCGCAAAGCCGCACATCGCCTCGCCGAATTTTGCGGAGTAACCCTTGCGAGAGGAAAGCGGCTCGCCCGAATCGATATCGAATTTTCCGACGCCGTGGTACGACTTCGGGTCGTTCTCGGCGAAACGGTAGCCCTTTCCCTTTGTTGTGATAACATGGATCAGAACTCCCTCGGTGACATTCTTGGATGCGTTGAATGCGTGAATAAGCGATCTCAGGTCATGACCGTCAACAGGACCGTAATAAACGAACCCGAGGTCTTCAAAGATCGTATTTCGATAAACCGATGTACGAAGACGTGACTTGGAGTTCAGCAGCAGCTTTCGAATCGGATTTCCGATCACGGGCGTATGCAGCAGGATCTTTTCAACAGCCTTTTTTGTCTTGATATATCCCGGACGGATCCTTATACCGGTCAAATATTTAGCCATTGAACCTACGTTTTTTGAGATCGACATTTTATTGTCGTTCAAAACGACGGTAAAATTAGTCGGGCTTCGCCCTGCGTTGTTGAGTCCCTCATACGCAAGCCCTCCTGTCAGTGCGCCGTCACCGATGACCGCAATAGTTCTTGTCGTATCTCCCTTTAGCAGCTTAGCCCTTGCAATGCCGTATGCTGCCGATATAGACGTACTGCTGTGACCGACATTGAACGAATCGTATTTACTCTCACTGCGTTTTGGGAAGCCCGACAAACCGCCCTTGCGGCGGATAGTTGTCATTTTATCCCGCCGTCCGGTGAGGATCTTGTGAGTATACGACTGATGTCCAACGTCCCAGACTATGTCGTCACGGGGCAGATCAAAAACATAATGAAGTGCAACGGTAAGCTCCACCGTACCGAGGTTTGGCGAGAGGTGCCCTCCGTTCTGAGATACGACCCTAACGAGCATATCACGGATCTCCTCACACAGCACATACAGCTCATCGACAGAAAGTTTTTTCAGATCATCGGGCGAATCTATTTTATCAAGATACCTGTACTGTAGTTTATCGTTATCCATAACTCCTCCAAACGGCGGGGTGGCCCCCGCAGGCAAATTCCGCCATGCTTTATTCGTTAACGTACTCTCTCCCGCATTTGGGCTTCTCGATACCATGCTACATATAATATGTAATAACCGCTGCCTCTGCCACCGATCCTCTTCGATTATTTGATGAGTAATACTTCGCCGCTATAAAGCCTTCCCGGCGCAATGCGATCATTTTCCTCTTGTCAGCAGTTCCTGAGCAAGTTCTCTCAAAAATCCGTCTGATATGTTCAGATTGTCTAAAGCTTCACAGGCCGCATTCGTCATTTTCTCCGCAAGGATCCTGCTCTCGCTGATACCCAGCGCGGTGACATAGTTCACCTTTTCGTTTTCGGCGTCGCTGCCGGCGGGCTTACCAAGTGTTTCGGTGTCGGATTCAATATCGAGAATATCATCAATTATCTGAAACACGAAGCCCACGTTGTCGGCATAAACTCTAACATTCTTTAAAGCCGCTTCGTCAGCTCCTGCAAGCACTGCCCCCATCAGGCACGCTGCGCGGATCAAGCCGCCTGTTTTTTTGCTGTACATCTCGCCTATAACTTCAAGCGTCGGCTTTTTTCCCTCGGTTTGAAGATCTATGACCTGCCCGCCGACCATGCCGTAAACACCGCATTCATGAGCAAGGATCCCCGCAGCTTTCGCTCCGAGAACGCCGCTTTTTCCGAGCGCCTCGTCCGACAGCATTACCTCGAACGCAAGCGCCTGAAGCGCGTCGCCCGCAAGAAGCGCAATATCCTCGCCGAACGCTATGTGGTTTGACGGACGTCCTCTTCGCAGCGAATCGTCGTCCATACACGGCAGATCGTCATGTATCAGCGAATATGCATGAATAAACTCAACCGCACACGCATATGGAAGTGCAGCCTCCACATCGCCTCCAAGCGCATCGCAAAAAGCAAGTGTCAAGGTTGGGCGAACCCGCTTTCCGGGCGCAAGAACACTGTATTTCATCGACTCCGCCGCAGATCCGTCGAGTTTTCCTACCTCGGGCAGATATCTGCGCAGCGCTGACTCAATGATCGGCAGATAATCATTATTCATCATTTTCCTCCCGATTCGAGATCGACGAAAACTTCAGCTTTGCGTTGTTGAGCTTATCGTAGCACAACGCGACAAGCTTTGCGCCCTCCTCATACAGCTCCATGGATTTTTCGAGAGTAATGTCGTTCTCCTCAAGCTTGGCAGCTATCTGCTCCAAGCGTTTTTTTGCGTCTGAATATGTCTCAAAATCTGCCATTTAATATGCCTCCTTAATGACCCTGCACTGTACGCTTCCGTCAGAAAAGCGAACATTTACTTTATCGCCTTCTTTAAGCGATCCCGCAGACACTACACATTTTCCTCGTTTTGTTGTAACGGAATATCCCTTTTGCAGCAGCCTGACAGGACTGAGGGCATTCAGCTGCGACGCAAGCGAGTTTGTCTGCTCCTGTTCCGCCGTCAGTTTGTTTTCCACTGCCGCGCTTATCCTTGTCGATACAAGCTTCAGCTGCAGGATCTCGTTCATTATCTGCTTCTCGGGATTTTTTGCGCCGATAATATCCTTCAGCCTGTCGATGTTCTGATATTCTCCGTAAAGGCACTGGGCCGTTCGGTTTTTCATTCTGTTTTCTATGGCGTCGATTACCGCCATAAGCTCTGTTTTATCGGGAACGGCAAGCTCCGCCGCCGCAGACGGTGTGGGCGCGCGCTGATCCGCGGCAAAATCGCATAGCGTAAAATCCGTTTCATGCCCCACCGCAGAAATGATCGGAATATGGGAATCATATATTGCCCAGATCAAATTCTCGTCGTTAAAGCAGAACAGATCCTCCATGGAGCCTCCGCCCCTTCCGATTATGATAACATCGGCAGAACGTGTTTCGTTGAAGTATTTCACTCCCTGTGTCAGCTGACGAGCGGAATCCTCACCCTGAACCGACGCAGGAAAGAGTATTATCTCCGAAAGCGGGCAGCGTCGGGACACGACATTTTTTATGTCCTCGATCACCGATCCGGACGCAGACGTCACAACCCCGATCCGCTTTGGCAGCACAGGCAGAGGAAGCTTGTGCTTGGCGTCAAACAGCCCCTGCGCCGCAAGCTTGTCCCGAAGCTGCTCATATGCTAGCGCAATATTACCCTTTCCGTCGGGCTGCATGCTTTCAACATACAGCTGATACTGCCCCGCGACCTCATACAGCGAAACTCGCCCCGATACGATGACCTTCATTCCGTCATGCGGCTTGAAGCGTACACGAGCGTTGCTGTTTGAAAACATCACTGCGCTTACCGCGCTCTTACTGTCTTTAAGCGTAAAGTACCAATGCCCCGAGGAATAGTTGCCCTTGAAGTTTGATATCTCACCGTTTACAAATATATTTTGCAGATTTTTATCTCCGTCAAGGCTAAGCTTGACATAACTGTTTACCTGCGATACTGTAAGCACAGCTGCAGTCATACAACCATTCCCTTCGGTTATAATTTCGTACGATCATAATCATAAACACGACCGTATTTAACGAACATCATCAGCCGCGCAGCTGTCTTGCGGCAAGGATCGCCGTTCCGCACGCATTGTCGCTCGAAAGCTCGACCGACGCAAACAAACACGGATAATGCGCAGCGAGCCGTTCTCTGATGATCGTATTTGACATGACGCCTCCTGCAAACAGGATCGGCATACTGCCGTATTGTTCTATAATATTTCCGCACATTTTGTCGAGCGTCTGACCGATAAACGTCAGACACGTCATTGCGATCAGCGGCTTATCTTCATTATTTTCCGCCATTTTCCTGCAAATATTCTCGATACCCGACAAGCAGCAGTCGCAGCCCTTGACGCACACCTTGACCCGAGGGATCTCATTGCAGGTCAGCGCAAGTCGTTCAAGCTCCTTTCCGCAGGGAAAGTCAAGCCCCATCATAACCCCGACTCTGTCTACTGCCTGACCTGCGTGAAGATCCAGTGTTTTTCCGACTATATCGCATTTGAACACATCTTTTTCATCGGGCGCAGCCAGAACCGCCTCGGTCGTTCCGCCGGACACATGGAATGCAATGAATTTTTTGTCAAACAGCTCCTCGTGACCGCATGAGTATATCCCTGCGGCGATATGACCTGCCTGATGAGAAAACTCATACACGGGCACATTCACCACTGACGAAAGAGATCCGGCAACATTTACTCCGACCAGAAAGCAAGGCATATATGAACCGTCATCGCTTCGAGGGCGTGAGGACACTCCGATCGCCCTTATCTTAGGCGCATAGCCCAATTCGTCAAACAGCTCCCCTATTACTTTATGGAGCGCAGCCGTATGATGGAACACAGCGTCGCTCTGCCTTAGTCCTCGTCCGCCTTTTGCAACAGGAAGAAGACGGCGGCGGTGTATGATCTTATTGTCATCGGGCGAATAAAGAGCCGCCGACGTTGTATAATTGCTGGTATCGATGCCCAGCACCAACTCTCCGCTCATCATTGCTTCTTTTCTCGGTACATTGCCGAAAGAACAGCGTTCACAAACGAATGTTCACGCTCTGCGCCATATTTTTTCGTAAGCTCTACAGCCTCATTGACAGCCGTCCCGGGCTTTGATAAGCCGCTCTCGACCTCACACACCGCAAGCCTCAGCGCACTGAGAACGACTCGTGACAGCCTCTCAAACGTCCAGCCCTTGATATTCGGGCGAATCTTATCGTCCACAGCATTGTTGTTTGCCGAATAATACTCCATCATCCTATCTGTAAATTCGTCTGTTTCGATAAGCCGGCACTCGATCGCATTATCCAGAACGTCCTTGTAATTGTCCTGCGTAAAGCTCATCTCAAAAAGCAGCGCAAAGCACTGTTCTCTCGACATGCGTCTTTGTTCGATATAAGCCCTGCGTTTCTCCTCGGTATAGACGGGTTTCCTCGGACGTGCGGGGCGGTTGGTTTTATTGGTATCAGCTTTTTTATTCTCTGCCATAAAAGACTCCTCTTCTTCCGCTGCCGGCAAGCGCCGACAAGTCTTCATAATATTTTACCACAAAACACAAAATAAAGCAAGAGATTGAAGACAAATCGTACGGAAATCAACTTTCTTTTAAAGAAATATTATTGAATCTTTTTTCTTACATTTTACTTGCATTTTTAAAGCAACCTGCGGGGGCTTTCCGGTCGCCCCCGCGCCCCTTCGGTATCAAAAAAATAAAATTGTATGACAAGATTTTAAAAATTGATTTCCGTGGACAAATCGTACGGAAATCAACTTTCTTTGAAAGAATAATAATAAAAGTTTTCGCTCAAGCCTTTTTCAAAAGGCTTGCAGGGTGCAGGGACGGAGGTCTCCGCTGCCGCCCCTCAGAGGAACTGCGCTACAGGAAGTCCTTTCATGCTCTATCGAGCCTTAAGTTGATGACGTTTTTTCATAAGTGTGCGCAAGTGCCTTTTCGGAATCAAATTTGAAAATGTCCGGTGGACTTTTAGAAAAAGGGGACGCTTTGTTCGCAGTATTTTAACTCATTCAAAAACCATGGACAAATCGCAGTGAAATTGATCGGGACTTAGAACAAAATCGCCCTAAGCCCCGAGTAGTTAAATAATATATACCGCTTATGCCATTATTTTACAACAACATCGTATGTCTTCGTATCCACCTCGCCTGTACTGTCGGTCACTATTACCATAATATTGTATGTTGTTGCCGTTCCCGGCTTCACCGTTGTTGACGTGGTTGTGTCGGATACGTTCTTCTTGACCCAGCCGCTTGCCGATGCCTGCTTGTAGTAATATGTATACTTATACGGCGCCGTGCCGCCCTCTGCCGAGCCTGTGATGTTGATCGTGCTGCCAAGTGTAACAGAGCTTGATACCAAAGATGTGTTCTTGAGCGCTGCGGCTTGGTTCACCTGTACGGTATACACCTTCTCCGCTGTTTTGCCTGCTGCGTCCGTAACTACTACTTTAATGTTATACGCTGCTGCGCTGCCCGGCTTCACCGTCGTTGACGTGGTTGTGTCGGATACATTCTTCTTGACCCAGCCGCTTGCCGATGCCTGCTTGTAGTAGTATGTATACTTATACGGCGCCGTGCCGCCCTCTGCCGAGCCTGTGATGTTGATCGTGCTGCCGAGTGTAACAGAGCTTGATACCAAAGATGTGTTGGTCAGACCGGCCTTGACTGTGATCCTGAACTGCTTCTCCGAGGTATTTCCTTCTGCGTCCGTTACTATTACCTTGATATCATAAGGAACTGCGCTGCCGGGCTTTACTGTTGTTGAAGCCGTGGTGTCGGATACGTTTTTCCTTGACCATTCGCTTTTCGAAGCCTGCTTGAAGAAATATTCGTATTTGTAAGGAGCCGTACCGCCCTCGGCTGCGCCGGTTATATTGATGGTATCGCCGAGTTCGATCGTTTCCGACTCAACGCTTGATGTATTGACGAGCATAAAGCGAATCTCTGCACCTGTCAAATACGAATTGCAGCCGTAATTGATATTGATCGCATTCCATTGATCCTGCGTACCTTCAAAATAAACTGTGGCAAGCTTTTTGCAATCGTTAAACGCAGAATGATCGATTTGGGTCACACTGCTTGGGATCGTTACGCTTTGAAGGTTTGTGCAGCTATCAAACATAGAATAGCTGATCTTTGTTAATCCATTATTTATAATAACGTTCGTCAGCGCCGAACAATATCTAAATGCGCTTTGTCCGATGTCTGTCACATTCGATGGGATCGTTATCTCGGTCAAGCCCTTATTATGGTAAAACGCCTCTTCTGCGATAGACGTTACGTATGACGGAATAGTGTAGCTGCCCTTTCTTCCGTATGGATAGATCAGCAGCTTCGTCTTATCCTTGCTGAAAAGAACGCCGTCCTCGGAGCTGTAATTCTGATTGTCAGCGTCAACCGATATATTAGTTATCGCGGTGTAAAAAAATGCATTGTTGTTTATCGATTTTACGCTGCTCGGGATCGTTATGCTCGTTAAGCTTGTGCAGTTATAGAATTCATAATATCTGAGCGCAGTTACACAGTTTGGCAGTTCAAGGCTTGTGAGCTTGCTGCAGCATCTGAATGCATTGGATCCCAGTTTTGTCAACCGGGAGGGCAAATTGATGCTCGTAAGGCTTCCACAACCGTAAAAGGCATATTCTCCTATACTTGTTACAGTACCGGGAAGATCCAGACTCTTAAGCTTTCGGCAATCGTCAAATGCATGATCTCCGATCGATTCAAGCCCATCGTGAAGTTCCGCCTCTGTTAATTCTCCGCACCAATAAAACACATTGTTCTTGAGTTCCGTCACACCCGAAGGGATAACTATGCTCTTTAAACCGCTAAAAGCAAACGCAGATATTCCGATATCTGTTACGCTCTCCGGCATTTGTATACTTTTTAAATTCCATGAATCGCTAAATGCGTAATCGCCAATAGCCGTTACACCTTCCGGGATAGTTACATCGGAAAGATTGCAGCAGGAAAATGCGGCGTTTCTGATCGTCTTTACTCCGTCGGGAATAATGTATGAATCGTCTTCCTTTCCCGCAGGATACAATATGATCGTATTCTTGTCCTTGCTGAACAGAACGCCGTCAATAAGCAGGTATTTCTGACTATTCTCATCAATGGATATATTTAGCAAGCTTCCGCAGTATGAAAGCACTTCATCACCCAAAGTGGTTATACTGTCCGGAATGTTTATGTCGGTCAGATTAACGCACTCTGAAAATGCACGGTCAGAAAGAGTTGTCAGGCCTGACGGAAGTCTGAGCTTAGTTAAGCGATGGCATTGCGCAAATGCTTCTTCGCCTATACGTGTCACACTGTCGGGTATCTCCACGCTCTTTACGGTCACACACCCTTTGAATATATTATTTCCGATACTCGTCACGCCGTCGTTAATTACGATCTTGTCCACTCGCCCGCAGGGATCGCTGTTTTCGTACTCCTCCGCTTCTGATACCTGTTATTCCGTTTTCGATCACCAGGCTGCAGAACGGTTCGTAAACATTTATACAATTGGTAATGCAGCCGGTACCATACACATAAAGCGTACCGCTTTCGTACAGCTCCCATTTTGCATCCTCATAGTTTTGATCGCTGCAGAACCCGCTGCTGACGAGCCGCGTGGTTTCGGTTTCGTGAGTTCGGCCGCTCGGTGAAGCGGCTGCGGGATCATTCTGTCCGTTATCGCCCGACGTCAGCGGCAGCGATCTCTTCGCGGAGCCGATCAGCGACGAAGCGACCGATGATGCATCGGCAGTTCCCACAGACTGCGCCGATGCAGGCAGACTAACTGCCGACCCAACGATCAGCGCACTTAGCAGCACCGCTGTTATTCGTTTGTACAACATGGTCATTCTCCTTTTTTGATTTTATTATGCATTAAGAATAATATGGATCACGCATAGATCCGAATACATAGTCAAGCAAATGGGTCAACGAACCGCAGCCGTCACAGCGCCGTGACAATAATGATTCGAATATCATGTGATCCGGGTAAAGCAGAAAACTCTCCAATTATATTTTACTATAATTAATTTTTTTGTCAATAGCTTTGCAAAGCATTGACGGATCAATTACAAAAATAAAGCACGAGGTGTCAGCAATCGCAAGCAATCCGTCACCAATGTGCCGATCGTATAGAAGATAACTGCTGAGTTAACAATATGTTTAATTGTTCAAAAAACTGTATTTATGTTTTAAAGCCAAAAGGCACAAAGACCCGGGCGGGGAATTTGTACCTTTTTAGTATATACCTTGCGTTTTAAATCAGCCTGCCGTGCCGATCTTCGGATCGGCGGGAAGACCTGCGCTTGCTCGAAGAACGGAGAGAGCGTCGCTCGAAGTGAGCGTCCCGTCGCCGTCAATATCGGCAAGTCTGATCTGTTCGGGAGTGAGGTTTTGAAGGGATACGCTTGCACGGAGAATGTTCAGCGCATCGCCGGAGGTTATCGCGCCGTCACCGTCCATATCGCCGTAGGCGGTGGGAGTCGGTTCGGGAGTCGGTTCGGGAGTCGGCTCGGGTGTCGGCTCGGGAGTCGGCTCGGGAGTCGGCTCGGGAGTCGGCTCTTCTGGTTTAGGCGAATAATAGTGAATATCAGCAGATGTTAGTGCGGAATTATCAGAACCAATGCTGATCTGTTCCCACTCCTCCCGAGTTCCTGTGTAATATACATCTTTTAGGTTTTCGCAGTTATAAAAAGCCCAATCGCCGATTGAAGTCACCGAATCCGGTATCGTTATGCTTGTCAGGCTTGTGCAGTTCTCAAAAGCATAACTGCCAATGTAAGTCACCGAATTCGGTATCATGATGCTTGTCAGGCTTCTGCAGCCATAAAAAGCCCCATCGCCGATTGATGTCACCGAATTCGGTATCGTTATGCTTGTCAGGCTTGTGCATTCAGCAAAAGCAGAATCGCCGATGGAAGTCACCGAATCCGGTATCGTTATGCTGTTTTCATTACCTTTGTATCGTACCAATATTCCGTTGATTATTACAGAATCATCGGTGTAATTGCTTAGCCACGGCGTACCCTCAAAAGCATAACCGCCGATCGATGTCACTGAATTCGGTATCGTTATGCTTGTCAGGCTTTCGCATAAAGAAAAAGCAGAATCGCCGATGGAAGTCACCGAATTCGGTATCGTTATGCTTGTCAGGCTTGCGCATAAAGAAAAAGCAGAATCGCCGATGGAAGTCACCGAATTCGGTATCGTTATGCTTGTCAGGCTTGCGCAGTGAGAAAAAGCATAATCTCCAATCGATGTCACCGAATCCGGTATCGTTATGCTGATTAGGCTTGTGCAGTCACAAAAAGCATATATGCCGATTGAAGTCACCGAATCCGGTATCGTTATGCTTGTCAGGCTTTCGCAGTGAGAAAAAGCAGAATGACCGATCGATGTCACCGCCTTACCATCGATCGAATTCGGTATGGTAACTTCAGCAGCAGAACCGGTATAGTTTGTTATCTCCACTGTCCCGTCCTCAAGAACAGTGTATTCATAATCCCCGTAAGTTTCGCCGCTCACTGCAGCCTCAGCACCAGCCCCCGACGGTTCATCGGCAATTACTTGCGCCCCCGCCGAAAGCGGCGTACAGATCATACCCGCTGCCATGACCGCCGCCAAGGCTATGCTGATCATTTTCTTTAACATTTTCATCAACATATTGAAAGCCTCCAATGTATTTATTTCAAAACCACTATCCACAACTTAAGAAAGAAGCTTATATTTTTTGTGATCCGAAGGGGTGCAGGGGGCGACCGGAAAGCCCCCTGCAATAGGCTTTGTAAAAACTAAAGACTAACAGATCTCTTTACAGATTTCCTTAAGTTGTGGACAGTGATTTCAAAACATATAATGTCCGATCCATATTTATTTTACCATAACCACCGATCTATGTCTATTAGAAATATCCGCAGTTTTTTTGTGTAAATTAACAAAAAAGCGGCAGTATGCTCTGCCGCCGTACCAAGTTTCTTTACCTGTTGTCCACCTTCTCGGGATACATATCGTGACGCGATAATCTATCCCATGCCATCTGCTCCCACTTCGTGCCCGCCTTGCCGTAATTGCAGTACGGGTCGATTGAAAGTCCGCCCCTCGGCAGAAACTTTCCCCACACTTCAATATATTTGGGGTCAAGCAGCTTGATGAGGTCTTTCATTATTATGTTTATGCAGTCCTCGTGAAAATCGCCGTGGTTTCTGAAGCTGAACAGATACAGCTTCAGCGACTTGCTCTCCACCATCTTTTCTCCCGGCACATACGAAATATATACTGTGGCAAAATCCGGCTGCCCCGTGATGGGACACAGACTTGTAAACTCGGGACAGTTGAACTTTACATAATAGTCGTTTTCGGGGTGCTTGTTCGGGAAGCACTCCAGCAGCCCCGGGTCATAGTCAAAGCCATAGTTTGTCCTTCTGCCCAGTGACTTCACGCTGCCAAGCTCGCTTTCGCTTCTCATCTCAAACCTCCGAATACATTTTCTCCGCCGGGTCGCATACTCCGTTCAGCTCGAACGCGCGCCTGCGGTCAATACACGTTCCGCACTTTCCGCAGGGCTTATCGCCGCCCTCATAGCAGCTCCACGTCAGTTCATATGGCACACCGAGCGACAGACCTATCTTCACAACGTCAGCCTTTGTCTTATCGACAAACGGCGCCTTCACGCTGAGCGCATTTCCGCTGCCGAGATAGATCGCGCGGCTCATCGCCTCGTTGAACTCCTCCGAGCAGTCCGGATAAGCGCTGCCCGCCGCATCGTCCCTGTGCGCTCCGTAATAGATCACATCGCAGCCGTTAGAGAGAGCGACGCTTGCCGCCGCCGCCAAAAACAATCCGTTTCGAAAAGGAACATAAGTCGACACGGGCTTGCCGCCGGTGTTTTTCAGCTGTTCATCGTAACTTTCTTCGGGAATACTTTCGTTCGATCCCTCAAGAAGCGAGCATGAGGAATTTTTGAACATCTCTTTCAGGTCGATCTCGATCGGTGTTACACCGTACCTCTCGGCGATCTTCCCCGCCATTTTCAGCTCGATCGTATGACGCTGACCGTAATAAACGGAAAGCGGAACTACATTTTCCGCACCGTATTTTTCAATTGCCATTGCAAGGCAGGTGGTCGAATCCACACCGCCGCTAAACAGAACAAGCGCTTTCATTATATATTCACTCCAATAGATCAATCAAGCAGCGCCGCCAGCCGCTCGTCCTCACGGAATTTCCCCAGCAGCGTCTTAGTTTCGGTTTTAGCGTTGACATTGCGTATCCCCCTTGCCGTCATGCAGCTGTGGGAACCCCTTATCTTCACGCCAACACTGTCGGTATCTGCGGCTATCGAAATTATCTCCGCTATATCGCTGCCGAGTTTCTCCTGAAGCTGGAGCCGTTTTGACGCCATGTCGCATATCCTCGCAATTTTCGATAATCCCAAAACCTTGCCGTTCGGCACATATGCCACGTTTACCGTCATATCATACATCAAAGCCATATGGTGCTCGCAATAACTAAACACCATAATGTCTTTCATCACTATATACGGCTCATTGGAATAATCCATATCGAAGGTTTTTCCAAATCGCTCGGCGATATCTCTGTTGGAAAGCGAAATTCCTTCAAATATCTCCCCGCACATATTTGCTACTCTTTTCGGCGTTTCGAGAAGCCCCGGTCGGTCGGGATCCTCGCCTATCGCTTCAAGAATACCCCTGATATGATATTCGATTTTCTCCTTATCCATTTACACTCCTCTTTCCTCGGGACTCCAGATATATTTGTGCAGCTGCAGCTGAAGTCTGACGTCATTCAGCCTGCGCTCCTTCATAAAATCAACAATTTCTTCGGCTGTGATCTGACCGAACACAGGACTAAAATAAACATGACAAGTATTTGTAAGATCATACTTATTTATGATCTCATGCGCTCTCTCAAGATCGGCAATACTGCCCGCAACAAATTTTACGGTATCCGATCTGCAAAGATATTTGTAATTTTCAAGACACATCTTGTCTTCCATACCGCTTGCGGGCAGCTTATGATCCATAGTAAAGCTTACGCCGTCAATATCACGAAGCGGCGCAATAGATACGCTGCCGTTAGTTTCTATCTCAACTCTGTGACCGCGCCCGCAAAGCTGAATGCAAACCTCGGTAAGATCCTGCAGCATCGGCTCGCCGCCTGTCAGCGTAACATTTACAATACCCTCGGCAAAATCGCAGATATCATTTGAATCAAGATATTCGCACGGCGCATTATTATCGTACGCCCATTTAGTATCGCAATAAGAACAGCGGAGGTTGCAGCCCTTGAAGCGGACGAACACCGCCAGCTCCCCTGCGCGAAAGCCCTCGCCGTTTATGCTCACAAATTTTTCGACAACGGGATATTTCGTCATATCAGTCCTCCGAATACGCCGCACAATTGTCGGGCGTTTCAAAAACAGTCACGCACTTTACGGGCAATCCCTGCGCTTTGAACATATTGAAAAATGTAAATGCGAAATTTTCGGCGGTCGGGCGGTAATCAAGCTCTATCAGCTTAAAATTCTCGTCACGAAGCGCTTCAAGCGTTCTTTCTTTGAGGCTGCCTTTTTCATATAGTAAAGCGTGGTCAAAAGTGTCGGCAAGCTCTCTGACTGCTTTTTTCAGGTCGCCGAAATCGATCAGCATTCCCCTCTTATCTCCGCCCTGCGCAAGATTCTCACCGCAGACAGTGACCTTCACCGTCCACCTGTGTCCGTGAATATTTGCGCACTTTCCGTTGTAGCCGCTCAAAAAGTGCGCAGAATCAAAAGCGGCAGAGGTTTCCAATGTGTACATATTATCACCGTTATCATATATTTTGCTTGTAAGCGACAAATCGTCCGAGACGACATTGATCGCGATCTGCCGAAGCTGTTCAAGAAACACCGCCCGCAAGTTCGGTCAGCTTATTAAGTCTGTGATTAAGCCCCGATTTGCTGATCGCAGGCTGCGCTACTTCCGTAAGTTCCTTTAGCGAAGCCGTCGGATGCTCCAGACGCAGCTTTGCGGCGAACTGCAGTTCCTCGCTCAGTTTTTCAAGTTCGCCTTGTTCTTCCAAAAGCTTGATGGCTTTTATCTGTCGTGCAGCCGCAGATAAGCTCTTGTCGGTATTTGCAAGCTGAAAGTTAATTTTTCTCGTCATTTCGTTATCGATACTCTTTTGTATGCGGACCTGCATGACCTCCATGCTGGCGCTGCCTGCGCCCATCAGCGTCAACAGATCTGCCACGTCCTCGCAGTCTTTCAGATAAACAACATACGATCCTCGCCGATTCGATATTTTCGGCGACGCCGCCTTCCCGCCTGCAAGCTCTGTTGTTTCTCTGATCACTCTGCACAGATCCTCGGACAGATTCTTATACACAGTGCTGAAATCCAGACGATACTCGATTTCCGGCGAAGAGATATGACCACACGTCAAGAAAGCTCCTCTCAGGAATGCTGCGGCACACGGTTCAAATTCAATATTCGCCATATTAATGCGCAGCGAAGAACTGTCCGCGTCATGTCCAAACATCTCAAAAATACGGCGGCAGTCGGCTTCGTCAACAACATTTGTTTTGTAGCTGACGGCATTGTTTTTTCGGGCGGTGAGAGTCCTCGCCGTCTGCACACCGCTTTGGGTCACCTCCGCCGTAAAGCGTGAAAACCGCTCCGCCGCGCAGCCGCTGTCGGTTCGAAAGCGTATCTCGTCCGGTGAAAAAGGGTGGCAAAAAAGCAGCATTCCATAGGCTTCGGATCGTTCGATCTCATGCAGCTTCACATTTACCTTGCAAAGCTCTCTCTTAACGTCAAGCGAAAAAGACAATTTCGTCACCTCCGTTTTTATACCCTAAAAAACACCGCTACAGCTTCTCGATATCACGATGATGAACTGCGACCTTGTGGTGTCCTTCGCTCAAATGGCTGTACATCGCCTGTGTCAGCGCAACACTGCGGTGCTTTCCGCCGGTGCATCCGATCGCGATCACAAGCTGGCTTTTGCCCTCGTCTTTGTAGAGCGGCAGCGTGTAGTCTATAAAGTCTATCATTTTTTGCAGCACCGTCTTCGTCTGCTCCCATTTCATAACATACTCTCTGACAGGCTCGTCCAGTCCTGTTTTATATTTAAGCTCCTGAATATAAAACGGGTTCGGCAAACAGCGCACATCAAACATCAGATCTGCCTCCGACGGCACACCATACTTGAATCCGAAAGACATACAAGTTACCGACAGCATCGACAGCTCGTTTTCAAGAAACAGCGTTGCGACTCTTTCCTTCAGCTGCCCGGAGGAGAGATATGTCGTGTCGATCAGATAATCTGATGACATCTTGATCTTTGCAAAAAGCTCTCTTTCGGTATTGACCGCCTCTTCGATAGTGTAAAGAGCCGAATCGGGAAAAAGCGGGTGTTTGCGCCTTGTCGCACGGAAACGGCGCAGTATCACATCATTAGAGGCATCAAGGAATAACATTCTGTACGTATGATTTTCACGGTTCAGCATTTCTATCGCCGATGTAAATTCGTCAAACGAACTGCCCATCCGTACATCAAGAACAACAGCGGCACGTTTCATACGTTCGTCAGCCGACTTTTCACACAATTCATAAAAAGTGTTGAGCAATGCGGGCGGTATATTGTCTACACAATAAAACCCGATATCCTCAAGCGCATGCAGCACCGATGTTTTTCCTGCGCCCGAAATTCCCGTTACGATCACAAATTCCATATATTATCCCTACTTTCAAAGATCTGCTCTTAACAAGCAGACGCAAACCGCCAGCCTGCATTCCGTTTGGCGGAATATCTTACTCTCCAATGTCATTAACTTAAGATTATAGCATCGCCTTGGGGCGGCGAGGATACTTTATTCTTGCCGTTAGTTAGGGGCATTTTCTGCCAAAATGCCCCTATTTCGAAAACAGTCCGCCGGACTATTTTCGAAATTCACCTCTAAAAGGGGCGCGGGTCTCCGGCTGGGAGCCGTCCCCGACGGGGGAGACCTCTGCGCAGCAGAAGCACCGACCGACGCGGCAGCGGAGACCTCTGCCTTTGGAAACCGCAAGCCTTTTGAAAAAGGCTTGGCGAAAAC
>CACZCM010000018.1 GCA_902779615.1 uncultured Ruminococcus sp. | reverse complement strand
GAGAGCGTGCTTGAGGACGGCGTGTTTGCACATTTTGAAGAGTACAAGGGAAACCTCACGGAGTCCTCAGCAAGCACCGATGAGGAGAACGATACTGTTCAAGACGCAGAAGATCATACAAACGAGGTTGGCGGCAGCGACGAACCTACAACAACGGACAAAGGCGAAAATGAGGTTCAGACCAGCGGCGAAATGAGTGTTTCGGTCGATCTGAATGCGAAGGATAATTCGTCCGACGCAGACAAGAACGGCGGCACAGCGCAGGTTTCGTCGGACAAGCAGACAAACGATGAAACGAACACGATCAGAAGCCCCAAAACAGGCGACAACACGCTCAGCGTACTTGTAGAAGGCGGGTTAGACGAGTTGCTGACACCTGAATTCGGGATAATAGCAGCGTTGGTCACGCTTGCTGTCATGCTCTTTGTTGGAACGATCCATTACTGGAATATTTCGATGGAGAGAAGAAGGCAGCGGGCGAGGCGCAGTACAACTGTTTCGTTTTATCACAGAAGCGGGATCTAACAGCGCGCAGCTTCGCTCAAGCGGCAGCAACCGCTGCGGATAATAGGACAAATATCGGCAATAGCAGTGTGCGTCAAATATTGGATCCCAAAAAATCAGCTCCCCTAAGGATACCCTTGGGGGAGCGGTTTTGTTTTATCCGAAACCTTGAAAAACCAATTCCTACGTTAAAAACTCCGGTCGGCAAGCGGTGCGGGTATCCGGTGGATACCTCGACGCAGTCGAATCGCCGACCGAGCTGGCAGGCGAGACCGCTGCCCTTGCAGCCTGCCTGCTTTTTGAAAAAAGCGGGGTAAAAACTTTGTGCTGCTGCCATATCGAACCTAAGTTAGTGCATATATGACCAGGTCACTAAGCTACGTCCGGAGCCAAATTCACATCGCCGCCCCAAGGCAACGCTAAAGTATTAGTTTAATGACATTGCACTCCCTCGGCAGTTATAACATCAAGCTTGTTGTAGGGGATCTCGATATTTTCTTTATTGAACTCCTTCAGAACATTCTCCTGCATATAATAATAAACGCTCCAGTAGTCCTTCGTCTCACACCACAGCCTGACTATGATCTGAATGCTGCTGTCGGCGTGCTTCCCGACTGCAATAAAAACATTAGGCTCGGGCAGTATCTTGTCGTTATTCGCTGCCACCTTGCGGATCGCTTTCTTGACCTTTTCGATATCAGAGTCATACGCCACATTATAAAGCAGGTCGGCGCAGCGTTTTTCCTGCGAGGTGTAGTTTGTGATGTTGTTCTGGGTGATATTTGAATTTGGCAGGATCACTTCTTTATTGTCGATAGTCAGAAGATGCGTAGAGGAAATATCGATCTTCGTAACAGTTCCTTCATATGAGGTTATCTGCACATAATCGCCAACCTTAAAGGGCTTATTGATAAGAACCATAAGCCCGCTTGCAACATTCTTCAATGTATCCTGAAGGGCAAGACCGATCGCAACAGTCGCTGCGCCGAGTGCAGTTACAAGCGACGCCACGTTAAAACCGAGCGTACCGAGAGCTGCAACGATCACGACCGCCTTCAGCGCGATCTTGACAAATGAGTTTACGAATGTAACGACCTCTGTGCCGACTTTTGCACGCTTGAGCGCTTTCGAAACAACGCCGGCGATCACTCCGGAAAGCCACATTCCAATGATAAGAATGATAACGGCTCCGATCAATGAAGGCAGAAAATCCTTTGCCCAATCAACAGCGGTGTCGACCAGACGCTGAGTTGTTGTTTTTACTTCTTCAAACTGCTGAGTTTCCATAGCGCCCACTCCGATCATTCTTCATTCAGCAGATAATACACAACGCCATCAGCAAAGCTGATCTTTGTGGTGTTATCTCCGGGCTGCCTGATGAAGGTTCCCTTGACCTCCTTGCCGTTCCATTCGTAGATCACGCCAAGCCCGCTCGCCTGTCCGTCTGCAAAAGTGCCCGTATATCCGTGGTCGGTATAAATGATCGTACCCTTACCGTAGGGTCTTCCGCCAACCAGCATACCCGAATATGAACCGGAGCCGTATTCCCTCTCGATAACATAATTAGGACCCTTTGTGTAGCGGCTGTACTCGCTGCCGATAAGCTTTGTTCTCAGCGGGAGGTCGTCAAGCCGCTGCAGGCGTACCTGCATATTTTTTGAGGGTTCGCCATTTTTGAAAATGCCCTCAAAGTACTTTTCGCCGTACTGCGAGAAGGCGCAGCCCATGCCCTCATACACGCCGTTCTGAACGTAGCCCTCATATTTTACGCTTGATCCGTCTTCGGTGAACTCGCGCATATAAACGCATTTTCCGCTGTTATAGATACATTCTTTGATGACGCCGCCTGCGCCGATCTCGTTTACTCTGCCGTTCGGAACTCCCTTTATAAAGCTGCCGGCAAGATACGGCTTTCCGTCTTTGTAGAGAAGACCTTCACCGTCAGGCTCGCCATCTGTCCAATGACCGCTGTATTCCGGCTTTCCGTCGGGGGTGTAGCTTGTGCCTATCCCCCTGCGAACATTGTCACGGAATTTCCCTTTATAAACGGGTGCGCCATCTTTGTATTCCGTTCCGCTGCCGCAGCGAACGCCGTTTTTCCACTCGCCGTCATAAACTTTCTCGCCGTTTTCATACGCCGTTCCGCTGCCGTGGTAAACCTCGTTTTTCAGCTCGCCCTTATATATCAGGTTTGAGTCCCTGTCATAACACGACAGTTCGCCTACGGGTCTGCCGTCGGCGAATACTCCGCTGTACCACTCGCCCGTTTTAATGTTGTATTTCTTTCCCTGTCCGTGGAAGCGGTTTCTGACCCACTCGCCTTCGTAGATCTTCTTGCCTCGCTTAGTTGTAAAAACTGCCCAGCCGTTGATCGCACCCATCGAGAACGTTCCCGACACCTTGCAGCCGTTTGAGAGAGTATAGACTCCTTCACCGTTAAACTTGTCGTCCTTCCACTCGCCGTGGTAGTTGACCTGACCCGTCAAATCATACTGCGTTCCGAAACCGTTTCGCTTATTATTCTTCAGCGCGCCGCTGTATAGCAGATTACCCTTGTCGTCAAACAGCGTACACTTTTCGGAAAGCTTGTCATCGTCCCAGCGCGAGATCATCATTCCACCGTCACTCGGACGATATACCATTCCTATTCCCTCTCGTGCGCCGTTTTCGAATTTTCCTACAAACTTCAGCTCGCCGTTTTCGTCAAATTTTGCGCCCATGCCGACAGGACAGTTATTCTCCCACCTGCCGATATACATAGAGCGATCTCTCGGCTTAAACGAGATTCCAATGCCGTTGCGGCGGTTTTCCGTCCAATCGCCAATGTAACATATCTTTCCATTTGAGTAGTAATATGCGCCAAAGCCGTTTCGCATATCGTTTTTATATTCGCCCTCATACGCAGTCAGATCGTCATGCATAGACGTTCTGCCCCTGCCGTGACGCTGACCGCTGCTGTTCATCTCGCCGTAATAATAATACGACTCGCCGCCCTCGGCTCGGATCGCTTTATCGGGCGTAAGCTCGCCGTCCTTTGACTCGCTGCGGGTAACGGCAGCGGGCTTCTGAGGCGCCGCGGGCTTTTGTCTGGGCATCTTCTTCAAGTATTCCGTCTGAGGCTTTGTGCCGTTATTTTCTAACTCCTCCGAAAGGGGCTTCAAAAACTCAATCGTTTTGTCGCCCGGGCGTTCGTCGGAAATATCCACAGCCGACTTTTTGGCGTCGCTGTAGCTTGTTGGTATCTCAAATTCCCGCGTGATATCAAGAACCGTTCCTACCGTGTCATCATCATCTATATCGCTCTGCTCTGCGCCGTCAGTCTCGCTGTCGCTGTCCGTCGGATCTTCAGCCTGCATATTTGGATCGTATGAGCCGAAATCACTGTCGTCTTCAAGCAGATCTTCCGTTTTCTCGCTGCTGTCTTTTTCATCATCGTCATTTGAGTAGAGTATATCGAAAACGTCACGCTTGCCGCTGTCTTCCATCAGCGATTCCGAATGAAGCCTGCTCAGCTCGGGCAGGTTCTCGGAAGGCGTCTTATCAATACTTCGTGAAGGCGGGAGCGTATCGTCAGCCATATCGAAAACAAGGCTGTCCTGCTTCGCCTTTTCGGGAACAATGACCTCATTTGTGCGGGTGAGGTCGATCTTTGCGGGAGGTTCGCTCCCGTAGGGCGCTACGTAATCCGGGGAGTCGCTGTCTTCGAGCAGCTTTGGATCTCGTGAATACCGCTCCCACTCTCGGGCGATCTTATCGTTTGCAAAATATACGTAGCCATTTGAACAAAGAGTGCTGACCTCCGGCACACCAAGCTTGTCGGTTATCTTTTCGAGGAGCTTCTGATCTTCAACAACATTCAGCGGGTGAAGCACCTCGGGCTTGGATCGGTCGCCGTTTGAGGTGTATTTCAGGATCGCTGCCATGCCGTTTTTGTCCCAATAAACAAGCTCTGCCTCCGGCTCGGAGCTGCCTGTACCGTAGTATTTCGTTTTTATCCAATTATGATACGGGCCAAAATAGACGCACTTTTTCAGCTTGCCGAAGTTGTCACGTATCTCAACCCGATAATCATCGCCGTCACGCTTATTTGATACGCTTTCGATCGTTTTTCCAACTGGATTCACGACCTTCCATTTCAAAACTGTATCCTCGTTGAGCGTATAGCTGTATCGATAGCTTTTCCCGTCTGCTCCGATATCGGAGAATTTCCGTTTCTGAGTTTGGAGTCCCGATTCATAATAATTTTTTCTGACAATAGTAAGCTTATCTTTATATGGATTTCCTTTATCGTAATCCTTGAGGAAAACGCCGTAATAATTTACGGCATTACGTTTAAAATATGTAAGATCACCGGCCATCAAAACCCCTCCTTGATCATCCGGGCATACATTAAGCAGCATTTTGATGTTATGTTATTTCCAAAACAAAAATATCGGCAGCAGAATAGCGAAGCGCCAACACTGCCATATTAATTTTACCAAACATAAGCTGTCAAGTCAATACTTCTTTCGACAAGGGAAATCCATTTTGGCAAACATAGATAAAGTTTTTGTCAAACTTTTTTCAAAAAGTTTGCGGGGTTTGGGGCAGAGCCCCATAAAATCCTGTATATGTGGAGTGAAATAAAAAGAAACACAACGCGCAGCGCAAAAAATTAACTTACCTTCACAAAAAGCGTCATGAAAATCAGGCGCGAGGCGAAGCCAATGCGCCGGACGAAGAAACAAAAAATGACAAACTTTTAAAAGCTCTGCTTTAAACAAGCAGAGACAAACCAAAGGCTTTGTGCGTTCAGTAGGGGATGGAACCCGCCGCCCCTATAGAGGGTGCGGGTCTCCTGTGGAGACCTCTGCGCAGCAGAAGCACCGACCGAGCCGGTTGGAAACCGTCCCCGACGGCAGGCGAGACCCGGGGGACATTCCCCTCTGCGGTTATAAATTAAATTCCATATCTTTCGACAAGAAAAACAATTTTGACAAATTTGACGAAACATAAAACTATCCATCGGAAAGCTGTCGTTCCCGAGTCCAAGGGCAGCGGATTTCGCCTGCGTTTGGAAATTGCAAGCCGTTTGAAAAATGCTTGGCTAATGCTTTATACTGTGCTATATCAAACTTTAAGCTAAATGACATTGCCCCCGAAGACCCACACTATTTGACTGCCATAGGCATACGATCGCCCGCATCTGCACATCTTCATTATCCTCTGCATAAGATATAACCACAGAGCTTTTAATTACCATTGGGCTCGGATATCCGTATCCGTAGAAAAAAACTTTACCCAAATTGAGGTGAGATAATGTGCACTCTAAGCGAGCTTGCCGTCGGCGGTTCAATGATGATAGACAATGTGTGTGTCGATGAGCCGCTTAACGAGCGAATGAAGGTTTTTGGATTTCTGCCCGAAACAGTGATCGATAAGCTGTATGTCGGAATGAGGGGCAGTCCGATCGCCGTTAGGGTATGCGGGGCGGTGGTTGCGCTTCGCAGGAATGACGCCGATAATATTTTCGGCGAAAGCATAATGAGATAGATCATATGTGTTTAAAGGAGGCATATCGAATGAATGAGCCCGCAAAACAGCGGCGTGAGATCACCGCCGTCCTCGCAGGCAACCCGAATGTCGGAAAAAGCACCGTTTTTAATTCCCTGACTGGACTTCGGCACCACACCGGAAACTGGACGGGAAAAACCGTTGAAAACGACATGGGAAAATTTTCGCTGAACGGTACGGTCTGCTCCGTTTTTGATCTTCCGGGGCTGTATTCCATGACTCCGAATTCCGAGGAAGAAAGGGCCGCTGCCGACTTTCTGATAAGCGGCGAATATGATGTGATGATAATCGTGCTCGATGCCGTGTGTATGGAGCGAAACCTTCGCTTTGCGGCGGAGGTGCTGAGCCAAGTACAAAAGCCCGCCGCAGTTTGTATTAATCTGATCGATGAAGCGGAGAAAAAGGGAATTCGCATCAACACCAGTGTTTTATCCTCTCTTCTGGGAGTTCCCGTTATCCCTGCGGCGGCATCAAAAGGTATAGGGCTTGACGAGCTGAAGAAAACGATCTTCTCGCTAAGCCAAAGCGGCAGCGACGTGCAGCGCTGTAAATGTCAGGTCTGCGGCGCCGACTGCCGCAGCGCACTCCTTCGGCCGGGCTTTTGTGAATATGCGCTAAAAAGATGTGTGAGTGTTCCGTCAAATTCTCCCGATTCTTTCGATCGAAAAATGGATAATATTATGCTTTCAAAAATCTTTTCCGTTCCGATCATGCTTTTAATGCTGCTTGTGGTTTTCTGGATAACAATAGTCGGAGCAAATTATCCTTCGGAGTGGCTGAATACTTTGTTTACACGGCTCGGAATATTTTTGCGAAGTACTGCCGAAAAGATCAGCTGCCCCCAGATCATCAGCGGCATATTCATTGACGGAGTGTATACAACTCTTACGTGGGTCGTTTCGGTCATGCTGCCGCCGATGGCGATCTTTTTTCCGCTGTTTACACTGATGGAGGATGCGGGGATCCTGCCGAGGATCGCATTCAACATGGACTCGATGTGTATGAAAGCAGGAGTCAGCGGAAAGCAATCGCTGACCTCTGCCATGGGCTTCGGCTGCAACGCCTGCGGCGTAACGGGGTGCAGGATAATCGGATCACCGAAAGAGCGGCTGATAGCGATTCTGACAAACAGCTTTATTCCGTGCAACGGCAGATTTCCGACGATCATCATAATTATTACAATGTTCCTTGCCGGCAGCGGGACTCAAAGCGGGATTTTTGGTTCGCTGAAAAAAGCTGCGCTTCTGGTTTTGTTTGTCGTGCTGAGCGCAATAATGTCGCTTGCTGTTTCGTGGGCGCTCTCAAAAGTGCTCAAGGGTGAAAGCGGAGGCTTTGTCATGGAGCTGCCTCCCTACCGCCGCCCACAGATCCTTAAGGTTTTGGTGAGATCGATCTTAGACAGGACTTTGTTTGTGCTTCTGCGTGCGGTAATGGTGGCTGCGCCTGCGGGTATCGTAATATGGCTGCTTGCAAATATTTCGGTCAAGAATATAACCTTGATCGAATACATAACACACTTCCTCGAACCGCTCGGCGCTGCTCTGGGCCTTGACGGAGCAATTCTGGCGGCGTTTATTCTCGGATTTCCCGCAAACGAGATCGTTCTGCCATTGGCTGTAATGATCTACACCAAAGCTGCGGCGCTTTCGGAAGTGCCCGATACAATGCAGCTTGCTGCGCTGCTCACAGCTCAGGGCTGGACAGCAAAAACCGCAGTCTGCGCTATAATTTTCACGCTCTTCCATGCGCCCTGCTCTACTACATGTCTGACAATATTAAAAGAAACGAAGTCGCTCAAGCATACCGCCGCTGCGATACTCCTGCCTGTTATTGTTGGCGCAGCTATGTGTTTCTGTTTACAGATGATCTTGTGATATTATCTTTTATGGCTGCAGCACTCATTGCTTCGGCAGCTAAACGATCGTTTGCGCCGCCGTGTCACAACGAAGGCAGTTCTTTTTGACCCACAAACCCTCTCGAACCATAGATCGGTTTTGTGCCGAAGTTCCGAAAAGTTAAAAGCTCTGCTTTCAACAAGCAGAGCTGCGTTATATTTACCGTATTAATGAACCACTGATTAAATTTGGCGTTAAGCCCGCGATCCATGATTATATCGGTGATTCGTAAAAAAACCACCATCGAGATGCCTCGGTGGTGGTGTATGAGCGGCACTTTCAGAGTAGTTTAAACATGATCGTCATTTTTCGTGTACAAGCTTGCCTGTCATGTGTTCGATCTCAAGATCATACATCTGAAGCGAGCTTGTATAACATTTGATCTCGTTCTCGATCTCCTCTTCCGAACCCTCGGGGTAATATTTGTATGCAAGGCGGCGAGCACGTTCAAGGCTCTCTTCGTTCAGTTCGCTGAGATGCAGCCTGCCGAACACAACGACCGAACGCACATAATACGACCAGTCTTCCCGCTGCTTTCCCTGCTCCCAAACAGTAAAGCACGCCTTGTCGCTGGTTTTGATTGCGTCGATCTTGTGTCCCGACCTTGCGCCGTGAAAATATATATGTCCCGATCGGTCATATATATAATTTATCGGGATCGCATACGGGTAGCCGTTATCTCCATTGAGCGCCAGCGTTCCCCGTTTTTCGTTTTTCAGCACCTCTTCGCAGTCAGTCTTCTCAAGCTGCTGCTTGTGCCTTCTCATAGGGCGAAAACCGCTCACTATCTCCCCTCCTTCGGCTTCTTTTTCAGCGTCAGCTTTTTTTCCTCGCCGTGGATCAGACGAACGATGTTGGAATGATGCTTCGCAATAACGGAACCGCAAATTATGAATGTTGCCGCAGTTACGGCTGCAACGTACTCAAACGAGTATGTACCCGCAGTTTTGTAGCCGTAAAAATACGTGACAAGAAATGTGGCAATAACAACCACAACGCCCGAGATTATGGAGCTGATCGAAACGATCTTAGTGCAGGCGAAAACGATCAGAAAAGCAGTCAGTGCGATCGCAAAAATGACGGGATTTATCACGGCAAGCAGCGCCGCAACGGTAACTACGCCCTTTCCGCCCTTGAAGTGAAAATACACCGGAAAAATATGCCCCAAAAAGCAGCACATACCGCCAAGATACTTTCCGAAGCCTGCAAGCTCCAACGGCGACAAAGCCGAATCCATAGTCTTGAAGATAATTCCGCCGATCACGACTGAAATAACGCACTTCAGAAAATCGCCGACAAAAGTGATTATCCCCGCAGTAGTCCCGACAGAACGCATCACATTTGTAAATCCTCCGTTGCCGCTGCCCATTTTTCGGATATCCTGACCCGTGAACAGCTTAGTAACGATAATGGCGATGTTAAGGCTGCCGAGAAGATACGATATCACCATGACAACAGCCATTTTTAATATGTTGATGGGATCGGTAAATAAGCTTACCATAAAAAGCTTCCTTCCGTAAAAATATGCCGATAACAAGATATCTGACGAACGATCAGCTGCTTACGATCACACATTCCTCTTGTCGCCTCGTTCGCGAACAACAAATCGGATCGGCGTCCCCACAAGTCCGAATGCATCACGTATCCTGTTTTCGAGGTATCGCCTGTAGGAAAAGTGAAACAGGTCTGCCGAATTGACAAAACATACAAATGTCGGCGGCTTGACCGAAGCCTGGGTCATGTAGAATATCTTGAGTCTTCTGCCCTTGTCGGTCGGCGGCTGAACTCTTGCGGTCGCCTCGGCAAGTATCTCGTTAAGAACGCCCGTCTTGATCCTCATATTTGCAGATGCAGAAACCTGAGTAATAAGTTCAAACAGCTTGTTCACACGCTGCCCGGTCTTCGCCGAAATAAAAATTATCGGCGCATACGACATAAACGAAAAATCCACCTCAAGCTTCTTTTTCATTTGGTCAAGTGTTTTTCCGTCCTTTTCAACAGCGTCCCATTTATTCACCGCGATTATGCAGCCCTTCCCGGCCTCATGAGCAAGACCTGCGACCTTTGAATCCTGCTCCGTAAACCCCTCCGCTGCATCTATCATGATAACGCATACGTCGGAGCGTTCGATCGCCATTTTTGCGCGAAGAATACTGTATTTTTCGATGTTGTCATCAACACGGCTCTTCCGGCGCAGTCCGGCAGTATCGGTGAAGTTAAATTTTCCGTAACTGTTCTCGATAAGAGTATCGATAGTATCTCTTGTTGTTCCTGCAATATCCGACACAATGCATCTTTCCGCGCCGCAGATGTAGTTGACGAGCGAAGACTTGCCGGCATTTGGCTTTCCGATAACAGCTACCGAAATAACATCGTCATCTGCCTCATCTTCTTCCTCGGGCGGAAAATACTCAAACATTGCGTCGAGAAGATCGCCCGTACCGTGTCCGTGAACAGACGAAACGGCAATAGGATCGCCAAGACCGAGGTTGTAGAACTCATAGAACTCAGGCTCCGGCTCGCCGATACTATCACATTTATTCACACACAAAACCACAGGGCGGCCGCTTTTCTGGATCATAGCCGCGACCTCACGATCGGCTGCAACTATCCCCGCTTTGAGATCAACAACGAGAACGATCACATCTGCAGCTTCGATCGCAATTTCAGCCTGACGGCGCATCTGCGACAGGATTACGTCCTTTGAGTCAGGCTCTATGCCGCCTGTATCGATCAAGGTAAACTTTCTGTTTCGCCACTCGCACTCGCCGTAAAGACGATCTCTCGTCACGCCGGGCGTGTCGTCAACGATCGATAGCCGCTGACCGATCAGCTTATTGAACAGAGTAGATTTTCCGACATTCGGTCTGCCGACAATTGCTGCTATTGGTTTCATATTATCACCTTAATTCTGTTGAAATTCTAAAAAAACAAGGGAGGAACCCGCCTCCCTTGAAAAATGCTCGTTCTCATAATTCGGAGCCTTATATGACTCACAAAAAACAGCAGCCGATCAATCTTCAGTCTTAACGATAACTTCTCTGCCGTTGTAGTAACCGCAAGCGCCGCAAACTCTGTGGGGAGCCTTCCACTCGCCGCAGTTGGGGCACTTCGAGAGAGCCGGAGCCTGAAGCTTCCAAACATTGCTTCTTCTTGTATTCTTTCTTGCGTGTGATGATTTTCTCTTAGGTACTGCCATTTTAAAAATCCTCCTAATGATAGTATCACATTCGGTCAATCGTCCGAATGCTATTCTTCGTTAAATAAATTTTTCAAAGCGTCCCATCTGGGATCCGTTTCCCGCAGGCTGCAGCCGCACTCACCCTCGTTGAGATTTTTTCCGCATTTCGGGCACAAGCCCCTGCAGTCTTCTCTGCACAAGTGTTTCGCAGGCAGCGAAAGCAGGATATCCGCCGTTACAGGCAGGTCCAAATCAACGATAAAGTCGGGAGCTTCGATATATTCGCCCTCGTTCTCGCCGACAAGCGACTGTACCACAGTGTGTCTAAAGCTGCTGACAAACGGGGTTATGGTTTCCTCACCGCATCTGTCGCAGGGCGCAGTGTAATCGAACCTGACCGTGACCGCCAGATCAACGATCCCTGCACGATTCTCTGCCTTTGCCTCCACCTTTACGGGTGTTTTGAACGGAGCACCGCCGTTGAAATCCAAATCGGAAAGATCCAGATCATACTCGGCATTCAGGATCTCATCTTCCGTTAAGAAGACCTTCTTCAAATTCCAAAGCATAATGCACCTCAATAAACACACTAAGACCTAACTTCATCTGAAATACCGCATATTATTATACAACTTCGGGTATGATTTGTCAATACAAATCGAGGAATTAAAAAAATTTTTTAGATTTTAGATTTTATCGGCGGGACAAAAGCCGTGGGCTGGCTGTCACGGCTTTTGAACAAGTAAATTATTTTTGAACAAAACTTCTTTTTAGGGGACATTCTCTGCCAGAATGCCCCCTCTTTCAAAACAGTCCACCGGACTGTTTTGAAATTCACCCCTAAAGAGGGCTTAAGGAAAAAGGATTTCGCCGTCTGCGGACGGCGACCAAAGGTGCGGGTCTCCGGGGTAGACCTCGGCGTCGCAGGAGCACCGACCGACGCGGCAGCGGAGACCTCTGCCTTTGGAAACCGCAATCTTTTTTTGAAAAAAAGATTGATCAAAAAACTTTAGATAGGGCTTAGTTCAGATTTCGTTAACTCGTTCAAATGCCGCGGGCTGGCTGTTCATATTTCTTGACTATTCGACACTTTTTTGGTATACTTATTTTCAGTTTAAATAGATCGCACATTCTCAAACATAAGGAGATGTATCATATGTCATTACCGAATGAACCTATTATTCTGCTGTCGTTTGTCAACACCAAGCTTCGTGACAATTATTCCTCACTCGACCAAATGTGTGAGGATATGGATATAAACAAAAGCGAGCTTCTCGAAAAGCTCGCTTCCGTAAATTATGAGTATGACAGCTCGCTCAATAAATTTGTGAGCGCAGCCAAGTGATTATTCTATTTCAAGATCAAGCGATGCGATGACCTCTTTCAGCGTTGCGGCAGACTGAAGCAGCGCAGCCGTTTCTTCGCCGTTAAGGCTGATCGGCACCTGCGTTTCAACGCCGTACTTTCCCACTATTGCAGGCATACTGAGCGCTACGTCTTTTATCCCGAACATTCCCTGCTGGATAGTCGATACAGGCAGGACTGACTTCTGATCGAGAACTATCGCCTCGCATATGCGCCGAACCGACATTGCGATACCGTAGTAGGTCGCCTTCTTTTTCTTGATTATCTCGTAGGCGCTGTTCTTTACATCGTCGGCAATGCGCTCCATAGCGTTCTTGTGGTCATAATATCCTCTCATCTCGCAGAAGCGGTGAAGAGGTACGCCCGATACATTCACCGAGCTCCAAGCCGCGATCTCGCTGTCGCCGTGTTCGCCGATCACAAAAGCGTGTACGGAACGACTGTCAACGCCAAGGTGGTCGCCCAGCTTATATTTTAGTCTTGCAGAATCGAGTACGGTTCCCGAGCCGAACACTCTGTTTGAAGGGAATCCGCTGAGCTTCGCGGCAGTGTATGTCAATATATCCACAGGATTTGCAACTATCAGCAGAATACCTTCATAGCCGCGCTTCTTGATCTCGGGTATGATCGACTTAAAGATAGCAGCGTTCTTCTTAACAAGATCCAATCTCGTTTCTCCCGGCTTCTGACCTGCTCCCGCAGTTACAATAACTATCGCTGCGTCGGCAATATCGTCATAATCGCCCGCATATATTTCCATCGGCTTTGCCAGCGGCATTCCGTGGCTTATGTCCAGCGCTTCGCCTTCGGCACGGTCACGGTCTGCATCAATAAGAACGAGCTGTGAAAACAATCCGCTCTCCATCAGTGCAAACGCAGTTGCCGCTCCGACAAATCCGCATCCGATTATCGCTGCTTTTCTAACATTTGTTTCTGCCATTATTAATCCTCCGTTCAAAGTATGCTGATATCAAATATATCTGCGCCGCTAAACAGCAGCCTTTCTCCGCCTGTAGGATATCAGTTCCGAGCAATGCGCTCTTTGTGTTATTATACCATGTTTTACAAAAAATATCAACTCCCCACGGAAGGTGAACTGCAAAGTGGTCAATAAAATTACCCGCACGATTACTCTGAACAATACAAAAATAACTTATATTATTGAATATAAAGATATTAAGAACACTATCATTCACTGTGACAAAAAAAGAGGGCTGTATGTTTCGGCGCCCGTTAATGCCGACATTGAGGCTCTTGAAAAGTATCTGTCTAAAAAAGCCGACAAATTTCTCAAGATCCTCGAAAGCAGATCGCCTTCTGCCCCTCTTGTTCGGCAGCGAAGCATAAAGCTTGGTGACAGAGTTATCAGCTACGAGCTGACATACAAAAACGTCAAACGGATCAACCTGATGATAAACGGCGTCAAAGGAGTTCGTGTTTCTGCGCCGCAGAGCGTCAGCGTGAAAAAGATCGAGGAGTTTTTGCTAAGCAACACAGATTTTATTATTCGTACTGTTGACAAATACGTGGCGCAGAATAATTGCTTGGATAAAGAGATCTGCAGCGAAGGCAGCAGCATATATTATATGGGCGAAAAGCTGAAAATACACATAGTGGAGTCTGATGCAAATTACGCAGAGATCGAAGAAGGGAAATTTGTGATACATACAAACAGACCCGATGACGAACAATATAGAACGGCGGTGACAGACGCATTCATAAAAGTCGAAGCCGAGCGTGTTATCACACAAAAATGCAGAGAGCTTTATCCGAAATTCAAAGCAAAAGGGATCGCATTTCCGCAGGAGCTGCGTTTCAAAAAAATGGTATCGTGCTGGGGCAACTGTCGTCCCGCCAGATCTATTCTCACATTCAACACCCATCTGGTGCAGCTTCCCGAAAAATGTATCGAAGAGGTCATCTGCCACGAATTTTCGCACTTTATCCATGCAAATCACTCAAAGGATTTTTACGCGCTGCTGAGTGAATTCATGCCCGACTGGAAAACCTATGACAAAATAATTAAGCAAATGCAGAACGACATTATCATCAGACGCGTATGATACCTATATATAATGAAAGGAATTAGATCTCATGCAAAAATACGATTCAATAATATTTGACCTTGACGGCACTTTGTGGGACACCGTTGTAAATGTTGTCAATATCTGGAACAAAGCTCTTGTTTACGCAGGCCTCGAACCGACATTGTCGGAGGAGGAGCTGAAACGCTGTATGGGTCTTCAGATCGAGCAGATTTTTGAACGCGTCATCCCCCATGCGACAGAAAAACAAAAAGCCGACGTCAAAGCTTACTGCGAAAACTACGAACGGCAGCTGCTGGCCGGAAGCGGCGGGCTGCTCTACCCTCGTGTTGAAGAAACATTACAGGCGCTGCAATCCACCCACAGATTATTCATTGTGTCTAACTGTCAGGTCGGATATATCAATGCCTTTTTTGACGCTCATCACCTTCGGAAATATTTTGAGGATTTTGAATGCGCAGGCAGAACAAGAAAACCAAAGGGTGAGAATATTCGGCTTCTGGCAGATCGAGCAGAGCTGAAAAAACCCGTTTACATCGGTGACACTGCAACCGACCGTGACGCTGCAGCCGAAGCGGGAGTCGACTTTATTTATGCTGCATATGGGTTCGGCGATATAGAATCTCCCATAAAGACGAACGCATTTTCCGATATCCCGAATTTGGTGTAATTAGGTTTATTAACAAATTCTTAACTCGTTCCAAAACCATAGAAATTTAATAAATTTGTGTTGAAAAATTTATTGTTTTGGAGTAAAATGTAATATGTACGTTGCTATATACAGCAATAACCTTTGACGCTCCGAAAATACGCTCCTCGCATTCCTGCTAAGATTTTTTGGGTGTCATAGATATTAAGAAAAGGAGAGAATAATTATGTTAAAAAAGTATTCCGCATTGATACTTGCAGCTGCCGTTTTTATGTGCTCCGCGCTTTCGGGCTGCGGCGACAGCGGCGATGATGCAGCAAGCAGTGGATCCGCATCGAAAAACGACTCTCAATCAGCTGCCTCACAGTCGGCAGAGCCTACAAAGTATGATCTCAAGGAATTGGGGCTTTCGGCAGACTATCTTGACGATAAAGATCACGAGGTCGGCTACCAGCTTGAATCACCGGACGAGGGCGAAGAGGTTGCCATAATGCACACAACGATGGGCGATATCTCGATGAGGTTTTTCCCCGATGCTGCTCCCAAGACCGTTGAAAACTTTCTTACCCACGCAAAGAACGGCTATTATGACGGTTTGACCTTCCACAGAGTTATCAACGACTTCATGATCCAGGGCGGCGACCCGAACGGCGACGGAACAGGCGGCGAGAGTGTCAGCGGCGGCACGTTTGAAGACGAGTTCTCGAACAAGCTCTTTAATATCAGAGGCTCCGTTGCAATGGCAAACAGCGGCCCGAACACCAACGGCAGCCAGTTCTTCATAAATCAGGCAAAGACAGCAGATTTCGATATGCTTGATGAGCAGTGGCACAGTTTGTATACGGCGCTTTGTCAGGCACAGGACGAGGGTCAGCTTGAGGCATTCCTCACGATGTACAGTATGTCATACAATGCATTCTACAACACCGACTTAGTCGGCAGCGATATCAGAGAACTCTACAAAAAACAAGGCGGAAATCCCTCGCTTGACGGTGCATTCAATGCTCTTGACAGAGGTCATACCGTGTTTGCGCAGGTATACAGCGGTATGGACGTTGTGGACAAGATTGCCGCAGTTGAAACCGACGGCTCCAACAAGCCTACAACCGATGTGAAGATCGAATCTATCGAGATCACAACATACAAATAACACACAATGAAAAGCCTCTCACATCAGTGGGAGGCTTTTTTATAGGTATATACTGATAATAAGCAATTCATAAAACTGTACAAAACAAAAAACGGATAGAACACAGTACAACGTCTTCGCCGAACTCTTTTGAAAGGCTTAGTCAAAACTTTTATTAATACTCTCTTAAAGAAAACTGATTTTCGTGTCCTAACGAAAGCACGCCTTGTCATTTGCATAAACTTTTAACAGCACAACTCGTTAGGTTAACTATTGATTTACTCACTAAAAATTGCATCGCTGACCGCCGCGAACTGCTCCAGGCTTAGCTGCTCCGCCCTAGCATTAAGCGGTATACCGCTTTCGGACAGCGCTTTTGTTACATTCTGCTTTTCTATGTGAAGTGAATTCGACAGCGAATTCACCACTGTTTTTCGGCGCTGCGCAAACGCTGCCTTTATTACGGCAAACATTTTTTCCTCATTCACTGTTTCGACCGGAGGATTTTGTCTGATACTCAAACGTATGACTGCGCTGTCAACCTTCGGAGGAGGCATGAAGCTTCCTGCTGACACGCTGAAAAGCATCTCGGCTTCGGCGTAATAATTCACAGCGCATGTTACTGCGCCGCACTGCCTTGTTCCAACGGGCGCACAGATCCGCTGCGCCGCTTCCTTCTGCACCATGACCGTTATCGCTTCTATTGGCAGCCGTTCCTCCAAAAGCCGCATGATAACGGGAGATGTAATGTAATACGGAAGGTTTGCGCACACGACGACGCGCATTCCGCCGAACTCCTCTTCAATCAGCTTGTGGAGATCCAGCTCCATAACATCGCCGTTAATGATCTTTACATTTCTGAATTCGCCGAGTGTTTCATCAAGCACAGGTATCAGCCGCTTGTCAAGCTCGATCGCAGTGACCTTATCCGCAAGCTTCGCAAGCTCACACGTCAGAACTCCGATTCCGGGACCGACCTCGATCACACCGATACCGTTCCCCGCCCCCGACATTTCTGCCATTCTGGGACATACATGAGGATTGACCAAGAAATTTTGACCTAACGCTTTTGAAAATGTAAAGCCATGCTTAGACAGTATATTTTTGATGGTATTTATATCTGACAAACGCTTCTCCACAAATATCACCCCCTAAGACCTTTTGGCAAGCGATTCTTTAATACTCCGCCAACAGCTTTTCCAAATCCTGCGGTAAGTCCGCCGCACAGAACGGCCGTGAATCCCGAAAGCTCGCTTTCGATCGATATTTCTTCACCTCTAAAGAACGACGAAATTCTCTCATCATCTAAATCAAGATCAATATATGATCTCAGCTGATCTTTTTTTGACGCCATATATAGCGCATGACAAGGCTCTATCCTGTTCTTCTTGATCTCGCCGAAGAGAACACCCGCTCTTATCACACCGAGTCCGTGTAGCGCGGGGGTCTCGGCTTCGGGCAGCAGCAGTATCTTATCTCCAATGATCTCGAATCTTTCGCCGAAACAGCGTGTTTTGAACAGCTCGTCATACAGTTTAAATGCGGCTGTTGTTTCCGGCGTTTTTACGCCGCAAAAACTATCGGAATTTGGTATCCTCTCTCCGAGCTTTTTCAGCTTTGCCGCAAAGTGCCCCTCACCGCCGTCCATCGGAAAAATGCGTACCGCCTTTCCGTCGAGCGTGCGTCTGCCAAAATCCGCTTTGCAGTCATCAATATAAAAATCCTTGTGTGCGTCAAGAAATCTCTCAATGACCCCTTCGTTCTCGCAGCGTGAGAATGTGCAGGTAGAGTATACCAGCGTTCCTCCGTCTTTGAGAGCAGCTGCTGCGCTGTTGAGGATCGCCAGCTGACGATCGGCGCAGGAGCGGGAGTGCTCCGCTGTCCATTCCTCACGCGCCTTTTTGTCGCGCCTGAACATTCCCTCGCCCGAACAAGGCGCATCAACGAGTATCTTATCAAAAAATCCACCGAGCGCTCTGCATAATCTGTCCGGATGACAAGATGACACAACAGCATTTGTAATTCCCATTCGCTCAATATTCGACAAAAGAATATTTGCTCTGCTTTTAACGATCTCGTTGCTCCACAAAAGACCGCTGCCTCCGAGCGACTGGGCTATCTGAGTCGATTTTCCGCCCGGAGCAGCACACAGATCGAGCACCCTATCTCCCTTTTCAACATTCAGGATCGCAGCGGCAGACATTGCGCTTGGCTCTTGAGCATAGAATCCGCCTGCACGATGTATTGGAAGAATGCCCAAGCCTTCGGTATCGAAGGGAATATAGAAACCTTCGCTGCAAAACGGAGTCTGCGTCAACTGAAAGGGAAGCTGCGATTTTGCTGTTTCTGCGCTGCATTTCAAGGTATTGATGCGAATGCCTCGAAAATAGTTGTCATCAGCCGAATTAATGTAGCTTTCAAACTCCGACTCGGAGAGAAGCTCCTTCATCTCCGACAGAAAATCTTCGGGTAAATTAGTCATAAAAAATTCCTTTACAATAATACGCAGCTGCTCCAAATAATGTGCATAGCTGCGTATAATATTATACTATATATGAAGAAAAGCAGTCGCTATCCTGAAATATATCACCAGTGAAACTGCGTCAACGATCGTTGTTATGAACGGACTCGCCATTACCGCAGGGTCAAATCCGATCTTCTGAGCCAACATTGGCAGCGAACACCCGATGACCTTTGCGCACAGGACGGTCGCCACAAGAGTAATACAAACTACCAACGCAACAGATACGGTGATCTGGCTGTTTCCGAGCAGCAGTCTGTCAACGGTCAGCAGCTTTACAAAATTCGCAGCCGACAGCGTAACTCCGCAAAGCACTGCCACACGTATCTCTTTCCAGATGACCTTCGGCAGATCACGGAATTCTATATCGCCGAGCGACAGACTTCGAATAACCGTTACAGAAGCCTGGGAGCCGCTGTTTCCGCCCGTATCCATCAGCATCGGTATGAAGCTTGTCAGCACAACAAATTTAGCCAATGCAGACTCAAAGCTTGCGATTATCATGCCCGTGAAGGTTGCAGAGATCATCAATAGCAGCAGCCACGGGATCCTTTTCTTCCACAATTCGAACGCATTCAATTTCATATACGGCTTGTCAGTCGGCGAGATAGCTGCCATCTTTTCGATATCCTCGGTTACCTCGTCCTGCATAACGTCCATGATATCGTCAAATGTAACAATTCCGACCAGCCGCCGCTCAGCGTCAACAACCGGCATCGCAAGAAAATCGTACTTCGAGAACATATTCGCTACCTCTTCCCTATCGTCAGAGGTGTGAACGTAAATTATGTTCGTTTCCATAATATCTTCGATTTTATCTTCGTAATCCGCCATGAGCAGATCTTTGACCGTAACAAGACCGATAAGCTTACGGTTATCGTCCTTGACATAGCAGGTGTAGATCGTTTCTTTATCAACCGCGGTGCGGCGGATCCTCAAAAATGCATCTTCGACCGTTATATCCTTTCGCAGATCAACATACTCGGTCGTCATAATTGAGCCTGCGCTGTCCTTCGGATATTTCAATATCTTGTTGATCTCAATGCGTGTCTCGGGGTCGGCGTGCTTAAGGATACGCTTCACAACCGAGGCCGGCATCTCCTCAATAATGTCTACCGTATCGTCAAGATAGAGATCGTCAAGGACCTCCTTCAACTCGGAATCCGAGAATGAGGCGATCAGCAGCTCTCTTGTATCACCTTCAATGTGAACAAAAACCTCACTGGCAAGCTCCTTAGGCAACAGACGAAAAACCAGAGGGGAATACTTATCGGGAAGCTCCTCCATCAGTTCGGCTATATCGGCAGGATTTCTTTCAACAAGAAACTCTTTTAGTTCGGTATATTTTCGTTCGGAGATATACTCAACCACATGGTGAGCAAGCTTTTCAATATCAATATTTTCATCTGTCATAACTTCACTGATCGTATCAGACATGAAAACACCTCCGAACAAATTACAAAAGAACACAATACACCAGCCGGAGCGATTGCAAAACACACCCACAATACCATATATAATGAAAAGGCGGGCATAAGCCCGACAGCGCACTGCATTACATATCAATAATAATACAAGAGCCATCGATCAAATCATTCGCATGAGGGAATTGGCTCCCGAAGCAAATTTTTGGGCGCACTACTGATCGATATCTATCTATATATATCGACCAAAACAAAAAGGCACACAGCCGATTACCGGTAGTGATTATTTTTCATTAATTAATAGTTTACCGCCCACAAAAGCATTTGTCAATACCTTTTTGGAACAGTAACAGAATTGGAACGTATCGCACAAAGCTTAAAAAATGCCCCGCAAGCTTATACTCGCGAGGCAAAGCGGAAGCGGTGGGATTCGAACCCACGAGCCCGTGAAGGCTACCTGATTTCGAGTCAGGCCCGTTATGACCACTTCGATACGCTTCCCAATATATACTCATTATGTCTGTGCGACGATGTTTATTATAGCATATTCGTTGAATTTTGTCAAGGGGTATGTTATAATTTTCTATGGTTTTTGAATGCTAAAAAAGAATAACAGAAATGTTTCGTCAAGCACTTTTTTAAAAGGCGGACATGAGAGCATCTGCGTGCAAAAAATGTTCGGATAATGTTTTTTGTTATAACCACAAAGCAGCAGCTTGTGTCCGCTTGCTGAAAGCAAAACTTTTAATTCCGAACCACGTTTAAACTATGGATAAACCTATGAGATACGGAAAAAAGGCAGGAATAAAATATATGTGTACAAAATATATGAACGGACATTATTATTCACTCAATCAGTATCTGCGTGAACAATTCGGCTGCAAAGTATACAAGGTGGCGCTATCGGGAGGTTACACCTGTCCCAACCGTGACGGTACTCTCGGCACGGGCGGGTGCATATTCTGTTCCGAAAGCGGAAGCGGAGATTTTGCCGCAGAACGTTCGCTCAACGTCAAAGATCAGATCAGAACTGCAGCAGAAAGAATACGCACCAAAACGTCTGCCGATCACTGCATAGCTTACTTCCAAACCTTCACAACCACGTATGCTCCGATCTCATACATTGAGTCGCTTCTTTCGCAAGCAGTCAGCGTTCCCGAGGTAGCAGCAGTATCGCTGGGCACACGCCCGGATTGTCTGCCCGCAGATGTTCTGCGGCTGCTTGAACGATTTAACAGAATTAAGCCCGTGTGGGTAGAACTGGGCCTTCAAACGATCCATGAGCGTTCGGCACATTATATCCGCCGAGGATATCCTCTTTCGGATTATGATAATGCAGTCGCTCATCTTCACGATATAGGCATCAATGTCGTGACCCATGTTATTTTAGGTCTGCCGGATGAGTCTGTAGACGAAATGCTCGAAACTGTACGTTATGCCGGCAGCGTTACAAACGGCATAAAACTGCAGCTGCTTCACATACTTAAGGGCACCGATCTGGCTGCCGACTATCTGAACGGCAAATTCTCTGCGCTGACCATGGACGAGTATATCGATATCATATGCCGCTGTATTGAGGTCCTGCCGCAGGAAGTTGTTATTCACCGTTTAACCGGCGATGGCAGCAAGAGTCTTCTGATTGCGCCTCTGTGGAGCGGGAACAAGAAGCTAGTCTTGAATACCTTGAATCGTGAGCTTAGCCGGCGCAATATCGTTCAGGGAAGCAATGCCAAATAATAAAAGCAGTCCCAACACTGCGTTTGGGGCTGCTTTTATGAAAGGAGAAACATGAGAAAAAATCATGAAAATATCTTGCCGATAACTCGCTTTACAAAATTTTGCATCATGTATATAACAACAGATAAACAAGCACAAATCAGTATTCGTAGCTTTCGTAATCGTTTCCATAGCCGCCCGCCGGAGGAGCGAACGCCTCATCAAGCGCCTTGCGATAAAGCTTTGTGTATGCTTTTGAATATCTGCACATATCTTCGTATTCCTCGGAGCTGTAGTCGGCATACTGAGCCTCTTCAAAATAAGCTTCGAGTGTTTTGAGGGTAAGACGTGTGTCGATCAGAACCTTTGCAGCCTTTGCGATGAAATAGCCGACTGCAAGACCGCACAAGCCGCCCGCAAAAGGCCCTGACGCAGGCGAAATAATTGTTGCGACAATAACGCCCACAAATGCAATTCCGACACCCATACCTACAATGATCTCAATAGCAATAAACATAACGTTAGTGGCGATTCTTCTCCATGAATCCCAGTAAACCGCAATAGCATCGGCTGCGCTGGTAAACAGGGTCTTGCCGTCACGAACAAAAGTATAACAAAGGATCAAGTCGTAAGTATAGCTGAGCGCATGACCGATTATGAACTGAGCAAATCTGATCAGCTGACCGAGAACCGGAACACGAAGCTTATTCTCGGCGAACGTGTTAAGCTCCATCTGAAGCTGACGGATAGATTTCATAACCGCTGTTCTGTAGGAAAGGTATTCATTTCCGGAAGGGAAACGATACTCGGTGCTTTCCTTTGCATAAGCACCCATATCATCGGGGAACATATTAAAAGAAACAGCATCTGCGATAATTGCCATCTGACCCGCGCGGAACTTATAGCCAATAAAAAAATTCAGACCAAAATGAATACCAAAAGTAAGTATGAACCAGATCAGAGTAGATATCAGTCCCATTTTATTTCCCGAATCACCCGCAACGATACCGGTAATGATCTTTATAATTATCAGTGACAAAATCGCCGAAACAATAGGTACTGCCATTCTTAGCAATGTATACTTCATGGTTTTGTTAAATATTTGACTTTGCGAAAGCTTCTCCATTTTTAGCCCTCCGAATATAATAAATTTCAGAAAGAATTTTCGATTAATTTCCGTTAAAAGAAAACCTAAAAATCTTCATTCTTATTATACCACAATATTCACATAAAAGTAAATACGCTTTTTGAATTTTTTATTTACAAATGTAAGATTTTTTTCACTTCTTTTTGGGCATATATGATAAAAAGACTCACGTTACGCAAGAAACCTTTACACAAAATACAAACAAAAAAATGGCATTATATGCAACTTTTTTGGCTTTCAGTGGGAGAAAGCATACTATAATGCTGCCTTGCCAAGAGCGTGTTTATGGCAATTTGCACAAATTTTATCTCAAAAATTCTACCTGTATGTCATAGAACACGGTGATTGGTCATAAAGGTAAATTTGACCGGTATCCTATTTGAAACCACTGTCTAAAATATAATAATTGTTTGAGTTACATCTCAAGACTTTATAGACAATCTTGCTAACAACAAGCGGCCGCTGCCAAATGAAGGGTGATAATCCCTCACGCAGAAAGTATCTCTACGTTTATGACTCGATATGCTAGCCAAACGCATCAACACAAAAAGCAGGCAATAATTATAGACCGTGATTATAAAACAGACCTCCCGCCGGTGTATGGCGAGAGATCTGCATAAGGAGTTACTGAACAGAATGTCGTTGATTAAGCAAGCTCTGCGAAGTACTTGATAGTACGAACCATCTGGCTTGTGTAGCTGTTCTCGTTATCGTACCAAGAAACAACCTGTACCTCATAGAGATCATCAGCGATCTTCGATACCATTGTCTGAGTAGCGTCAAAGAGTGAACCATATCTCATGCCGATAACATCGGAAGATACGATCGGATCCTCGTTGTAACCGAAGGACTCGGAAGCTGCTGCCTTCATAGCTGCATTGATGCCTTCCTTAGTAACGTCTGTGCCCTTAACAACTGCTGTGAGGATAGTTGTGGAACCTGTGGGAACAGGAACACGCTGTGCAGAACCGATGAGCTTGCCGTTAAGCTCGGGAATAACAAGACCGATAGCCTTTGCAGCGCCTGTTGAATTCGGAACGATGTTTGCTGCGCCTGCTCTTGCTCTTCTGAGGTCGCCCTTTCTGTGGGGACCGTCAAGGATCATCTGATCGCCTGTGTAAGCGTGGATCGTGCTCATGATACCGCTCTGAACGGGAGCATAATCGTTGAGTGCCTTTGCCATGGGAGCAAGGCAGTTGGTTGTGCAGGAAGCAGCGGAAATGATAGTATCGTCAGCTGTAAGTGTCTTCTCGTTTACGCTGTAAACGATAGTTTTAAGATCGCTGCCTGCCGGTGCAGAAATAACAACCTTCTTTGCGCCTGCATCGATGTGAGCCTGGCTCTTAGCCTTGGAGCAGTAGAAACCTGTGCACTCGAGAACAACATCAACGCCGATCTCGCCCCAGGGAAGCTCTGCAGCGTTAGCCTTTGCATAGATAGTAAGAGTCTTGCCGTCTACTGTGATCGTGCCTGCCTCATCGTCAGCCTCAACTGTGTGAAGATTCTGACCGATAACGCCGCAGTAACCGCCCTGTGCTGTATCGTACTTAAGAAGGTTTGCGAGCATTGAAGGCTTTGTAAGGTCGTTGATAGCAACTACCTCGTAGCCCTCTGCGCCAAACATCTGACGGAAAGCAAGACGACCGATACGGCCAAAACCATTAATTGCAACTTTAACTGCCATGGGATTTATCCTCCTAAATATTAAATCTTTAAATGTTGTAACGAATGAGGATTTTTCCTCCCTCATTGGTTCACTATATATTTTATCCTATTTTTGAAAATTTTACAAGTGTTTTATGGAAATTTGTTGCAAAATTCTAATACATTTTTTCAAAATTTACCTTTTGTTAAAATTTTGCGGACTATGGCGAGAACTTTTTTATAAATTTAATGGATAAATTTCTCATATGCGTATTGACAAAAATCGCAAATAAAGATAAAATATTAATTGCAGAGTGTGATAATTCTGCATAGTGCCGCTTTACACTTAGGCGGCGGAATATTAAGCTTTACGGCTTATTTTGATAATCGGACTTTGAGCCGTTTCTATATTATACGATTCATTATTACACAACTCCACAATAAGTCAATATTCCACGATGAAATCTCAAATATATTGTGTTTTCGGATATAATTTGAGCTTTGCATATAAAATATTATTAGTAGTGGGCAGCCGCACGCTGTGACAGCGCGTTTACTACAGCGGCTGAGTAAATTTTCGGTAAAATTGAATAAGAGATGGCCTTCAAGTCAGTTTATCATTAATTACTATTATTATGAAAATGAGTAATCTGAACAAGGAGGTGTCAGGCAGTATGCCATTATGGTTATCGATACTGCTCATCATTGTAGCTGCGATCATCAGCGGCGGAGCGTGTTTTTTTGCGGGGATCGACCATCGCAAAAAGATCGCGGAGGCGGAAATAGGTTCTGCCGAGGCGGAAGCAAAGAAGATCGTTGAGGACGCAGTGAAGGAGGCGGAAGCGAAACAAAAGGAGTATGTTCTTGAAGGAAAGGACGAGGTCCACAGATTCAGGAACGAAACGGAGAAGGAACTTAACGCCAGAAGGAAGGACATTCAGCGGCAGGAGCGAAGAGTTCAGCAAAAAGAAGAAACGCTCGACCGAAAGATGGACAACCTTGAAAAAAAGGAAGACAACATTGCAAAAAAGCTCAAGCAGGCTGAGGAAAAGCTTCAGGAAGCCGAGAGCATCAAGAAAAGCGAATTTGACGTGCTCGAAAAGATCTCCGGATTCACAAAAGAGCAGGCAAAGGACTATCTGCTGAAAAATCTCGACGGGGAGCTGACGCATGGATACAGCGCTGTGCAGCAGACCACGTAGCCGAAGCTGCGGTATCTGTTGTTGCTCTGCCCAACGACGAAATGAAGGGCAGGATCATCGGCCGAGAGGGCAGGAACATCAGAGCGATCGAAACGTTGACGGGCTGCGACCTTATTATTGATGATACGCCCGAGGCGATCACGATATCGTGCTTTGAGCCTGTCAGACGAGAGATAGCCAGAGTTGCGCTTGAGAAGCTGATAACAGACGGGCGTATTCACCCCGCACGCATTGAAGAAATGGTAGACAAGGCTCGGCGCGAGGTCGAGTCGATCATCAAGGCCGAGGGTGAAAGAGCTGTACTCGAGGTCGGCGTCAACGGAATACATCATGAGCTTGTTAAGCTGCTCGGCAGGCTGCGCTACCGCACAAGCTTCGGGCAGAACGTACTCGATCATTCGATAGAGGTCGCACTGCTTTCGGGCATGATCGCCAGTGAACTCGGAATGGATCCGACTTTGGCGAAACGCGCAGGATTGCTTCACGACATTGGAAAAGCACTCGATCACGAGATAGAAGGAAGCCACGTCGAGATCGGGGTCGATGTTGCCCGCAAATTTAAGGAAAGCGAGCAGGTCATTCATGCGATCCACGCGCATCACGGCGACATTGAAGCCAAGACGGTAGTTGCGTGCATTGTTCAGGCAGCCGATGCAATTTCTGCAGCGCGCCCCGGAGCAAGACGTGAAAACCTTGAGAATTACATCAAACGTCTTCAGAAACTGGAAGAGGTTGCGTCATCGTTTGAGGGTGTTGAAAGCTGTTATGCGATCCAAGCAGGCAGAGAGATCCGCATAATGGTAAAGCCGGAAGTAGTAAACGACGAAAGAATGATTCCGCTTGCACGAGAAATCTGCAAGAAGATCGAAACCGATCTTGAATATCCGGGTCAGGTCAAAGTTAATATTATTCGTGAGTCACGGGCAGTGGGTTACGCAAAATAACAATCAAGGGCAAGCCAATCGGTTTGCCCTTTTTTATTGTAACTATAAATGAGCAATTTTTTTCTTTCGTCAGAATTAACAAAAATTGCATCGCCTTGGAGCGGCGATGGAGCTTTGGTGCAAACCTTTAGTTAGGGACGCGCATCACGCAAAGCGTCCCTCTTTCAAATGGGCGCGGGTCTCCAGTGGAGACCTCTGCGAAGCAGAAGCGCCGACCGACGCAGGGACGGAGATCTCCGTCCCTGCACCCTGCCCGCTTTTTGAAAAAAGCGGGGCAAAAACTTTGTGCTATGCTCTATCGTACTTTTGCTTTGTGCAATTTTACTTTTTTGTTCATTTATAGATTATAACTTGATTTGTTGCACTGTAAAAAACTACGACTGATAAAATTTGCTTTTGTCGCGGGTTATTCTCTCTGCCGGCACGGCTAGAGGTCCTCACTAAAATCGGTATCCAAAACGATCTGAAGTGTATAATCGGGATAAAGCGCCGCGACCTTTTCACACACCTCGCTGTAGACCTTTGTGCGGTCATCTGCATCGAAACTTACAACTACATCAAAACGGATAGTCTTCTTTTTTTCGTTGACATAGAATCCATGCATTTGCAGCACATATTCGTTATCCTTGATGATGCTGCGAATCTTTTCTTCCATCTCCGCAACCTTTTTGTCCCTTGTATTTATGGAATATACACCTACCGCCGTCAAAATGACGCTGTGTTTTTCGAGGACCTTAAGAGTTATGTCACGAATCAGCTCGTCAAGCTCCGCTGCGGAAAAAGTATCCGGAACTTCAATATGGATCGACCCGTTGAAGGTGTCCGGACCGTAATTGTTGAGAACAAGATCGTAAGCTCCTTTGACAGGCTCGAATGAGATCACTGTTTCTTTTATACCTCGGGCAAGCTCACTGTCGGCACGTTCGCCCAACAGCTGCGATATCGTGTCGCTTATCATGTCAACTCCCGACTTTACAATCACAAGCGATATAACTGCACCAAGCCACGCTTCGATCGATAATCCGCTTAGCAGAAAAATAATTGCCGCAGCAAGCGTTGACGCCGAGATGACCGAATCCATCATTGCGTCCTTCCCAGAATTTACAAGAGAATCGGAGTTTACTTTCTCCCCCACACTCTTAACGTATCGTCCAAGAACTATTTTGACCACGATCGCAGTTCCGACTATGATAAGCGACGCCGTTGAGTAGTCAGGTACTTCGGGAGTAATTATCTTTTTTATCGACTCTTCAAGCGAAGTCATACCTGCGTAAAGAACTATCACCGAGATCAGCAGCGCACTTAAATATTCCACTCTGCCATGTCCGAATGGGTGCTTTTTATCGGGTTTCTTTGCGGCAAGCTTTGTACCTACTATCGTTATGAGAGATGACGCAGCGTCCGACAGGTTGTTGACAGCGTCAAGAACGATCGCTATCGACCCCGAAAGAAACCCAACAAATGCTTTGAATCCTGCCAGTAATACATTCGTAACGATACCTATCACACTTGTGCGAACAATAGTTTTATTTCTGAGCGCTGCCTTATCGGCTATATCGGCACCGTTGCTGTCAGCGTTCAACAGCTTTGTCTTGTCCATAAGAAAATCTCCTTGTATCAAGTTTAATATTAAGCTTATGTGTCAGTCAATTACTTCATATCCGTTATTGGCAAGAATACCGAGCGCCTTTTGAAAACTTTCTTGTTTTATCAACAAATAATCGGTATTATAGGTCGATACCGCAAAGATACCGATCTTGTTTTCCGCAAGGATCGCAGCAATAGGCGCAAGTATTCCGGTAAGCGAAAAGTCGAGTACGCCTTGTATTCGAAACGCTCTCCAGCCGCTGTCACATTGTTCGGCGTCACCGGGCACAAGCTTAGTTTCGCATACAACAGAAAGCTCCTCATCGGTTTTGCCAATGAAACACAGTTCTCCGCCGTAGATTTCATTAGGTATGGCTTTAACCTTACAAATTGACAGATCGCAGTCATATGGTTTCAATTGCATTATATGCACCCCATTTTAAATAATAGTAATTAATACACCCTTCCCCACACATGCGGAGAAGGGCATTATAATTCTTCTGTAAAATATTATCTTCCGCCAAAGAAGCCGTCATAATCTTCATCGTTACGAGTCTGCTGACCGCCTCCAAAAAAGCCATCGGAGAAATCGTTCGACCCGCCGCCTTGATAACTGTTGTCATCTAAGAAACCGCCGCTTGAGCCGCCGCCCTGATAGCTGTTGTCATCTAAGAAACCGCCGCTTGAGCCGCCGCCCTGATAACTGTTGTCATCTAAGAAGCCGCCGGAACCTCCCATCATACTACCCGAAAACGGATCGTTTTCGGTTTTACCGCCTTGCGACTGGAACGCAGGTTTGTACCCGCCGCCGCTGTTTCCCGGACTTTCGCCAAGCATATCGCTGCCTTCTGCACTTCTCGGTGTCACACCAAACGATGCTTCCGAGTCACCGAACATTTTATCTGAACCGTCATCATTTGTGTTGCCCGATTTACGATCCTGCTCGATCTTAAACATTATTCGTTTGTCTTCAATATCTTCAAGATATGCATTTTTGTTGATCGCAGATACGATCAGATATATTCCGAAAATACCTGCCGCATAAAATATAAGTGAAATATAAAACCTTGAGGTATAAGAAACAACGGGTTTAGAAAGATCAAGAACAAATTCGCTGACTTTCAGCTCATTTATGCCCGAATCGGAAATTATTTTTTTAGCGAGGCTCTCTTCTTCCGAGGTGATCTCCTTAAAAACGCCCGATGCAGGAAATCCCTCTTCGGAGATTCCATTTGCAGATGCACGGAAAACATCGTTCATACCTGTATATTCGTCCGAACCGTCGATAGCCTTCACAAGAACATAAGAGTCAGCTTTATTTGACGATGAATCCCTGGTACCGCCCTTGAGCATAAGATAATAATAGTAACCTTTTTCCAGCGACCCGTCAGCACTCTTACTTCCTGCCGCAGTACCCAAAATATAATGAATACGTCCCTCAGCGGGTGCATTGCTGTGATACTCCTTAATGCTACCATCTTCCAATTCGACTATTCCGCCGCCGAAAAACCTGTTTGATACAACTCCAACAACAGGAGCACTAATTATAATTGCAGCGGCAAGAAGGATTACAGTAACAATAATTTTTGGCAAAACAAGTGCTTTTTTCAAAACGATACACCTCTTTCACTCAAACGGCGTTTTATGTTCACATGACGCACATTTGACTATGTGATAATTTTACCATAAATTCGGTGATTAGTCAATCCAAATATGGAAGATTTTTGCACTTATACTATCGGGATATACTTGTGAGTAAAGAAATGATACATTAAGGCTCATCAGCCATTCGCATTTCTTTGCTCGTGACATATATTCCGACAAACAGCCCGATCACTGCAACGCCAATATCAAAAGCACCATTCCCGATACTAATTTTTTAATATCGATAATCTGATATCTCATACATTAAACGACACTATTATCTATATTATAGATCAATATTACTGTAAAACGATAAGACGCCTCAAAAGCAACATGGTAAAATTCCTGCTTTTGAGGTGTAATCTTTTATATTATGGATTATTGTGAAAACCCGCCGTAATTCGAATTACCCGATGGATCGTATACAGCGCCGGATTTATTCTGCTGTGAGTAGCTGTCGTAGCCGTAGCTTGATGTGCTTTGCATACTGCCGTAATTCAACCCCGGATCACTCTGCGTACTGCCGTAATTCATTCCCGAATTATTCTGCGAAGCATATATTCCGTAGCTTGACGTGCCGTAGCCCCCTGTACTGCCGCTTGACGTACTTTGCGTACTGCCATAATTCGTTCCCGAATTATTCTGCGAAGCATATGTTCCGTAAGAATTTACAGGTGTGCCTCCTGTACTACCCGATGTCTGAGAAGTACGCCCTTGAGATTGGAAGGATTCGCTCTTCCCCGCAGTCATGCTCGAATTAAAGGTTTCGTATGCACCGCCGGTTGTGCCGTATGCCGTTACCGAGCCAGTGTCGCCCACAAGAGGACCGCCGCTGGGCACTCCTGCATAAGCAGGCTGCGGCGAAGCTGCACCGCCCCGGCTCTTTTTCACAAATAACACGATACCGGCTGCCGCCGCTCCGATTGTAATAACGATCATAATGACTCCGATACGGAAGCCCCTCATTCTCCCGGCAAATGGCATTGTACAGTCTAGCGTGTAGGGAGCAAGCGTGCAATCTGCCCATTCGGGATCATCGGCACTCATTTCCTGTATCCACTCGTTATAAAATTGCACAATCTCGGGGTCGTTTTTTATAAAAACACCGTCCAATTCAACGGGAATACCGATCATATCCGCATATTCTTCCAACGACTCCGCAGACCACAAAGCTTCGACCATATCTGACATTGAGTCGCTGATACTATCATTTGCACGTGTTTTTACAAGCATCAGACCGTCATCATCGTCACAATTCACAAGCCAATAATAATTATCTGTCGTTGTAGATTTTCTTCCCGTATAGCGACTTGTCGTTTCTGTGTAGCCATAGCCGATGAGATCATATACGATCGCACATTCGCCCTGAACCGCAATGCCTTTCTCAACGTCCGTCAGCTGAAGCGCATCATAACCTATCGGATCCTTCCCCAGCTGCTTGAAAAAAGCATTCCACCCGCTTCCAAGACAGGTTGCCAAAACAGAAAACCATATTACGGCAAGAACAATAACCAGTCTGGTCAGCAGTCTTGATTTTAGTAATTTCATGGAAATATCCCTCCAGGATAAATGTTTTTGCTGAATTTTCGGTTTATTTCATGAGATATATTGCCATGAAATAGTATAACAGTTTTAGTTCATGTTGCTTATATCAACTACACCGTTTGACTTTATCTGCGGTTTGTAGGAAACTGCGTTAAACATACCGACAACCGCCGTAAAGATCAGCACTGTGCCGATAACACGAACCAACAGTTCCGTCGTGGAGAACGGATTCGTCATGATAACAAATCCTGCTGCGATCGTCAATATTGAAAGCAGCATCGGAACAAACCATACGCCAAGAATGCGCTTCAGAGAGATAGCCTCGATAAAATTCCCGATACCGCTGATCGCTATTGCTATGCCCACGGCGATCGGGAAGATCGCAACGATGATTGACGGACTGGCAACGGGAATGATCGCCAACAGTGTGACTATTATAGATAAAATAAACAGAAGTGTTGATATTATACCTTTCACGGGAGAGGCAACATACGAGATGATACCGAACAGCCCGATCAGCAAAATTGCAATGCCAAGGAATCGGATCAAACCCTCCAATGCCGAAGTCGGATGAAGGACGAGCAATACACCGACTGCTGCCAAAACGACCTTTGAAATGATTTTAGACGCTTTACTTTTCATTATATATACCCCTCTCTTCAGTAGAATATCATGTCACACCAAAAAGCTCGGTTTATCGGTGCGCACATTTATACACCTTTATTGTATCATACCAAACATAGAATGTCAAGTAGCGTGAAATCCACGGTCCCGGCTTTTGAATGAGTTAACAAAATACGAATTAACCCTATATAAAGTTTTTTGATCAATCTTTTTTTAAAAAAGATTGCGGATTCCAAAGGCAGAGGTGTCCGCTGCCGCGTCGGTCGGTGCTTTTGCGACGCAAAGGTATCCCCGGGGCAATGTCATTAACTTTAGGATTCCTCATTTGTTTTAATTCTCCACTTTCAGGGGAAACTATCGGAGTTTTAGTGAACTCAAGCCTCCCCTGAAATGGTTCGGCTCGCCGAAGGCATGCGTCTGCCATTTGCAAGGGTGCATTTGCTGCGGCTTATACATAATTACCTCGCCTTGACACGACAACACAAATATATATTTTTTAGATATTAATTTTAGCATCGGGAAATATCTTCCGACACACATACAAAAAGGAACGCTTCGTTGGAAAGCGTTCCTTTAATATATACCGGTGACATACTCATGCGATCAATTAATTGTGGCATTACACAAAGTACAGCGATATCTCTTTTATCATTCCAAGATCTTCCTCACTGTACGCTGTCTTTTTTAAACGATCAAGCTCCTTTAACGCATCCGGAGTTTTTTCGGGATCGGCCTTTATCATTTCAACCAGGTCATTTCTGCCATCAGTGTATTTATTTATCATTTCCGCTACAAATCCAAGCAGCTCATCTGCGCTCATGTTTTACATCTCCTTAATGATATATTATTTTGCTATACATAACATATATTCGGATAATTTTTTCAGTATGTCTGCAAAGTTGACCTCGCTGACATCACTCGCAGCAGTGATCGGAAATTCCGCCAACTGCTTATCTCGGCACATATACACCACACTTCCGACCTGCTGTCCCGCTTTGATCGGTGCCGTAACGCTCTCCTCTATCTTCACAACCGATTCGATCATCTCTATGTCTGCGCTTGGCATCAAAAGCTGCTCGTTCGGCGAAAACTCAACATTCACTTTGCCGACCATTCCTCCCTCCACATTTATCTCGGCGGGAAGCTCCTTTGGCGGCTGGGGAGCATAAGATGAAAATGATGTGAAGCCATAGTCAAGAAGCCGCTGTATATCTGAAAAACGCATATCGGACGTTTTGTCGCCCAAAACGACCGCAACAAGACTCATTCCCTCTCGCTCGGCGCTTGCCGCCATGCACGCGCCCGATAGCGCCGTTGTACCTGTACGAAGTCCTGTCATTCCGTCATAGCTTTTAACAAGATTATTTGTATTAACAAGCTGTGTTGCTCCGTCACGTATATAATCAAGCCACGTACTCGTGTAATCGAGTACTTTTTTATGTGAAACAAGTTCCTTAGATAGAACTGCCATGTCATATGCCGATGAATAATTACCGTCGGCGTCATCGCCCGTT
>CACZCM010000017.1 GCA_902779615.1 uncultured Ruminococcus sp. | reverse complement strand
AGTCTGAAAAAGCCGATAAAAAAAGACATGGTTATAACATCTATCCAGAAAAACGGTATTGCAAATTATTTTGAAACTATCGATGCATTTGTAGATCTGCTGAACAAGGACAATATTACCCTTGCCGACAAAGATCAGGACACATATACCGTTACAAAATCGGGGAAACTGATCGCTTCGTCGCTTGGAGAGGATCTTCCGCTTACTGTGCGCGAGCGCGCGCTTTCCAGCGTTTGCGAGCTTCTGGCTCAGGAACGCAGCGAAAGCGAGAATACCGCCGAGATCATTAAGCAGAAAAACGGCTATATTGTGGACTGCCACATAAAGGGCGGCGATACCGATCTGTTAAGCTTTCAGCTTTACGTTCCGGACTCAAAGCAGGCGAGGCTCGTTAAAAGAAACTTTCAGACAAATCCCGAGATCATCTACAAAACCATGATCGCCGTTATCACAAATAACGCCGATTTTGCGCAGCAGACTCTTGAGGACATTAAAAACAAGGGCTTCAATTCGAGATCGGGACGATAGCTTGCATTCAGAGATCTTCTGTTGAGATCATTCGATTCTAATTCTGAATATCCAAAGCGATGACTCAACCCTTATCACGTTTCTTAGCCAAGCTATGCCATATTATTGGTATCAAAAACGGTTTATCTAAAAAAACAAAAAAGCAAAAATCGTCAGAAGCGCTCCGGGAACACCGCCGATCGACGATATGAGCAGCGCGGCAGGCGTTATCGGGATCACTGCGCCGCTTATTGCGGACAACGAGTTGGCAGCAATAAGGGTAAGCACACCACAAAGCATTCCAAAAAATGCCGATCTAAGCGGACGCGCAGCTCCGCACAGTGATTCTGTCAGCGATATCAACACAAAACCGAGCGCAATATAACCGCAGCACATAACAAGATCCATAAATTACCTCCCGTTTCTTTTTGCGATCAAACATAATTATCACACAGTTCTTACAGCACTCCAAATAAACAAACGGACAAAAACAGATGCGATGCCGGTGAGTTCGGAGCAATGCAGAGTATGAAAAAACACCGATGTATTTCGGGGACTGCAGCACAGCTATGCGTTCAAAGTGGCGCCGAAGCATTTGTTTTTTTGCAGGCGATAAAGGAACTGACTCGATCTGTTAAAGCTATGCTTTCAACAAGCAGACACAAGCAGGCTTGTGCGTTCAGCAGTGGATCCCCCTACTGAACATGGGATCTAACCCGCCGCCTCAAAGACGGGAGGCATTTCCTCTGCGGTTATATTATATTAAGCGCAGCCAAAGATTATGAAAACGGATGTGATCAAATGAACAAACTGCCTTTTGAAGTTGAAAAAGCATTAAGCCTGCTTCGCAAAGCAGGCTTTGAAGCATATATTATAGGCGGCTGTGTGCGTGATCGGCTGATGGGCATAGATCCAAAGGATTACGACATCACAACTTCGGCAGAACCGAATGAGACAGAACGTGTATTTTCCGATTATCGTGTGATCGAAACAGGGATCAAGCACGGAACAGTCACTGTACTCATAAACGGGCTGCCGCTAGAGATCACAACATTTCGTATCGACTCCGAATACAGCGACAACCGCCGCCCCGACAGCGTTGTTTTTGCAAAAAGTTTGATCGAAGACACGAAACGACGCGATTTCACAATGAATGCCGTTGCAATGGACGAAAAAGGAAATTATGTTGACGATCACGGCGGAATAGCCGATATCGGCGACCATATAATAAGATGCGTGGGAGATCCGGATAAACGTTTCGGTGAGGACGCACTCAGAATACTCCGGGCAATACGCTTTTCATCGGTTCTTGGGTTTGAGATAGAAGAGAGGACGAAGGCTGCCGTTTTTCGCTGCAAAGACCTGCTGCGCAATATCAGTATGGAAAGGATCGCCTCTGAGCTTACAAAGCTTATATGCGGAAAAGACTCATGCAGAGTGATCGTAGAATATGCAGATGTTATCGGCGTCGTTATACCCGAAATATCCGATATGAAAGACTTTGAGCAGCATACGCCCTATCATATATACGATGTATTGGAGCACACTGCCCATGTTGTGGAAAATGTAACAAACGATCCCGTCATGCGTCTGGCTGCGTTGTTTCATGATATAGCGAAGCCGAGGACACTTACAATTACACAAGGAGTCGGACACTTCTACGGTCACGATAAGCTTGGCGGACAAATGACGGAAAGCATAATGAAGCAGCTGAAATACGATAACCATACGAAAGATACAGTCGTAAAAATCGTGTCGCTCCACTGCGTGCAGATTGAAAACACCGAAGCTGCTGTCAAGCGCTTTATGAACCGTCATTCGCAGGAAATGCTCTTCAGAGTCCTTGAACTTAAAAAAGCAGACGAAAGGGCTAAGCACCCGTCGTGCTTAGCCCGCATTCCCGAACTTGAGAGAATTGAAAATACCGCTCATGATATATTGAACCGCAAGGAATGCTTTTCAATCAGATCTCTTGAAATCAACGGCAGAGATCTGATAAACATCGGATATAAACCCGGGAAAGAGCTGGGAAGCTGCTTAAACCGGCTGCTTGATGACGTTATGAGCGGCAAGCTAAAAAATGATCACAATGAGCTTATTCATGCTGCCGAAGCACTCTTGGCAGAACCAAATTAACGATGCATCGTCTTTTCGGCAGCAAATATCTAAGCGGCATTATTCTTCAGGACTGAAATTGAATGTGAACACCATGCCTTCGGCGGCATTCTCTTCATCGTCTTCCCATGTAACAGAGTTGTCTTCGTGGATCACTATGCGTCCTTTGCCGTTTTCGTATTCCGTTTCATCACTTACGGTTTCGCCGTCTTCATTGACCTCGATAACAGATTTTTTGCAGTCACTGTAATTAATAGTCATTGTTTCGGTATCAAACGTCCCGCTCATCGTCCACTCTGCGTGGGAGCTTGCACTGTTTGACCATGTAACGGTGATCTCGGCGCCATCGTTATCTTTCGCACTGATATTCATCACAGCCCTGTCACAGGCGTAAGGTCCGACAAAATTCATGATGGGATTCTGAGTGTTATCTTCGCCCTCGGAGCCGTCGCTGATTTCACTAACCTCGCTGTTCTCCACACTCTCTGCAGCCCCGGCTTCACTGCCTTCGGTTTCGACATTGGTTTGTGAAACAACACTTTCGTCAGCGGCAGATTTGGAGTCAACGCCGGTTTCGCTGCCGCAGGCGCACATTGAACCCGCAAGAATAAGTGACATTATGATACCGATTATTTTTCTGCTTGTTTTCATTTGAGATTATCTCCTTTTATTTTATGGATAGTCAACGGACATTGCCCTCTGGCAAATTACATATAATTGCATATAGAATGGGCATTCCGCATCTAAGCTATCATGAACTGCTTTTAGATCATACCAAATGCACGATGATACTTATATCTTATGGCTTGTTTGACCATTCTTCTTGTTTTTTATTATATCACATACAGTCCATTTAATGTCCAGTAAATACCATTCTCTTTTTATTACAATATCGTCATAAGTTCTATGCTGTTACTGATTAATCGAAGGCAGCTCAGAATTATCGTTATCGGGAGCGGCGGCTCGCCGCAGGACTGCGCCGCCTATATCGGTAAGCGGCAAATGTCGGCACAGACATTCAGGAGTCACATGGTGAGCTAAACAGAAATCACGTATCTTTTCTCCGTCGGTATGCAGATCGATATTCCCGATAAACAATATCTTATTCTTCGATAGATTTACACTCGCCCCGCCGATAAAACCTTCGTATTTCTCACAGAGATATATACCTCGCGGCGAAATAAGAAGAACATCTATCCCGCAGCTTTTTGCCGCCGAGGCAATTCCTTTATCCGATGTAATAATTGCATTGTATGACACAATTGCTGTGGAACATTTTGCATATCCCTGATTAACGTGAATAATATTATAATTATGCGCCAATAAGCTGCCGATAAGATACTTATCGGTATATTTTGTGTTGCAAAATACATTTATGCCTACGACCGCAGCATTAAGCATTACGCAGTATGGATATTTAAACTCATTTATTCCATGTTTAGTATAGTTTATCTTGGTATCGCCGGAGATCAGTTCTTCGACAGTTGTATTAAACTGTTCGTTATCCTTTATCAGAAATATTTCTCCATACGGCAGACCGATTATCTGCATATCCGCATGACACGCCTCCGGGTTGTTGATCTTGCCTTTAAAAAACGGAACCTCTGCGGTTTTAATTCCGTACAGCTTCAGCGCACTTACTATTTCTTGATTTTGATAAGAAATAAATGCCGTAGTTTTTGTTTTCATTACAGTACCTGCTTATGTACGATAAATAATGCATCAAGGCAGCACCGGAAAATTTACGTCGGCGGCGCTGCCCGAAGCATTTTCTATGATCTTAGTGCTTCAACGGGCTTCAGATGCGAAGCTTTGTATGCAGGAAAAATTCCGAATACTATCCCGATCAGCATTGACGCAAGTATCGATATTATGATCGACGTAAACGTTAGCGTCAGCCCTATTCCCCATACGATCCTCACCGCAGCTGCGACAGCCGCAGAAAGCAGGATAGCTAATACAGCGCCCGTTAATGATATTATAACCGATTCACACAAAAAATCAAGCATTATATCGCCCGATCCTGCGCCTACCGACAGTTTTATCCCGATCTCCCTCGTTCGTTCGCTTACGGATATCAGCATGATATTCATTATGCTCAGACCCGAAACGATCAGCGAAATGCAGCCGATCGCCGTAAAAACTGCCGTGATCGTTCCGAGCATACTCTCAAGCGTCCCCTTGCTGCCTGCCATATCGGCGACCGTGACATCACCCATCGTCCGTATGACATTTTCACGTACACTTGATGACGACGTCATCCCGTCTGTCTTAATAAACACCTGCGTAAAATCGGGATCGCTGTCAAACGCTGTATAGGGAGCGTACAGAAAGGCCGGGAAATAGCTGCCCATAAGCGACTGCATTATTCCCTGACCCGTTTTTACGACGCCAACAACGGTAAAATCGTTTTCACCGCCGTCGGAAATAACCTCTATGGTTTTTCCGAGGATATCACTTCCGCTAGATAAACTCTCCGCAAGTGTTCTGTCGATCATGCAGACATGATTTGATGAAAGGACATCGTTTCTATTGATTGTTCGACCCGATACAAGCTCAAACGATACAACGTCGTTCGTTCGGTCATCTATTCCCCATGTCATCACATTCGCCTTGTCAGCTTCATAGAAGACCTTCCCGGCAGCCACCGTCACCGGCGCAGCGCCCTCCACGCCAAGAAGCTGAGCAGTTTTTTCGATATCCCGCTCGCTGATCGCGGTGCCGCCCGCCGAAACGATCAGCCCGTTCATTCCCAGGCTGTCAAGCTCTGCCCAGAGCGCAGACGCGCCAAAACTGCTGACCGAGCTTATCAGAAGAACCGAAGAAACTGCGATCGTAATACTTATTATAGTAAGAATAAAGCGCAGCTTGTTCTGAAGTAAGCATTTAACGGTCAGCCTGAATTTTCCTTTCATAAAGGTTACTCCCTCCGACATCTCAGCTGCGGTCAGCCAGATTTTCCGCATCCGAATAATTTGTAACTATCATTTCGCCCTCATCAATACCGCTGATAACCTCGATTCCGTTTGTATAGCTTTTTCCGATCTTGATAATACGCTGTTCCGCCTTGCCCGTTTTCTTATTCAGCACATAAACCGCCGCTTTATCATTTTCGGTATTACGAGAAGACGACGCCGGTATCATCAATACATTGTCCGTAACATCTGTTATTATTTTACAGTCGGCGCTGTATCCGATACGCAGATCTTTTTTGCTGCCGATATCGGCAATAACCTTTATAGAAGCGGGCTTGTCGGACTGCAGCGTCCCTCTAGTCGCAGTAGCGCCTATCGATTTTATATAACCGGTCATTGAATGATCCAATGCAGGACATCTTATCACCACCTTTTGACCAACTGATACTTCGGAGATATCTTTTTCCGATATATTCATTGACACTTGAAATGATCCTTCATCAGAGATCTTAAACAGCTCCTGTCCGCTCAGATAGACATCTCCCTGTCCGCAGCTTAGTGCGGTGATCTTTCCGCTTTTCGGAGCCGTATATATCTTAATCTCTGCATTTTCCTTGACACTGTTTATTATCTCGTCATAATTACTGTCTTGACCACTTATAATACTGCTCAGGTCGGGCATATTACTTGTTTCGTATACACATAATACTGCGTCGCCCTCTTCAACATAGCTCCCCGATCTGACCATTGCGTTTTTTACTGCGCCGCTCCCTTCGGCAGTCTGAGTTATACTGTTGGCATACTCGATAACGCCGCTCGCTCTCAGCTGTGATACGGCAGTTTTTCTTGTTACATATTCTCCATTGATCTTTTCATCGGAATTTGATATATTGCCCGCTATAACTGCGATAAGTATTGCTGCTGCGGTGAATATTGTTGTTACGAAATACTTTCTCATCTTCATCTCTCCCCGCCGTTTATTTTATCCGAAAAAGCGGAAAATATTTATTGAAAATCTTGTAATAACTGTTGAAATTTTGACTAAATTGTACTATAATTAATCTGTATGAATTGGCAGATTCACTTTCTGCCTTTTAACAAATCTAAATGCAGGGAGTGAACTTTTATGGATAACATGAAGCTTAGCCTGATAATTCTGCTGACAGGTATAGTCGTGGTATTCGCGGTTCTGGTATTGCTGATCCTTATCATTAAGCTATACAGCACTGCCGTCAGCAATGCTCAAAGCAGTATCGAGAAGAAAAAACAGCAGGATATTCAGCAGCCTGTTAAACCCGTTACCCAAAAAGCAGAAGCAGCAGCGAAGGAAGAACCGGCAAGTGTAACCGATGATTCGATCCCCGGCGAGATCATCGCCGCTATTGCAGCAGCGGTAGATACTGTTTTTGGGGAAGGCGCTGTTACGGTAACATCAGTTAAGAAAGCTAAGAAACAGATCTCCTCGGGAAGACGAAACGCATGGAGATCGGCTGGCATGGCTGAGAATACCCGTGCTTTTTAATGATAATGGGGGTGTTTTATTTTGGATTTTCTTAATCAATTCTTGGAGTCGATAGTCGGTATTTTCTCGAATTCCGGTTTTGCGACCCTGCCTTGGCAAAACTACATAATGATATTAGTATCCTTTGTACTGATATATCTTGCAGTAAAGAAACAGTTTGAACCGCTTGTCCTTTTGCCTATTGCAATAGGAATGCTTCTTGTAAATCTTTATCCCAGCATAGCTATCGGAGGTCAGACGCAGTATATTCCTGTGAATGAATATTTGGCGGCTCATGCGGGAGAAAATGTAACATATGCTCGAGTGATGATAGACGGTGTGGAGTATTTTGCGAAGCCCGAACAAGTCGGCGGTTTGCTTTATTACCTGTATCAAGGTGTAAAGCACGGCATATATCCTCCCCTTATATTTCTCGGTATCGGCGCAATGACCGATTTTGGTCCGTTGATCTCAAATCCGAAGAGCTTTATCCTCGGCGCTGCCGCTCAGATCGGTATCTTCATTACGTTTATCGGCGCTATACTTTTAGGATTTGATCCAAAAGAAGCCGGCGCTATCGGTATTATCGGCGGTGCAGACGGACCAACGGCAATTTATGTAACCACCATTCTGGCAAGCCATCTTTTAGGCCCTATAGCTGTTGCGGCCTACTCCTATATGGCGCTTGTTCCGATCATTCAGCCTCCTATCATGAGATTGCTGACAACAAAAGAAGAACGTTCCATAAGAATGGTCCAGCTGCGTCCCGTATCAAAGCTTGAGAAGATACTCTTCCCGATCATTGTAATGGTCATCGTATCTTTGCTGCTTCCCGATGCGGCAACGCTTATTGGTATGCTGATGTTCGGCAACCTTATGCGTGAAAGCGGCGTTGTAGACAGAATCTCAAAAACAGCGCAAAATGAGCTTATGAACATCATCACCATATTCCTTGGATTGTCAGTCGGTTCTACGGCAACTGGTAAGGTTTTTCTTTCTCCGAAAACTATCGGCATTATTCTTTTAGGTCTGTTTGCATTTATGATGGGAACGGCATTCGGCGTTCTTTTCGGCAAGATCATGTGCAAAGTTACAGGCGGCAAGGTAAATCCTCTTATCGGTTCGGCAGGTGTATCGGCAGTTCCTATGGCCGCTCGTGTATCCCAGAAGGTAGGACAAGAGGAAAACCCCTCAAACTTCCTGCTAATGCACGCAATGGGTCCAAATGTTGCCGGTGTTGTTGGTTCGGCAGTTGCAGCAGGCGTTCTCATCAGTATTCTTTCGTAATGTAAAAATTAGTATATCAAAGGCTGCCGTAAAGTGGCAGCCTTTTTACGTACAAGTATCTTTGCAGAGCAGTTCACCCCATTTTCATTAGTTTATCTCATCTAAAAGCAGTACTATTCGGGACACGGAAATCAATTTTTAAAAGTTTGTCATTTTTCGTTTCTCCGTCCGGCGCATTGGCTTCGCCTCGCGCCTAATTTTCATGACATTTTTTGTGAAGGTAAGCTATTTTTTTTGCGCTGCGCGTTGTGTTTCTTTTTTATTTCACTCCACATATATCAGCTTTTATGGGGCTCTGCCCCATATGCACTAACCTAATAGTTACCATTTCGCCTTGGAGCGGCGAGGACAACTTGTTCTTGTCGTTAGTAGGGGACGCTTTCTGCCAAAGCGTCCCCTCTTCCAAAACAATCCACAGGATTGTTTTGGAATTCACCCCTTGCAAAGGGCTTGAGCATGCCTCCGGCGGGCGGGGTGCGGGTCTCCGGTGGAGACCTCTGCACAGCAGAAGCACCGACCGACGCGGCAGCGGAGACCTCCGTCCCTGCACCCTGCCCGCTTTTTGAAAAAATCGGGGCAAAAACTTCAAACTAAGCTCTATCGGACTTAAGTTAGTGCATATGGGGCTCTGCCCCAAAACCCGCAAATTTTAGCTATGTTTGCCAAAATTGATTTCCTTGTATTCGGGAAAAATACGGTTGCAATTACACTGTTTTTGTGATATAATTCAAGTATATGTGTTACGAAAGGGCTATTTAATAATTATGGCAATAATAAAAACCAACAGTCCGCAGCAAACTGCCGAGTTGGGCAGGCGGATCGCCGACAAGCTTCAAGGCTGCGAGGTCATCGCCTTTTTTGGCGGGCTTGGAATGGGCAAAACTACGCTGACAAGAGCAATAGCCAAGGCTCTGGGGTCTGATGACGAGGTATCAAGCCCAACATTTGCTATTGTTAATGAATATAAAGGCAAGTATAATATATATCATTTTGATATGTATCGGATAACGAGTTGGGATGATCTCTACTCTACCGGTTTTTTTGATTATCTTGATACCGGTGTTCTGATAATCGAATGGAGCGAAAACATCGAGAACGCACTCCCTGAAGGCTGTGTAAGAATTAACATTAGCTGCGGCAATTACGATACCGAAAGGATATTTGAGATCGAGGGCATTGAATTATGAAGATATTGTCAATTGATACATCGGCTAAATCCGCATCTGCGGCAGTTATCGAAAACGGAGAAATTAAAGGCGAATTCTTCATAAATACAATGCTGACACACAGCGAAACACTGATGCCGATGATAGACGCTGTTATGCAGAATACGAAGCTTACGCTACATGATATTGATCTGTTTGCGGTAAACTCAGGCCCCGGCTCCTTTACCGGACTTCGAATAGGGATAGCTGCCGTAAAAGGTATGGCATATGCGCTAAATAAACCGTGCGTTGGGGTTTCAACGCTTGAATCAATGGCGTTTAATTTCAAAAAACAAGATGCTGTTGCCTGCGCAGTAATGGACGCAAGATGCAGTCAGGTTTACAATGCGTTGTTTGATGTATCGGGCGAAACACCTGTAAGAAATTGCGAAGACCGTGCGCTGATGATCGATGAATTGGAAAAAGAGCTTAAAGAAATCGATAAAACGATCATTCTTGTTGGTGACGGGTCAAAGCTTTGTTACGAAAAGCTGAAGGACAATAATCCTAACATTTTCATTGCAAACGAAAACGTACGCTATCAACGTGCTTCCGGAACTGCATTTGCAGCCGAAATAATGGCGCAGCGCAGTGAGGTCATAACAGCAGGCGAATTGATGCCGAAGTACCTCAGACTTCCGCAGGCGCAGCGAGAATTAATTGCAAAACAAATATCAAAACAGTAACATGAACGGAGGAATATCATGAAAATAGCAATTGGAGCAGATCACGGCGGATTTTGTTTAAAGGAAGCAATTATCGAATACTTTAAAGAAAAAGGGATCGAGTATAAAGACTTTGGCTGCTATAGTGAGGAATCAGTAGATTATGCGATCTATGCAAAAAAAGTCGCTGACGCTGTTGCCGGAGGAGAATTTGACAAAGGTATCCTCTGCTGCGGTACCGGTATTGGAATATCGATAGCTGCCAACAAAGTTAAAGGTATTCGCGCCGCGGTAGTGACGAACGAATTCTGCGCGGAGATGACACGCCGCCACAATGACGCCAATATTCTAGCTATGGGCGGCAGAGTTATTTCTCCCGAACAGGCTGTAAAATTCACCGATATATTCCTTAATACAGAATTTGAGGGCGATCGTCACATTAGAAGAATCGCTCAAATCACAGCGATAGAAAACGGCGAAGATCTGTAAAATCATTAAGGGCGGGTTTCCCGTCCTTTTTTTGCGGCAAGTTACGGTACAAAAGCTTTTTTACTCCCACATTTTTGATCTCAGGATCTTGAAACACGGACGTTGAAGGAGTAAACTAATTGTGATCTCAGCCGTTATCTTCTATACGTTCGGGACATTGGCGACGGCTTTTTTTACACCGGTTACAATTTGTTGCTTCGCTTGCTATCATTTTTCTCTTTCTTAATATTTAGCTTGCCTTTCGCTGCTTTGTGGCGCTGCGGTCTCACCTGCCGGTTCGGTCGGTGCTGTTGCCTGCGGCACCGTCTGCCACTGGCAGACCGCACCCCCACACCCTCGGCAGCTTTTTTAACTCATTCAAAAACCGTGGATCCCCAAACGGTATTAATTGACATTATGAAAAAAAAGTAATATAATTATTAAAGAAGAAATGGATAGAAGGTGTTTTTGTGAAAAGAACAAATTATATTTCTTGGGATGAATATTTTATGGGCGTTGCGCTCTTGGCTTCAAAACGCAGCAAAGATCCTAATACACAGGTCGGTGCCTGCATAGTTGACGAGAACAATATTATTGTTTCTACAGGGTATAACGGACTGCCGATCGGGTGTTCCGACGATGAGTATTCATGGGAACGTGAAGGAAATGACACAAAATACCAGTATGTAGTTCATGCCGAACTTAATACGATCTTAAATGCAACCGGCAAAAGTCTTCGCGGAACAAGGCTGTATGTTTCTCTTTTCCCATGCAATGAATGTGCAAAGGCGATCATTCAATCCGGGATCAAAGAGGTCATGTATCTTTCGGATAAATACGCAGATTCTCCCAGCACACTAACATCACGCCGGATGCTAAAATCTGCCGGTGTACAAACTCGTCAGCTGACCCCATCGCTTAAATCACTCGTCATCAGCTACAATATAGATGAAGAGGTAGAACGATGATCTCTTCATCTATTATTACAGCCATCTGCTTTATGGTGGTTTTTTATGAGGTAATGTCGGCATTTTTGGTTCTGCGTACCTGCAAGCGTATTCGATGCACCGTTGTTTCGAGCAAAAAAATATCCCGCCGTGAGGACGAATGCATTGTTGATGAATTCTACCTGACAGAAGTGGATTTTGTCAGCGAAGATCAACATCGAACCGCGTCGCTGCATACCAATATGATCTGTCAGAAGGGGCAGATCCTCAGCTGCTATTATTATCCAAGAAAAAATATTGTATTCCGCAAGCGTGATCTTCGTTCTGTTCTTCACGCTCATTCGATCCATGCATTTACGGTTGGACTCGTATTTATGCTATTGAATCTGTTGTTTCAAATGACATCGCTGGGAACTATCATTGCATCGCATGCAATTGAAGCTTTTACAATATTATTAACGCTTGCGTTTTTTGTGTTTGGAATTTGGTTTATAATATACGGTATAAATGCACAAGATCAGACACGTAAGTCTAAAATAACAACAATACAAGCCGAGGTATCAGATGTTATTCGAAAAAGCAGGCGTCACCGAGAAAACGTTCATTTTATGTACTACCCTATCTATAATTATTCATTAAACGGAACTCGCCACGTCGTTCAAAGTAAGGTGGCGAGAGAAAAAAAGCCGAATATCGGCAGCAAGGAAGAGATACTTGTAGATCTTCAAAAAGGCAGTGTTGTTGAATATAAGGATATTGAGAGTTCATTTTGGTTGGGGACTATATTCTTGATTCTGGCAATTCTGATGATGATCAGTGTTATTTTCACATAAAGAAATAAAGGGACATTCGTGTTATGAATGTCCCTTTTGTATTTTTATGTAGATCACTTGCGTCTTGGACGCCTTGTGGGAACTTCGCCGTTCTTTTTGAGTGATGAGATCTTCTCGTCACTCTGCTGCTTAAACTTCGTCATCATATCTTCAAATGATGACGGACCTGTGGTTTTCTGCCAAACGAAGTCACCGGGTGCATTGGCGCTTCTCATATTGGGCTGACTGCTGTTTCTGATCTGGCGATCATCACGTCTGCCTTGCCCCGGACGTTTTTCTCTTCCACCGCTTTGAGCACCTCTCTGCCCCTTTCTGTCATTATGCTTTTCCGAGGAAGCTGCAGCCATTAATTTTTTTATTGAAAGACCGATCTTACCGTTCTCGTTGATATTAATTACCTTAACCTTGATTTCCTGTCCCACAGTCAAAAAGTCCGATACATTCTCTACGTAAGTATTAGATATCTCGGAAATATGTACCATACCCGACTTGCCTTCCGGCAGCTCAACAAAAGCGCCGAAATTCGTGATACCTGTAACCTTACCCTCTAAAATACTTCCAACTTCAATTTGCATACTTTTCTATGCTCCTCCTCAATAGTCACCCCAAAGAAGCCCTCAGACTTTCTGAAATGCGATAATACGACCTTGCTGCATTTCTGCAAGACAAACAAACCGAAAGCTCAACGCTTTGTCATTGCTTATCCATAAACAACCAAGAGATCATTCGCCCGCAACATTAATAAAAACTCGTTCTCCCTGCTTTGAGTAATCAAACTCTTCGCGCGCTACACGTTCAATATATGCGTCATTCTCAGAATCATCAAACTCGTTGACCTGTTTCATCTCATCGTTCTTAACTTCCTGAATAACGATCTCCTCATTCAACTTCTGAAGCTGCTCTTTCTTCCGCGCGATCTCGACCTGCTGATCCACAAGTGTAAAAACTACGTAAAACGCAAATACGATCAGTATAATACTGATGCACGTTCCGGCAAAACGATTATTTATCAGTCGCTTCTGTTTCGACGTCTTTTTTTTGCTCATAACAAGTTTACATCCCTTTCGTGATAAACTTCACGATACAATAATTATACAACAGATTGACCCCATAATGCAAGGTATATTTTTTAAATAAAGAATTTTTTTTATTTTTCACTGTATTTTCTCATTTCTTTACTTATTTTAATACAATTCGCCAAGACTGTTAAATATGTTTTATGCAATATACAACCAAAAGTGACGGTTATGTGTTCAAATAATGATGTCAGTTTCTGATATATCGATCCAACACACTTATAGATATATCCCGTCAGCGTTCCTGCGGTGATCCTGTATGAAACGAATCCCAAGATCTGCGCAAAAGCCGAATACACACGAAAATGTCCATGCAAAAAAGCTTGTGAAAAAAAGAAACACAGAACACTGCAGCAGCTCATAAACAAAAGATCCTGAAAAAAGATAGATCGCTGATTTGTAAACCCCATTGCACGAATAAGCCTGAACAGATCATAAAAAATACCAAGACCGATCCCGAAAATAAATGCAAGGCGAAACACCTCACCCTGCTCAAATAGTGAAAGGTGCAAATCATCACCTCCGCTCAGCGAAAGAGCCTTTTAAACAGACCCTCACGCGGGCGGTTCTCCGTATAGATCAATCCTGTGATCCTGCCCTCAACCACCAGCTCACCGCTGTCAACCGAAAGCCGCTTGATATTAAGCCCGTCACCGCGAATGTTCAGCTGACCATAATCTGTATATGCGGCAATGCTGTTCTCATCATAGCTATCAACGTCGAAAACTCCCGTTATATTCAACTTCTCACGATTTTCAAGTGAAATTAGATTTGGGCTTTTCTGCTTATCATCTGCCATAGCACGCACTCCCTATTTGGTATTGTACTATAAATATATGCACTCACGGCGAATGATATGATTTATGAGAATCGATAAGATGTTTTCGCAATACTATTCAAAGATATCAACAATAAATTATAGGCTGTCAAAGTACCTTATACATTGACGCTGCCTCGTCCTTTTTTGCGTACTCATTGATCGCAGTCACCTCGGCGCGAAACGGATTGGTTCCAAGCTGAACTTCAATTACATCGCCGATCTTTACTGCATATGATGCACGTTCCGCTTTTCCGTTGACAAGAATTCTTCCTGCGTCGCACGCTTCATTCGCTACTGTACGCCGTTTAATTATACGAGAGATTTTCAAATATTTGTCAAGTCTCATGTGTCACCTCAAAAAACATGACCGACACGACTCAAATGAACGTGCCGGCTTAATAATTACTCTTCTGTTTCGTTCTCGTCAACGCTGTTTCCGTCTACAATCTCCTTAAAAGCCTTACCGGGCTTGAAGGCAGGTACTTTCGACGCAGGAATAGTAAGCTTCTCGTGACTTCTCGGATTTACGCCGGTTCTCTCCTTGCGCAATCTCTGTTCAAAGGTACCAAAGCCTACAATCTGCACCTTTTCGCCTGCTGCAACAGCTTCGATAATACTGTCAACTACAGCGGTTACGGCATTATCAGCATCTTTCTTCTGCAGATCTGCTTTTTCCATGACTTTCTTGATCAAATCTGTCTTGTTCATAAAATCCTCCGTTTGTGCATTTTAGCACATTTGTGTAAAAATGATTAATAATATATGCTCACTGAAATATCCATGGCAGCAAAATGGTAATGCTTTATCCGTAATAACAGACCACATTATTACAGCCTTGCGCCATTGATCGAAGTTTATTGTAGGTATTTTGAACGAATCATCATGCTTTTATGCAATATTCATTCGTTTATTTCAGTGAGGTCTTAGCCTGATCCCAAAAAGAATCAAGCTCGGATAAGCTATAGTCCTCGAACCCTTTGCCGCTGCACAAAACTTGCTTCTCGACTTCTCCAAAGCGAGCTATAAATTTATCACAAGCGTCGTAAAGAGCCTTTTCGCCGTTTGCTCCTGCCAATCTGACGACATTAAGAGCAGCAAAAAGCAAATCGCCTGCTTCTTCGGAAATATCAGCTATATTTCCATTTTTAACAGCCTCATTGAGTTCTTTCAACTCTTCAGTGACCTTTATGGCAGCTTCTTCTGTATTGCCAAAATCAAAACCGACCTTCGCCGCCTTTTTCTGGATCTTCTGCGCACGCATTAGCGACGGAAGTGAACGAGCTATACTCTTCATTGCGTCGGTCTGAGTCGACTGAGATTTTGTCTGCATCTTGATTTTATCCCAATTATCGAGTACCTGTTCGGTGGTATCTGCTTTTACTTCTCCAAAAACATGCGGATGACGAACTATCATTTTCTGACATACATCATTTGCAACATCGTTAATGTCGAACACTCCGTTTTCACGTTCGATCTGCGTATGGAAAACGACCTGCAAAAGCACATCGCCCAATTCCTCTCGAAGCCCCGCAGAATCATCGTTGTCTATTGCTTCGATAACCTCGTATGTTTCTTCTATGAAATCCTGGCGGATAGATTTATGAGTTTGCTCCTTATCCCAAGGGCAGCCGTCCGGCAAACGCAGACAGCGAACGATCTCAACAAGATCGTCAAAATCATATTTATCTTTAAACTGAAAGTCCATGTTTGCCTCCATAAACCGTATAACACACAAATTTACCAAAATTCAACAACATTATTGTACATCAAAATCCTTGTTTTTGCAAGTAAAAAATAACATTTAAAGAATTTTCATTAAATTGGTCCATAATACAGCTTTAATACACGTAAATTACGTCATATTTACTATTTTTCCAAAAAGAATAATAACATAACTTTCACACTGATATAACCGATCGGTCAACTCGCCGCAGACCTGCTGTTTTACAGCTTAGAAAGCGTGAGTTCTATTTTATTTGATAAGCTTATACTTTTCAAGAATAGCTGCGATTTTTGCGCCTTTCGGCAGCATAAGAACGTCTTCTTTCGTGATAGCGCGAAGGATAAGCAGAAAAACAGCATACACCACGCATGCGATCAGAACAACCGCAAGAGTTGAGATAAGCAGACCTGTTGTTGTTGCAGGCAGAAGTCCGGCAATAAGCTGATATGACAGCCATGCCGCAGCGATGCAGATCACGGAAGCCACAAACGGACGCAGCAATGCGACCCTAAAATCAGGTACTATCTCGGTTTCTTTTATCAGAACATATATCGATACTATAATAACAAATGTATAGCACAGCAGTGTACCTATGCTTCCGCCCTGAACGTTTATCTGAGGTATGCCGCAGAAAATGTAATTTGACACGACTTTGATAAGCATACCGATCGCGTAAAGCTTTAGCGGCATATCGACTCTGCCGACAGCCTGGAGCATACTGCACATAGGAGTTGCTGCTGCAAAAACTATCACGGCGATACCCATAAGCTTCAGCACTTCAACAGATATATCAACACCGTCTGTTCTGCCGTACACCAAATGCATGATAGGATCTGCCAGAGCGGTAAGGCCCAGACCCGCAGGGATCGTAAAGATAAATGTAACGCGCATCACTGTTTCCATTGAGCGCTTGAGGTAATTTTTGTTGCCCTTTGTGTATGCCTCCGTAACATTGGGCAGCGCGGTTGTACCAAATGCCTGAGTAACTGTAACAACAAGATTCATTATCGTTAGAGCGTAGCTGTAGCAGCCCCAAAGATAACTGTGAACCAACCCGTCATTAACTGTTTCAGGCGGTATCATGCCGGGATACTGCGAAAGAAGACTATCGGGGATCCTCGACATCATTGATATAAGACGGCGCTGGATCAGCATTGAATCAACTGTTCCCGCAACGCTCATAATGAGAGCGCCAAGCCCGATCGGAATCGCAGTTTTCAGAAGGATATGGAATGTTTCGCTTTTGCGCCGCGGCTTCGGCGCGGCGTTGTACATCTCTTCGGTAATTGCATCTCCTGTGATCTTATAACGCAGATAAATGTACAAAAAACTGCAGAACGAACCAAGCGTTATACCGAAAATAGCGGCCGCAACGGAGTATTTCAGCAAATCGCGGCTGTCGGTAATGCCAAAAAGCTGTGTGCCGTGATTCATAACTACATAAGCGAACGAATAGCCGACAAGAAGCTTTACGAGCGCTTCGACAACCTCTGAAACAGACGTCGGCACCATATTTCGCATTCCTTCGTAGTACCCTCTGTAGGCAGAAACCAAGCAGCCAAAGAAAATCGCAGGCGCAAGAACAAGCATTGATACAAATGAGTCGGGGGACTTAATTATTCGTACATAAAAAAAGCTGAAAAGTATCATCAGCAGGAATGCGATCACACCTGCCGTTACAAAAAAAGGAATCGCGACATCCTTGATTCGTCTAACGTCCTTGTAGCGTCCTTTCGACATACTCTCGGAAACCATTCTCGATACAGCGATAGGGAAACCCGCTGTCGCAAGAGTGAACAGTGGGATATACAGCTCATAAGCGTTATTGAGGAGGGCAGCTCCAACCGGGCCGTACAGTCTTGAAAGGCTGACCTTATACAGCATTCCTATGATTTTTACAATAAGCAGGCACAGCGTTAGTATCGCTGCGCCCATTATAAAGCTTTGGTTCTTGTTTGCCTTTATCTTCTTCAAACGGATTCCTCATTTCAAATCGACATCAGATACCTTAATAATAATTAATGGGACAAGAGCAATAACACATCGGCAGGCGATGCTGTTTCTCGCCATAAAAACGAGAAGCGGCATCGATCCCTGTACGCGTATTATTAAGCTTCCGTACCGCCGTTTTGCTCAGGCTCGGACTGAGTTTCAAAGTCGGCTGCCGAAACAGGCGCAGACTCTCCCTCCGGTGCAGCTTCTTCCTTCGGAGTGCAAACGAACGTATCATTCTCGGTCTTCGGCACAGTATAGGAGTTTGCAAAATCAAGAGATGCTCCGCACTTCTTGCAGAACAAGCTGTCTACCGAATTTTTGCAGCAGCATTTGGGACAAGTCATAGTTCCAAAATCATTCGACAATGAATCTTTGACTGACTTCAGCTCCTTCAAAAGCTCCGAAATACCACTGATATACTCGCTGATGACCTCATCATCCGTTGTACCCGAAAGCTTTGAATCATAAACGTATCTGCCAAGCTCCTCAAAACGCGAAGATATTTTATTCCTCAACTCTGCTGCGGAAACTCTTGCGCGCGATCTGTCAACTACCTCAACTGCTACCTTGCCTGCGGTATCGAAAGCTGCGGCAACATTCACGATAACATCATCAAATAAACTCATAATAATTCCTCCCTTTTATTATTCTACTAATTTCTTGATCTCTGTTCGGTATGCAGCGCACACCACAAAGTTATTATACCACACTCTGTGAAAAAAATATAGTATAAAATGTTAATTAGGCAGTTTTTTTGAACAAGTAAAAATATTATGGACAAAACACATTTTTTAAGGGCCTATTATTGAAATAGATTGGTGAAATTGTTTAGGCGCTTTATACATATAACTTATACTTTGTTCTCACCAAATTCTTCACATTGACTTCGCCTTGCGCCTGCTTGTAAATGATAAAACCTATAAATCATCTGCCGTATACAATAATCAATATTTATATTTTCCTTTGCCAATAAACTCACGCAAAAGCGAGTTTTTTGGAACATACTTTTCATCGATACGAACAAACTGTTCGCATCGTTTTATAAGCCCCTGTGCATATTCGTATTTTTCGTGCGAAGGCGTGACCTGTGACAACACATTTATGGCTGCAGGCGCAGTTATGCATGGTTCATAAATGTGTATGGAGTTGATCGTTATATCGCCGGAATATTTGTACGGAACAATATATTGTTTCTCACCCATTAGAACATTGTCCCACATTCCTATGGTATGATCGGCTGACGCACCTCTGAATTTGTTGTCACGCACTATTCTTCTCATTAGACGAAGCTCGCAGGCAGTTACAAAATAGCCTTTCACACCCTCTTTGTGGATCCCTTGCTTTACGCTTATGTATATTTTTTTAATTCCGCTTGTCACCCCGGGATTATTTGTAAAAATGGGATTCAGCGCATGGATACCTTCAATGATCGCAATTTTATCGTCCTTCAGATCGATATGCTTAAAGCTGCCCGACGGCTCGCTTTTTGCAAAATTAAATACAGGAATGTCACACTCGCCTTTTTTAAGAAGCTCCTCTATACATTCCTCTATTTGAGGAATATTCAAGGCTTCAACACACTCAAAATTGGGTTTTCCTTCAGGCGTTCTCGGCACATTTGCCTCTCCCCTGTAAAAATTATCCATTGAAATGATCTTGGCAGGACACCCCAGATGCTCAAGCTCCTCGCCAAGCATAATTGCAGTTGTGGTCTTACCTGAAGCAGACGGCCCTGCCAGCATTATCACCTTGCATCGTTCCGGTGAATCAATAATAGACCGAGCAATGCTTCGAATATCATTCCTGTAAGCTGCCTCTGCCTTCTCAACAAATTGTTCGGGATCCCGGGCGGCATACTGATTGATAGTATCAACGGTCAGCGCATACCGTCTGTATGAATTACTAAGATTTATCATATAGCTGCTTGATGGCCTCCTTTCGTTTCAGCACTTCATCAAATCTGTCTATATATTCGTATGGATATTTGAAGTTAAATATTCGTTCAAGCCTGCTCCCACAGCCGGTAATTTTTGTAACGGCCCCTGCGCCGCAGGCAATAATAGTCTGGGACTCGTCCATAATGAACACATTATAGTAGCCCTCCATGCCTTTTTTTGACCAGCCTGTATTCTCCAGATTGCCTACCATTCTGCTTTGGCGATAAAGGTAATAAGGATAATACCCGCAGTCATGAAGCGTCGTATCGGCATATGTCAGCATTTGGGAAGCGGTATCGGCTTCATTGTCATAAAGCTTTTTTCCGTTTTGATTCAAGGTCGAAGCACGTTTCATTGCCAACGTATGAACGGTTATACTTTCAGGCGACAAGCGTGTGATATTATCGAGCGTTGACTTAAAGCTTGAGAAAGTATCTGCGGGAAGACCGGCAATAAGATCCGTATTGATATGGCCAAATCCGCATTTTCGGGCGTCTTCAAACGAACGGTAAAAATCATCGGCAGTATGTCTGCGTCCAATCACCTTCAACACAGCATCGTTAAGCGTCTGAGGATTAATGCTGATCCTGTCAACGTTGGCGGATTTTATCGCAAAAAGCTTCTCGGCAGTAATGGTGTCCGGGCGTCCCGCCTCAACCGTAAACTCGCGGCAGCCGCTCATATCAAAGCACTCCGACGTCTTCGTAAGGACCCGCTCCAGCTGCTCTGCGCTGAGAGTTGTCGGAGTTCCTCCGCCCATATAGACCGATTCGAGCTTCAGTCCCAAAGCAGACACGATCTCTGCTGTTTTTTCGATCTCCTCACAAAGCAGCCGCGTATACGGTTCGACAAGGTGCTTTGTCCTCTCTGTGGAAGCGGAAACGAAAGAACAGTAGCTGCATCGGCTCGGACAAAACGGAACCGAAAGATACAGACTGAATGACTTAGGCGTTGTTTTCGAGAGAATTTCGGATTCATTCTTCTCGGTTTCGAGCGTTATTTTTACTTTTTCGGCGCTTACGCAAAAAACATTTTTGAAATGTTCTGCCGCTTCTCTCTCGCCCATCTGTTCTTTTAACTTACGAAACAGCTTTATCGGGCGAACACCGGTAAGAACTCCCCACGGCGGAGTGACTCCGGTGTATGACTTGAGTATATCATAAAGCAGCAGCGCCGCTTCCAGCTCGGCGTTATCGTTATCACCGATAGTCTTGCTGCGGAAATCACTGAGATCATTAAGCTCTGCGGCAACAGTTATAACGGAATCAGCCCCAAATTTTACGGAAATATACGGCTTTTCATATACGATCATATCATCGCAGTCTGCTTTGACGGATTCCGTTTTTATGTTTGGAAAAAAAACAGAGGTCAGTTTATCAAGCTCATAATCAAAGCTATTGTTTATGTAGTAGATCTTCATTTATTACTCCGATCAGGTCGTCAAAATTCATCGGCAAATTTATCGTTATTACCACAAAGGGGTTTGAGCCAACGTTCAGTACGGGTTTTAATCCCCTACCGGACACCCAAACCTACGGCTTAGGTCTGCTTGTTGAAAGCAGTACTTTTATTACTTCGGCAATTAAATAATCGCAAGCTGTTGATTTGTTTCTTTAACTGAGATACCTTGCGGGGGCTTTCCGGTCGCGGTCATCGGTCGGTGCTGTTGCCTGCGGACACGTCTGCCACCGTAGAGGACGGCTCCCAGTCGGCAGACCGCCCCCGCACCGCTTCGGCAAAAAATAGATTTTGTATTGTTTAGTTGCCGCATTAATAAAAGCCGATAATCAAGCTTTGCATAACCTCAGTTTCTCATAAACGGATTATGCTTTCTCTCATAATCAAGCGTTGACGCGCTGTTGTGTCCCGGAAATACTATATAATCTCCTTGGAGCGCAGCGATCCTCCGAACAGATCCCATAAGATGATCAAAATTGCTCGTCGGGAAATCTGTTCTTCCTACCGAATTAAAAAACAGAGTATCTCCGGTAAAAAGCGAATTTTCACAAATGAAGCAGATCGAGCCGGAGGTATGACCGGGAGTATGCAGAACGGTAAAAACACTGCTGCCCAGTTCTATTTTATCGCCGTCCGATAATAAAATGTCGGATCTTATCGGCGGATACGGGTTTGCAAAATGTCTTGAACTCAAATTCAGATTTCCGTCGGAAAGAAAAGGAGCTTCGGTCTTGTAGATCGCAACCTTTGCTTTTCCTCCTGTCTTTTCGACTACCTGATTAACTCCGCCGATATGGTCGTAATGACCATGCGTCAGCAATACATAATCAATTTTGTCGAAGCCTGCCTCACTCAGCGTTTCGTCAAGGATCGGCTCAAAGCTCCCCGGATCGATAACGGCGATCCTGCCTGTGTCTTTATCGGTCACTACGTAGCAATTTACGGCAATAGGGCCTAAAGTCAGGGCGGTAACATTTATCATTAATTTGCACTCCTTTACAGATGGTCGGTGTCGAGAATAATTGTTACAGGGCCGTCATTCAGCAGCTCTACCTGCATATCTGCGCCGAATATTCCCCTCTCCACATTCTTAACGCCGAGCGACACAAGCTTTCTGCAGAAATATTCATACAGAGGCTGCGCTGTATCGGGACGGGCAGCGTCAAAAAACGAGGGGCGTTTTCCGTGAGAACAGTCGGCATACAGCGTAAAATTTGATATCACAAGAACACCGCCGTCAATATTATCAAGAGAAAGATTCATCTTGCCGTTCTCGTCGGTAAAGACGCGCATACCAGCAATTTTTGATGCCAGCATATCAGCCTGCTGCTCGGTGTCATTTTTTCCAACTCCAAGCAGCACGAGAAACCCCATGCCTATTTTTCCCTGTATCGTACCGTCAACCGTCACGGCGGCCTGCGATACTCTTTGGATCACTGCTTTCATTTTGTATTCCTTTCAATGCGCTGCGGGCGAACGGATCAATACATATTTGTGTTCCCGATACTTGCGCCCATTCTCTCTACAGAAATAACGCCTTTTACACCAACAAGACGAGATATTATATCACGAAGGTGAGATTTATCGCGAACGGTGATATTGAATCGTACAATAGCCTTGCCGTTTCCGAATGAACGCGAACTCATGTTGTGGATATGGATCTTCATATTTCCAAGCTGTCCCGACAAATCGGCAACAAGACCGGTCCTGTCGTAGGCATTTATCTCAATATCCGTGCGGAAATAAGTGTTGATGGAGTCAGCCCAGCGAGCGTGTATCCAACGTGTTGGGTCTTCTGTATCATCTATATTTTTGGGTACGTTCGTACACATTCGTTTATGAACGGAGATCCCGTGCCCTTTTGTGATGAATGCGATTATATCATCGCCCGGCAGCGGAGTACAGCACTTTGCGAGCTTGATATCAACATCGTCCATGCCTTCTATTATCACGCCGCTTTTTGAGGAGGTGGGCATTTTTGGCTCTTCGTCGGTTATCGGAACAACAAAGTCCTCATCGCTTGAAGCAGGCTTTTCACGTTCTGCCACTATCTTGAGATATTCTTCCTTCATTCGGGGCAAAAGCTTCCAAAGGACTGTTCCGCCGTAGCTCAAGGAGGCGTAAAAATTCTCCATATTCGGAATGTTTTTCTTTTTTAGGATCGGCTCCATCATACGGGCAAGATCCTGTTCGTTCAGGTCAATACCGCTGCGCCTGCATTCCTTCTCAAACTCCGCCTTACCGAGAGCAATATTTTCATCTCTCTTTTCACGCTTGAACCACTGACGGATCTTATTTCGCGCTTCACTCGTCTTTACTATTTTGAGCCAGTCGCGCGACGGCCCGACCGACCCTTCTTTACCTGTAAGGATCTCGATGATATCGCCTGTCTTCACAACATAATCGATCGGAACTATACGGTAATTTGCTTTTGCGCCAAGCATTCTGTTGCCCACTTCGCTGTGGATAGCATAAGCCACATCGATAGCGGTCGACCCCATCGGAAGATTGATAAGCTTTCCTTTCGGAGTATATACAAACACCTCGTCGCTGGAGAGATCGGTTTTTATATCCTTGATAAGTCTTGCGGGGTCGTGGTTATCCTCCTGATTGGCGAGCATCTTGCGGATCCACGCAAGCTGTTCGTCCATGGAGCTTTTGTTGTTTATACCAAGCTTATATTTCCAGTGGGCAGCAATGCCGTATTCTGCGGTCATGTGCATCTCACGAGTACGTATCTGCACCTCAAAGGGCACTCCGTCCGTACCGATGACCGTGGTATGAAGAGAGCGGTAGTAATTGGGCTTCGGCGTTGAGATATAGTCTTTGAAACGGCTTGGCAGCGGCTGGAACATATCGTGTATGATACCAAGAACATTATAGCAGTCGAATACAGTTTCAACGATCACTCTGACTGCATAAATATCATATATCTCCCGCAGCGACTTGCCCTGAACGATCAGCTTTTTATAGATCCCATGAATGCTTTTTACTCTTCCGCTGACGATCGCGTTTTCGATATTCATCGAAACCCGCTCGTTGATCTGAGCCATTATCTTATTTATGAAGCCTTGCCCGTCGGCCATATTGTTTTCTAGGTAGTTTTCGATCTCTTTATATCCGATCGGGTCGAGGTACTGGAGTGAAAGATCCTCCATTTCGTCCTTGATCGCCTTGATGCCAAGACGGTGAGCGATCGGCGCAAAGACCTCCATCGTTTCAAGTGCAATGTCGCGGCGCTTCTGTTCACGCATACATTCAATAGTACGCATATTATGAAGACGGTCAGCAAGCTTTATTATGATGACACGAATATCATCTGCCATAGCGATGAGCATTTTTCTTACGTTTTCTGCCTGACGCTCTTCTTTCTCGGTGTAAGCAATTTTACTGATCTTTGTAACGCCGTCAACAAGATGAGCTACGTCACTGCCAAATTCGCTTTTCAGCTGATCCAGCGTAGTCGGGGTATCTTCAACAACATCATGCAGCAGCGCCGCAACAACAGAATCGGTATCCATGCCCAGATCTACGATTATACACGCCACTGATGTTGGGTGAAGAATATACGGCACGCCCGATACACGCCTCTGATCTCCGTGCATTTTCTCTGCCAAACGGTACGCCCGCTCGATCTTCTCACGGTCGTAGTCGCCGGGATGCTTATCGAGAAGTTCACAAAGTTCCTCATAGTCCTGATAGTATTTTCTGAAAGCAGCCATCGTTACCCCTCTCTTCATCATAGAATTAAAAATTGTATAATACTATATTATAAACAAATGTGGCTCAAAAATCAACATAATTTTCTTAATTTTTTTGAAAAACGATCCGTTAATTTAGAGAATATGTTGAAAACTGCGCAAAAAGGGTCAGCGGCAGTACCGTGACCCTTTTGTAATCAATATTGATCGACCGAGCTTGACTTAAAAGCTCTGCTTTCAACAAACAGACAAACGCCGCAGGCTTTTGTATTTCAGTAGGAGATTTACCCCCACTTTAACGTGGGACATTGCGTATGTGTTTATTTCGTTACTTTTACGGTAAATGCTTTTTCTGAAACGGCGCCCTCTGCGTCTGTAACAACAACCTTTATGTTATAGTCAACCGCTTGTGATGGCTTTATCGATATCGAAGAAGCTGTGGTGTTAGTCGCTTTTGCGGTCCAACCGGAATTGGCAGCCTGCTTGAAGTAATACGAATATTTGTATGGTTTGGCGCCGCCCGAAGCCAAAGCGGTTATGTTTATTGTATTGCCGAGCTTGATCGAAGACGACGCAGCAGATGAATTATTGGCAAGTGTGCTTTTTGTAACGCTGACCGTAAATGTTTTTGTGGACGTTGTACCCTTGGAATCCGTTACCACAACTTTCACATTGTATGACACGGCTTTCGAAGGTTTTATACTGACAGAAGCTGCGGTTGTATTTGTTGATTTTGCTGTCCAAGCCGAACCGGAAGCCTGCTTGAAGTAGTACGAATATTTGTAGGAACCGCTGCCGCCTTCAGCTGCCGCAGTGATATCGATCGTATTGCCAAGCTTTATTGCAGTTGACTTTACGGATGATTTGTTTGTAAGCGGAGGCGTATTCACCTTTACCGTAAAGATCTTTGACGCAGATCTGCCGTCGGTATCAAGAACCACTACCTTCACATTATAATCTACAGCCTGTGAGGGCTTGATTGTAACGGTTTTTGCAGCAGTGTTGGCCGCTTTTGTTGTCCAGCTTGAATTTGCAGCCTGCTTGAAGTAGTAGGAGTACTTATACGAACCGTTGCCGCCCGATGCAGACGCCGAAACATTGATCGTGCTGCCGAGCATTATTGATGTCGACTGTACGGCAGAATTATTTACTATTGCAGTAGGATTAACCTTTACAGTGAATGTTTTAGACGCTGTTTTGCCTGTTGAATCGGTAACAGTTACCTTGATATTGTAATCAACGGCGAGGGACGGAGTAATACTTACGGACGAAGAAGATGTATTGGCTGTCTTTGTCGTCCAACCTGATTTTGACGCCTGCTTGAAGTAATACGAATATTTATAGGATCCGCTGCCGCCCGATGCAGAACCCGTAATATTGATCGGATCGCCAAGCTTTATCGATGTCGATCTGACAGAAGACGTATTTGCAAGGGCGGGCTTTACAGTCAGAGTCATTTCCTTTGAAGCAGTATTGCCTTTTCTGTCTTTTACGATGACCTTGATATCATACGGCACTGCATAATTAAGCTTCAGTTCAGCTGACGAAACTCCGGAGTACTCTTCGCCCTTCAGATACCACTCAGATCCCGTATGCTTCTTATAATAAAATGCATAAGTGTAATTCGAATAGCCGCCGGCCGCCGCTCCGTTTATGGTAACGGTATCGCCTGCATACATAGTCGTTTTGCTGAGTTTTGTCTGCCCTCTCGCCGGAAACCGTATCTGTAACCGAGATCACAGCTTCATACCTGCCCACCGAGCTGAGTGTTGCTCCAAGCCCCGAGTATGTAACGTTTTCACGGCTGACCATCCACGAAGAGCTGTTCTCCTTTTTTAAATAATACGAATAAACATAAGATCTGTTTCCGCCCGAGCCGACTGCGTTCATATAAAGATAATCTCCCGAGAGGACCGTGTTGGAATCGATGTAGGAAAGATTCACAACTGGGCTGTAGATCGATGCCTGATCCGTATGAGTATCAGCTATATTGTTTACGTTTATGTGATAAAAATTGACATTTACATAGTCCCAAACATACCATGTCAGTTCTCCGTTTATCACTGTGGGAGGACAATCCGACAAGCTTGCGTCCATCGTATAAATACTGCTTACCCTGCTGCCCGAACCGTCGATCTCGGTATAGTACACCTTTTTCAGATCGTCGGCCGTCGTCCACATCACGATAAAGCGGTTATTGCCGATACGCGCAAGATGAGGATTTACGGCGCCTTTTTCCGATGTCGAATATGATGTCAGGTAATTCATTTTTACTGCATTTGTCGATTTATCGACCGCAGCCACGAAAACATTCCGTGCTGCGCGGTAATTTTGGTAATCGGAGCTGTCAACCACGATATTGCCGGCAGTAATATAGTGAGTATCGGAG
>CACZCM010000016.1 GCA_902779615.1 uncultured Ruminococcus sp. | reverse complement strand
CGCGGGCAGGTTCCGTCCGTCTGTATCGTAAACGATAGTCTTCGCCGCACAATTAATTTTACTTCCTCCCGACAACTAACCGGGCGGTCGAGCGACCGCAGGCAATACCGCCCAACTTTATATGCAGCATATCTTTATTGCCGCATATTTTATTTTGTTCTTCCTGTAGCCAACTAACGGGGGGGTGTATGGGTGACAGCTTAATCTGACAGAAAAGCTATTCTGTTAACAAAAAAGTTACTCATTCAAAAGCCCTGATCGCGCTGCACGGAAATCAATTTTTAAGGGCGACCGGAAAGCCCCCGCAGGTTGCTTTAAATGCAAGTAAAATGTAAGAAAAAAGATTCAATAATATTTCTTTAAAAGAAAGTTGATTTCCGTGATCGCGCTGATTTCCCTATTGACAAAAAGTGATCTTTGAGCGATAATAAATTAGATTCATTTCTCGAGGTGACCCGTTTGAAAAAGGCTGCACAAAACCCCAATATATCCTCTACTCCGACACGCGAGGTCCTCACATTAAGGACTGTGTTCAAACATATATTTTCGCTGAAAGAGGACACCGCCACTCCCGAACAGGTTCGTGAACGCATTCTTGACGGAGGTAAGGTCACGGGCACAAATATGGCGCTTCTCGTGCTCGCTATTCTCATTGCGTCTATCGGACTGAATACAAATTCCACCGCGGTTATCATCGGCGCAATGCTCGTTTCGCCGATCATGGGCAGTATTCTCGCCATCGCCTACGGCACTGTCACCGCAAATCCCCGCACGGTTGAGCTGCACTTCACCGGGTTTATCGTGCAGGTCGTCATTTCTGTCGGAACGTCAACGCTGTTCTTCCTGCTTTCTCCCGTAAAAGCTCCCACAAGCGAGCTTCTCGCCCGCACAACGCCCTCGTTTTTTGACGTTGTTCTTGCAACGGTAGGCGGTCTTGCGGGAATTATCGGTCAAACGCGAAAGGACAAAGCGAACAACGTTATCCCCGGCGTCGCCATTGCAACAGCGCTGATGCCGCCGCTGTGCACCTGCGGTTACTCCATCGCAAATGCGAAATGGGATATGCTCTCTGGCGCCGCGTATCTGTTCATCATCAACTCATATTTCATTTACAACTCATCGGAAGTTATTCTGGCTACGATGCAGCTGCCAAAAATGCGGGAGCTGACTGACGCCGAGCGGCGAAACGCTCGCATTCGCAAGGTTCGCACAACGATCCTTGTGATGATACCGTCGATCATCACTCTGATACTGATGTACCATAATCATCACTGAGAAAAAATTTTTTAAAAAGCTATTGACTTTTGTGATTAAAAGTGCTAATATATTTTCATACTAAATTTGAATATCCTAAACCGTTGAGGCGAGAGTAAAAATAAGAAAAGCACACACAGAGAGTCCGGGGTGCTGAGATCCGGGCAGCGGCTGCTTATTATAATGGTTCGCTGAGGGTGCGTTGAAAATCTGCATATCGCAGATGAGTATGCTGCAACGTGTTGGCTTACGTCAGTAGCCGGGAGTATGTTGGTACTTCGCTAAGCGCACAGCGTCATTGCTGTGAATCAAGGTGGCACCGCGGGTGATTTTTATCCGTCCTTGACAAATGCCGTGTTTATCGGCGTTTGTCGGGGACGGTTTTTTGTTTGCCGCAAAAAGGAGTGTTTTATAATGAATGTATTTCCATCAAAAGAACAATTGTCTGAATATCGATCCGACTTCAAATGCCTTCCGCTGGCTTTTTCGGAGCCGTGTACTAAGAGCGAGAACGAGATCTTCCGCATTCTGCGCAATGTCAGCAGCCATGTTTTCATTCTCGATTCCGCCGAAAAAAACGTTCACGGACGCTACACGTTTTTCGGCTACGACCCCACTCTGGAGCTTACCTGCCGAAACGGCGAAGTAACGATCAAAAGCGGCACAGAGGTGCATTTCAAAACCGGTGATCCGAACGAATACATCAGAAATATCCTTGCGGAAAACCGCTGCCCGAAGATCGATTCGCTGCCGCCGTTTTCGGGCGGGCTTGTGGGGTACTTTTCGTTCGATTACTTCAAGTACAGCGAGCCTGAGATCAATTTTGACATTGAAGACGAGGAAAGCTTCTGCGATATAGACCTGATGCTTTTCGACAAGGTGATCGCGCTTGACAACGTAAAGAACGAACTGATATATATCGCCAATTTCAAAACGAACGACTTCGAGGAGAATTACAACAAGGCGAATATGAGTCTGAAAGCGATGCAGCTTCTGATACAGGAAGGAACGCTTCGAAATGAGGAAAGCGGCAGCCTTTTGGAACCGCTCCGTCCGCTTTTTGATAAGGAAAGCTTCTGCGAAATGACCGAACGCGCAAAAAAGCGGATATTTGAAGGCGATATTTTTCAGGTGGTGCTGTCGAACCGCTTGGCTGCGCGCTTTGAAGGCAGCCTTCTCCCTGCGTACATGACGCTCAGAAAAACGAATCCTTCGCCGTATATGTTCTACTTTTCGAGCGAATCGGCGGAGATCGCAGGCGCGTCGCCCGAAACACTCGTTTCGCTGAAGTTTGAGGGTGAAGACCGCCGCAGGATCGTTCGGACTTATCCGCTTGCGGGCACACGTCCGAGAGGCAGAACTGACGCAGAGGACAAGTCGCTCGAAAAAGAGCTTCTCGCTGATGAAAAGGAATGCGCGGAGCATAATATGCTGGTAGATCTCGGGAGAAACGACCTCGGCAAGATCTCGAAATTCGGCAGCGTGAAGGTAGACCGCTATATGCAGATCGAACGCTACTCTCACGTTATGCACATCGGTTCGGCTGTCAGCGGCGAGCTTAAAGACGAATGCGACGCGCTTGACGCCGTGTCGTCCGTTCTTCCCGCAGGCACGCTTTCGGGCGCGCCGAAGATCAAGGCGTGCAGGATCATAAACGAACTTGAAAACAACAAGCGGGGTATCTACGGCGGGGCGATCGGCTACCTTTCGTTTACGGGCGAAATGGATACGTGCATTGCAATACGCCTTGCATTCAAGAAAAACGGCCGTGTTTTTGTTCGTTCCGGTGCGGGTATCGTGGCGGACTCCGTTCCGGAAAATGAGTTTTGCGAGTGCATCAACAAGGCAAAGGCGGTCGTCAATGCGCTCACGGAGGGAGAATAAAATATGGTACTGTTAATAGATAATTACGATAGCTTTTCATACAATGTATATCAGCTGATAGGCAGTATTGAACCCGACATAAAGGTCGTTCGCAACGACGCTGTAACTGTCGAAGACATAAGAAGAATGTCGCCGTCACACCTGATATTATCCCCGGGGCCGGGCAGGCCGTGTGACGCAGGGATTTGTATAGAAGCAGTGAAAAAGCTTGGCGGCGAGATACCGATACTCGGGATATGCTTAGGTCATCAGGCAATCTGCGAAGCGTTCGGCGGCACAGTGTCTTATGCAAAAAAGCTGTATCACGGCAAGGCGTCGGAGATCACCGTAAACGATAATGTGTTATTCGCAGGACTTCCGAAGACGTTCAAAGCGGCGCGCTACCACTCGCTTGCGCTGGTCAGAGAAACACTGCCGGATGTGCTTTCAGTGACCGCAGAAACTGCTGACGGCGAAGTTATGGCAGCGGCGCACAAGGAGAAGAATATTTTCGGGCTGCAGTTTCACCCCGAATCTATCCTGACCGAATACGGCGACGTGATAATCAAGAACTTTCTCAATATCCGACAATAATCGCTTATTGTCAAGCTAAATAATTAAAACTTTTGTTAAATTCAGCTTAATCTTACGGAGGTAACCAAAATGATCGAACAGGCAATTATAGAACTTTCAAACAAGCAGGATCTCACGCCGGAAACGGCAGAGCAGGTAATGGACGAGATAATGAGCGGGCAGGCAAGCGAGGTGCAGACGGCGGCGTACCTTTCAATGCTCTCGCTGAAGGGCGAAACCATCGACGAGATATCGGCATCCGCAAGAGGAATGAGAAAGCACGCAGCGCCGCTGAATAGCAGCAATCATCTGCTTGAGATCGTCGGAACGGGCGGCGACAGATCGAATTCATTCAATATTTCCACCACATCTGCGATAGTTATCGCCTCGGCGGGCGTAAATGTTGCAAAGCACGGCAACCGGGCAGCCTCCAGCCGCAGCGGAGCCGCAGATGTTCTCGAAGCGCTGGGAGTAAACATCATGATCGATCCCGAAAAGAACGAGAAGGTACTCGACGACGTAGGAATATGTTTCCTGTTTGCGCAAAAGTATCATTCGGCTATGAAGTATGTCGCTCCCGTCAGAAAACAGCTGGCGATCCGCACGGTATTCAATATTCTGGGACCGCTCACCAATCCGGCAAACGCCGAGATGCAGGTCATGGGCGTGTACAGCGGCGATCTTGTAGAGCCGATGGCCAAGATACTTCACAAGCTTGGCGTAAAGAAAGCCATGGTCGTTTACGGCGAAGACGGGCTTGACGAGATCTCGGCGAGCGCAAAAACAAAGGTCTGCGAGATGATCGGCGGCGAGCTCAAAACATACGAGATAGACCCCGAGGAATACGGATTTACGCTTTGTGAAAAATCGGAGCTTGTCGGCGGCACTCCGCAGGAGAACGCAGAGATCACCAAGGGCATTTTAAACGGAACGATCCGTGACGGCAAACGCACGGCGGTACTTTTGAATTCCGCAGCCGGGCTGCACCTTGCGCTTGACATTCCGTATGACGAGGCGATCGGGCTGGCGGCGCAGCTGATCGACAGCGGAAAAGCTCAGGCTAAGCTTGACGAATTCATAAGAGCGACAACGGCAGATACCCGCGCAAGCGCATGATGAGGTGAAGCGATGATACTTGATGAATTGGCAGCGCACGCCGAAGAGCGGGTAAAGCGTGACATGGAGATCACCTCGCTTGAAGATGTAAGGCGGGCGGCGATGGAAGCACGCAAAGGGGATTTCCGGTTTGAGAAGGCGCTGAAAAAAGGCAGAGCGGTCATTGCGGAGGTCAAGCGCGCGTCGCCGTCAAAGGGAATGATAAGCGAGGATTTTCCGTATATAGACATAGCGAAGGAATACGAAGCATACGGCGCTGACTGCATTTCGTGTTTAACGGAGCCAAAATGGTTTTTAGGCTCGGACGAAATATTCAAAGAGATACGGGCAGCGGTTTCGATCCCGATGCTGCGAAAGGATTTTACGGTACACGAATATCAGATCTATCAGGCAAAGCTGATGGGAGCGGACGCAGTGCTGCTGATATGCGCGCTGCTTGACGGCGATACGCTTGCGAAATACATTGACATATGCGATGAACTCGGGATCACTGCGCTTACGGAAACTCACAGCAAAGACGAGATCGAAAAGGCGGTATCATCGGGAGCGAGAGTGATAGGTGTCAACAACAGAGATCTCAGGAATTTCACGGTTGACCGCGGAAACGCCGCCGGGCTTAGGGGATACATACCGGAAGACAGGATATTTGTATCGGAAAGCGGAATAACGACGCCCGAAGAAGCGGCGCAGATGTTCGCAGACGGAGCGCACGCAGTTCTGATCGGCGAAGCGCTGATGAAATGCGCCGACAAGAAAGGCTTTCTTGCGGCGGCGAACTGCTGATGATGGCGAGCCTATTCGTATTGTACAAAAAGAGGGTTTACTAATTTGAATTTGTTTTTGTTGTAAAGATAGTGATAAACTATCGCACTAACAAAACAAACATCAACCTCGCCGTCCTCCAAAAACTTCCTTAAACTATAATCCCAACGAGGTCCACACTATGACTAAAATTAAGATCTGCGGGCTTTTTCGCCTCGACGACGCCGATTATGTGAATGAGGCAATGCCCGATTATGCAGGATTTATTCTCGGCTACCCCAAAAGCCACCGCTGCATTTCTCCCGATTTTGCTGATGTGATGCGAAAAAATATCGACGATCGGATCAAAACTGTCGGCGTATTCGTGAATTTTTCAAAAGAAGCTATTGCAAATATCGTAAACAGGGGTATAATAGATATTGTGCAGCTCCACGGCAGCGAGGACGATGAGTATATCCGCTGGCTGCGTATGTTTACAGATGCGCCGATCTGGAAATCGTTTGTCATTAAAAACAGAGCCGATATCGAAAAAGCCGAGCGCTCCGCTGCCGATATGATCCTTCTTGACGGCGGGCTTGGCGGCGGCAGAGGATTTGACCATGCGCTGATCGGAAGTATGGAGCGTGAGTTCATTCTTGCAGGCGGCATCACGCAGGATAATGTCACAGACGCCGTGAGAGAATTTCACCCCTACTGCGTTGATGTCAGCTCAGGCTGCGAAACCAATAAAACTAAGGATAAAAATAAGATAATAAATATTACAAATATAGTCAGAAGTATAAATTGTTAGGAGAGAATAATATGTCAAAGGGTAGATTTGGCGTTCACGGCGGACAGTATATCCCCGAAACGCTGATGAATGCGGTATGCGAGCTGGAGGACGCTTACAATAAATATAAAAACGACCCGCAGTTCAACGAGGAGCTTACAGTCTTGCTGAATGAATATGCGGGCAGGCCGTCACGCCTTTATTATGCGGAGAAAATGACGAAGGATCTCGGCGGCGCGAAGATATATCTCAAGCGTGAGGATCTGAATCACACCGGCGCGCATAAGATCAATAACGTTCTCGGTCAGGTACTGCTTGCGAAGAAAATGGGCAAGACAAGGATCATCGCCGAGACAGGCGCAGGTCAGCACGGCGTTGCTGCTGCGACTGCGGCTGCGCTTTTCGGTATGGAGTGCGAGATCTTCATGGGCAAAGAGGACACCGTCCGCCAAGCGCTCAATGTGTATAAAATGCGGCTGCTGGGCGCAAAGGTCAACGCGGTCGAAAGCGGCACTGCAACGCTCAAGGACGCCGTAAACGAATGCATGAGAGAGTGGACAACGAGGATAAGCGACACACATTACGTTTTGGGTTCGGTCATGGGGCCTCACCCCTTCCCCACGATCGTCCGTGATTTTCAGGCTGTTATCTCGAAGGAGATCAAGCAGCAGCTAATGGAGAAGGAAGGTCGGCTGCCCGACGCCGTAGTTGCGTGCGTGGGCGGCGGCTCGAACGCGATCGGCGCGTTTTACAACTTCATTGAGGACAAGTCGGTTCGCCTGATCGGCTGCGAGGCTGCCGGACGGGGCATTGACACATTTGAAACCGCGGCAACTATCGCCACGGGCAAACTCGGCATTTTCCACGGCATGAAAAGCTATTTCTGTCAGGACGAATACGGCCAGATCGCGCCGGTGTACTCGATCTCGGCGGGGCTTGATTACCCCGGAGTCGGCCCGGAGCACGCAAATCTGCATGACATCGGCAGAGCGGAATACGTGCCCGTTACCGATGACGAAGCTGTCGAGGCGTTTGAATATCTGTCGAGGACCGAAGGCATAATCCCCGCGATCGAAAGCGCGCACGCAGTGGCGCACGTTCTGAAGCTTGCGCCGACAATGGATAAGGACAAGATAATCGTAGTCAATATTTCGGGCAGAGGCGATAAGGACTGCGCAGCGATCGCCCGCTACAGAGGGGAGAACATTACGGAATGAACATCAAGGACGCATTTATAAATAGAAAAGCATTCATATCATTTATCACCTGCGGCGACCCGACACTTGAAACAACGGAAAAGCTGCTGCCGATAATGGAAGAAAACGGCGTTGACCTCATCGAATTGGGAATACCGTTTTCCGATCCGACCGCCGAAGGGCCGGTGATACAGGAAGCGAACATCAGGGCGCTTTCAGGCGGAGTGACGACCGACAAAATATTCGACATGGTACGGCGTGTTCGCCCGAAGGTACACGTTCCGCTCGTTTTTATGACATATGCAAACGTTGTATTCTCATACGGTATCGAACGATTTGCGAAGACCTGCAGTGAGATCGGGATAAACGGGATCATTCTTCCCGACGTACCGTTTGAGGAGAAGCACGAATTTTCGGACATATTCGACAATATGGGCGTTGAGTTCATATCGCTTGTTGCGCCGACTTCCGATGATCGAACGGTAATGATCGCCGAGCAGGCAAAGGGCTTTGTCTACTGCGTATCATCGCTTGGCGTAACGGGGACTCGCGCCGACATCAGCGACTCGATATCCGGGATAGTGGAGCAGGTAAAGCGCACGTCAAGCGTACCGGCTGCGGTAGGATTCGGCATATCGACCCCGGAGCAGGCGGCGCACATAGCGCAGTATGCTGACGGGATAATAATCGGCTCTGCGATAGTGAAGCTCATTGCAAAACACGGCGAACAGTCGGAAACGGCTGTGGGAGAGTTCTGCAGCGGGATCCGCAGGGCGCTTTCGGCGGTATCCGACTGAAGAAAGTATTATTTAGAATTGCAGAAGCCCCCTTCTTACGCTATGTGACCTGCGGGAAGGGGGCTTTTGTTTTGTTGTATTTTGCGGCGCGAGGTTTTTCGCTGCCTTATGCCTCGATATTTTTCGCAAGCTTCGTTATAAGCTTCTCCAGCTGCTTGATCGGTTCCGGATTTCCGTTGTCTATTCCGACTCTCAGCCTATTGTTTTTGCCGTTTGTCGAATCAAACGAATAATACGCGCTCTTCTTGATATCCTTCAGCTCGTCTTCATACAGCTCGGGCTTCAGCTTCTGCTTGCTGCCGTATAGATAAACATAGAATCCGCCAGGCGTCTTCTCAAATATCCTTACTGTTAATTCTTGCGAAAGCTGATAAATAACGCAGATGCTGTCGTCGTAATTTACAAGAGTCTTCCGTGCCTTGCCGCCAAGCGAGTTCTCGACCGCTTTCATTATCGGTTCGATATCCTCCGCCGTATTGCCGCTGCGGAAGTGAAGCTTATCGGGAGTTCTTACGTAATTTGCCATTCTGACAACAGGCAGGATTTTTTCCGTGCTTTTTGTCGAAGTGATAGCCGTCAGCGTGAGCGTGCCGACAAAATCATCAAAGCGGTCGCTGCCGCCCGTAACGGTTTCCTTCAACATTGTGAGAACGTTCTTGTTGTCTGTGTACTCTTTCTCGCTGACCGTATCGCCGAATTCACTGTCGCTGCGGGTAATATCCTCATAAGTCTTTTCGCTGTCGCAAAGCGAAAGTATCAGATTTTTGGAGGCATCGCTCATTTCGGCGCTGTCCGAACCTGCCAGACGAACATAATTATTTGCATTGATAACGATATAATTATAGATGTTCTCGCCGGAATGCTGCAAACACAGCGACGCAAACAGCATTTTCACGCTCGTTTTGTCCGTCCAGTTCATCTTATAGGTGCCGCCGGTACCGGTGGCGTCCTCGATGTATTTCAGCAGCTGGAATGAATTGAACAGCCGCTTTATCGCGCGGGGATTTGTACCGATCGAATTCTTGATAACGCTCTCGTACCATTCGGCGTCACTGCCCAAATTGCTTATGCCGATCTGTTTAAACAGGTCGCTGATATAATCGCGGATATTGTAGTTTGCAACGGGGACCTTAAACGGTACCTGAATGATCTTGTCAAAAAAGCTTCTGCCCTTCTCCAGAGCGTCCTCATCACTGTCTGCAAGCTTGCCGTACTTTGCCGCAACTCCCCTGCATACAACTTCGTAATCAATAGCAAGAACGAATACGCACTTATCGCAGTCCATGAACAGCTTCAGAACCTCAAGCAGCTCTACCGCCTTGCGAGGCTCCAGCCTGTCAAGGTCGTCAACAAAAATAACTATCTTGTCGAGATGTCCTTCGTCACACGCCTTCTTAACACAGCCCGCAAACTCAGCCCTCAGCTCTCTGATCGCTCTCGCAGGATCATACAGATCCGCATCGTCCCTTGCGCTGACCTTTTTTTCCGCATTGCTAACCATCTCGGCGGCTTGACTGCCTGCAAGCGCCTCAATGCCGATGAGCGCAGCGCTGCTGATGGCGCGCCCCAGAACGTTCACGACCTTGCGGAACTTCTTCTTGCTGCTGTCGTCCTTGATCTCAAGTGATTCGATGATCCCCGACAGCAGCGACACCGCAAGCAGATTGTCCATGTTGAACTGCGAATACTGCCATGTGTTGAACCATACGGTCTTGATCTTGCTGTCCTCGTCAAGCGGCTTCTTGATAAACTGCATGATCGAGGTCTTACCCGTGCCCCACGAGCCTTGGATAGAAAGCGTCATAGGTGTGCTGCATACCTTAATGAAATTATTCAGCCCCTTAATGTAGCCCTGAATGCTGAACTTGTCCGCCTCGGCGGGTCGGTCGTCAAAGCCTGTCGTCTTGGGCGCATCAACACTCAGCTGCGCAGCTCTGTAACCCTTTGGCTCAGACTGCCGATCACGCTGTGAAGCTGCATTATTGTCGGCGGGACGCGCGCTGCGGTTGTTCTGCGGAGGACGTCCGCCGTTTGGCGCAGGCTGCCTCGGGGGATATCTGTTCGGCGCTGGCACATTGTTGTTCGGCATCATGGGCGGATAAGGCGAATTCGGCGCGAAGCCTCCCTGCGGCATAACAGGCTGATTCGGCGCGCCGTACCCCATCGGGGAATTATTCATCGGGATCATCTGCGGATACGGACCGTTCGGCATAAACCCGCCCTGAGGCGGCATACCCTGCTGATTCGGGTAGCCCTGCGGTACGGGCTGATACGGATTCGGAGCAAACTGTCCGCCGTTTGCCATTGGCGGGAAATTGTTGTTTTTATTATTGTTTCCATCTCTTTGGGCCATTGATAAACGCCTCCTATTTAAATATGTAATTTTATTGATGCTATACTAATATCGTCACACATAGAAATATTATGTGTGACGATTATTTGAGTACTAAAATAAGCACATTTGTATTCTTTCGTCAGAATGACCAACACTGCGTCGCCGTGTGGCGGCGAGGGAAACTTGTTCTTGTCGTTAGTAGGGGACGCGCATCACGCAAAGCGTCCCCTCTTCCAAAACAATCCACCGGATTGTTTTGGAATTCACCCCTTTCAAAAGGCTTGGCGAAAACTTTGTGCTGTTGCTCTATTGAGCTTTTTTGAATTTTTCCATATTTGCCCATTTATAGTTATGTATTTAAAGATGTTATTCGACCATCAGACATCAATAAAGCGAGCATTACGCAGTTACCTCTTGCTGCTCCAGCACTCTCTGTTAAACAGAAGCAGCATCGGCAGCAGCTCCAGTCTTCCTGCGAGCATATCAAATATCAATACGTATTTCGACAGGATAGAATAATCAAAGAAGCTCTTAGTCGGACCTACCTCCGCAAGTCCCGGTCCCATGTTGTTTATGGTTGCGATAACTGCGGTGAAGTTTGTTGCGAAATCCATCTTTTCATCTAAAGACAGTATGCCGACCGACATAGCAAACAAAAACACAAAGATCGTCAGATATACATGTATCGAACGCACCGTATCTTCTTTGACCGATTTGCCGTCCATCTTAACGGTGTAGACCGAGTTCGGGTGCAGCATCCGGCGGATATCCCGCACAACACTCTTTACAAGCACGATTATTCGGCTGACCTTGAATCCGCCGCCCGTGCTGCCTGCGCACGCTCCTATCAGCGCAACGATCATAAGCGTTGTTCTCGACAGCGATGGCCACAGATCAAAATCTTTAGACGCAAATCCCGTTGAGGACGCAAACGTCGCCACCTGAAACGCCGAATGGTGCCAGATATCGAGCGGGTTTGCATAAAATTTGTTGATCGTGAGATCAAGTCCGATTATCACTACCGCCGCTGCGTAAATGATATAGTACCAGCGCAGCTCCTCAGAGAGCAGCGCCTGCTTGAATTTCTTTGTGATAACAAGATAATAAATGCTGAAATTGACCGCAAACAGGAACATGAACGCCGTTACCACTGCCTGCCAGTAGTAGTGTCCTTCATACGCCATCAAGCCTGCGTTCTTGATCGAAAATCCGCCTGTTCCCGCAGTGGACAGAGAAAGAGTTATCGCGTCAAAGATCGGCATTCCGCCCACTGCAAGCATGATAAATTCGATAACGGTCATTGCGCCGTATATTCCGTACAAAACTCCCGCAGTGCCCCTAAGCTTCGGGATAAGCTTCGACACTACCGGCCCCGGGCTTTCCGCCTTCATTAAGTACATATTCGACTGACCCGACAGCTGCGAGATCACCGCCAGCATAAACACCAGTATACCCATGCCGCCTGCCCAGTTGGTGAAGCTTCGCCAGAAAAGCAGACTGTGGCTGAGTTCTTCGATCTGACGGTCAACGCCGAGTATCGTTGCGCCTGTTGTCGTAAAGCCCGATACGGACTCAAACAAGGCGTTTGTGAAGCTCGGTATCGCGCCGCTGATATAGAACGGCAGACAGCCGATGACGCTTAACAGTATCCATGTCAGCGCGCATGATATATATCCCTCACGCACGTACATTTGTGTATTCTTAGGCTTGAATTTGATCGATACAAGCCCCACCAGCAAGCACACCGCAGCCAGCAGCCCGAAATACATATAATCATTTTCGCCGTAGATCAAAGCAACGATAATAGGCAGGCACAGCATTGCGCCGATAACGACGAACACCCAGCCCAACACGTAGCGAACAAGATTCTTATTCACAATAACCCCTCTTTTTATGAGCGCTCAGCAAGCACGCTGTCGATATTCTGAAGACCCTTCTGAGTGGTAACTACCACCACAAAATCATCGGGCTCGATCGTGTCCTCACCCTTCGGAATGATGACTCTGCCTCTTCGTGTGATACAGGCGATCTGAAGGTTCGGCTTGAAGACAAGCGACTTCAGCGGTTTGCCGACAACGGGGCTGTCTTTTGACATTACCTTAAATTCGAGCGCCTCCGCCTTGCCGTCGTTCAGCTTGTAAAGCGACTCCACGTTGCTGCCCTCGGAATTCTTGACGGCGCGAACGTAGTGCACGATCGCCTCTGCGGTCAGCTCCCTCGGACGGATAACGGAGTCAAGCGGCATTGTATCAACGATCTTGTCGAAAACGATCCTCTCTACTTTGGTGATGCACTTTGCGTTGCTCTTCTGCCTTGCATAAAGCGAAAGCATGATATTCTCCTCGTCAAGATGCATGAGCGTTACGATAGCGTCCATCTTTTCAACGCCCTCTGCGTCAAGCAGTTCTTCGTTGAGCGCGTCGCCTCTTATGATATTCACGCCCGGCAGAAGGTCGGACAGCTCGTCACACCTTGAGGGGTCTTTTTCGATTATCTTAACGTTGATGCTGCTTTCCTTGAGAATGTCGGCGAGATAATACGCAGTGCGGCTGCCGCCGATTATCATGACGTTCTTCGCCTTCGCAGCGGACGCCTTGTTGAACTTTTTGAAGAGCCAGCTTGCCTTTGCGGGCGTACAGATGAACGACACCTTGTCGTTCGGCGCAAATACAAAATCTCCGCCGGGGATTATCACTTCGTCGTCGCGCTCCACAAGACAGATGCGTGATTCCCCCTTAAAAATATCGCCCTTTAGCAGGCTTATATCTGCGATCTTCTTGCCCACCAAGAAATGATCGGGCCGAAGCCGCAGCGTATAGATCTCAACGTTGCCTCTTGCGAATGAATCGACCTCGATCGCAGACGGGAATCTGATAAGGCGGCTCATCTCCAGAGCGGCGATCTTCTCGGGATTGATCATCAGCGAAAGTCCGATCGCCTTTCTCATCGCCTGTATCTCGGTGATATTTTTGTGGTACACGGGCTTGCGCACGCGGGCTATCGTATTTTTTGCGCCGATGCAGTGCGCAAGCAGGCATATATAAAGGTTCAGCTCGTCTTTATCGGCAACCGCAATAACGAGATCGGCATTTTCGACGCCTGCCTCGCTGAGCACTGCCCGGCTTGCGCCGTCGCCCTCAACACCCATTACGTCCAGATGCTCCGCCATTCGATTGACGCACCTCGGGTTGCTGTCAACGACCGTAATACTGTGTCCTTCGCCGTCCAGCTGTTCGGCGATCGTCCTGCCGACCTTGCCGCAGCCAACAATTACAATTTTCATAGAAATATCTCCATTATTTAAACAAACTAGCTAACCTGCAAACGCACCATATTGCAGTTAAAAGCTCTGCTTTCAACAAGCAGAAACAGACCATAGGCTTGTGCATTCAGCACGGGTTTTATACCACTGCCGAACGTGAGATGCAGCCCGCCGCCCGCAGAGGTTTTGTACATCTCCTCTGCGGTTATAAACGTCCAGAATTATGATACTACAAAATTGTTTGTACGTCAATAAATTATCTCAATTTTTTCTCCTATACATTAAGAATTTCTTTGGATAAAATGACGATTTCTCGGACAAAATATTTTTTAAGCGGCATATGATCCCGCATATTCATAATAAAACGATAAAGCAGTATACTTTAAAGCTCTGATTTTACAGACAGACACAAACATCAGGCATGCGCGTTTTGCAGGAGGAGTTAAGCCCCTGCCAAACACGGAACAAAAGCCGCCGCCCGGGGGACATCTCCCCTATGGTTATTTTATGTATATTGTTTTATCGATGTTAACAAATATTCATAAGGAACTGAAAACCATAAAAACGGAGGACAGGCATGACAGAAAGATTTATAATGGCATTTTTAGTAGGAGGGGTGATCTGCGTTATAGGGCAGATCCTCATGGACAAAACAAAGCTTACACCGGCGAGGATACTGACGTTTTACGTAGTGGCGGGCGTGATCCTCGGGGCGCTCGGAGTATACGAGCCGCTGGTCAATGCGGCAGGCGCAGGAGCAAGCGTGCCGCTTCTGGGCTTTGGCAACACCATAGCGCAGGGCGTCAAGGAATCGGTACAGAAAGACGGAGCGATGGGCGTATTCACGGGCGCGCTCACAAGCGCAGCCGCAGGCATAACAGCAGCGCTGATCTTCTCGTTTGCGGCAGCAACGGTAACAAAGTCTGCCGACAAGGCCTAGCGGAGCGGGGCTTCGAGCGGCAGTCTGCTCCCGCATTTGTGTTTCCGTAAACAACACACGCAGCAAAAAAGCCTTCACATCTGCATTGAAAGAGTGAAGGCTTTTTGTAATTTGTTATGATGCTCTATCCATCATAGTTTTTTGCAGCAAATCAGAGTAACGAACTTGCTCTCCGCGCAAGATCCGCAGATCGCGGTCTGACTGTTATCAATCAGCCCGGCGCAGCCGCATATGGGTTCCGCCGCTATATTCTGCTGATAAAATCGGAGTATCCGAATTCCCTGATCTTGACGATCTCGCCGTCACCATTTCGATAAGCGATAGCGGGCAGGGGCGTTCCGTTGAACGTGTTCGTTTTCACCATAGTGTATAGCGCCATGTCCTCGAACGTCAGAATATCGCCCGCTTTCAGCGGCTCGTCAAACGAGTAGTCGCCGATAACGTCGCCCGCAAGGCACGTTGCTCCGGCGAGTCGGTATGTGTGCGCACGTTCGCCCGGTTTCCCCGAATTTTTGAGCGGCGGGGTGTACGGCATTTCGATCACGTCAGGCATGTGACACGCAGCCGATGCGTCAAGTATCGCAATTTGTGTGTCGCCGTTTCGCACGATCTCAAGCACGCTCGCCATCAGATATCCGGCGTTTAGCACGACCGCTTCGCCCGGCTCCAAATATACCTGCACACCATATTTATCACGAAAATGAATTATTACTCGTTTTAATCGTTCAATATCGTAATCATCTCTCGTGATGTGATGTCCGCCGCCGAAGTTTACCCACTTCATGCCGCTAAGATACTGCCCGAACTTTTCCTCAAACGCCGCCGCTGTTTTCTCCAGATCATCGGAATTCTGCTCGCACAGCGTGTGAAAATGCAGCCCGTCAAGCAGCGGTATCACGTCCTCGTCAAGCTGTGATCTCGTGCAGCCAAGACGCGAACCCGGCGCGCACGGGTCGTATATCGCGTGACCGTCCTGCGTGGAACACTCGGGATTTACTCTAAGCCCGATCGACTTTCCGCGCGATTTCGCACGATCAGCATACAATTTGATTTGTCTGCATGAATTGAAAACTATATGATCTGCATATTTTAGTATTTTGTCAAACTCGGTATCTTTATACGCAGGCGAATAAACATGAGTTTCGCCGCCGAATTTCTCATGTCCGAGCCGCGCTTCATACAGCCCGCTCGCGGTCGTACCCGACAGATATTGCGATATCAGCGGGTATGCGCTGTACATCGAGAACGCTTTTTGCGCCAGCAGAATTTTACAGCCCGTGTCGTCCGCAACCGATTTCAGTATCTCAAGATTATGCACAAGCCGCTTTTCGTCAACGAGAAAATACGGCGTATTCAGCACCTCGCTCATGTCGCTGCCTCAGTCCACGAGCGCGGGATTCTCGTTGATCTGCCACGGAAGCCCGCACCTGTTCAGCTCGTCCATATACGGATCGGGGTCGAACTCCTCGACGGTGTGAACGCCCGGCATGTTCCACTTGCCCTCAAGCAGCATCTTTGCGCCGATCATCGCGGGTACGCCGGTCGTGTACGAAATCGCCTGCGACTCGACTTCGCGGTAGCACTCCTGGTGGTCGCAAATATTGTAGATATACGCGGTCCTGCGCTCGCCGTTCTTGGTTCCGGTGAAGATGCAGCCGATGTTCGTCTTGCCTACGGTTCTCGGGCCGAGAGATGCGGGGTCGGGTAGAAGAGCCTTGAGGAACTGAATAGGAACGATCTTGTTCCCCTCGAACTCGATCGGTTCTGTGCCGAGCATGCCGACATTTTCAAGACACTTCATGTGCGTGAGGTAGCTCTGACCGAACGTCATAAAGAAGCGAATGCGGCGAACGCCCTTGATGTTTTCGGCGAGCGACTCGATCTCCTCGTGGTGGAGCAGATACATATCCTTCATGCCGACGCCGTCGAAATCGTACTCGCGCTTGATGCTCATCGCGGGGATCTCGACCCAATGACCGTTCTCCCAGTACGAGCCGGGCGCGGACACCTCACGGAGATTGATCTCGGGGTTGAAGTTCGTTGCGAAGGGGTAGCCGTGATCGCCGCCGTTGCAGTCGAGGATATCGATCGTTTCGATCGTGTCGAACAGGTGCTTTTGAGCGTAGGCGCAGTACGCCTGAGTTACGCCGGGGTCGAAGCCTGAGCCCAAGAGCGCGGTAAGACCGGCTTTTTCGAATTTTTCCTTATACGCCATCTGGTAAGAATAGTCAAAATATGCAGAAAATCCCTTTTCTTTGCAGCGTTTCTCATAATTTGCGCGCCAAGTAGGTTCGCTGATATCCTCCGGCTCATAGTTTGCGGTATCCATATAATTTACGCCGCAAATAAGACAAGCGTCCATTATCGTGAGGTCTTGATACGGCAGAGCGATATTCATCACGAGATCGGGTTTTACGGAATTTATAAGTTCGACGAGCTGATCGACGTTATCGGCATCGACCTGAGCCGTTGTAATTTTAGTGTCGGTCGTGCCTTCAAGTTTAGCCTTGAGGTCGTCGCAGCGTGACTTTGTACGGCTTGCGATACAGATTTCTTCGAACACGCTGCTGTTTTGGCAGCACTTACGAATGGCAACGGAGGCAACGCCGCCGCAGCCGATAACTAATACTTTGCTCATTTTATTTACCTCTTTTTTCTATTAGTTGAGAGTTGAGAGTTAGTGGTTGGGTAGTTGGTAGACAGCAATAAACTATGGTTTATGAAAAGCCGAAAACGCGGGAGTAGCTTACGGTAAGAACAAAGTTGGACGGAACATGTCAGCGGGCACTCGCCCATATGCACTAACTTAGTCAGAAACCGTTATTATATACAAATATCCGATTAATTATCCTCGAAGTTATAGCTATTATTGCCTCCCCTTTAGTGGAGGTGCCAAAGCGTTGTGAGGCGGAGGGGTTCAATTGATAACTCAAATTGGTTAAATAACTAAAAAAAATGTCATAAAACCCCTCCGTCACGCCTTACTGCGTGCCACCTCCCCTAAATGGGAGGCTTTTAGTCATCGGAAATCAAAACTCTCGATTTTCAAGCAATTTTATTTAGTGCAAATGGGGCACTCGCCCGCCGCGTACCAACTACCAACTATCCAACTACCAACTAAAATAATGCAAGCAATATTTCCCTGATGACCTTACATGCCGCTGCGGTCGAGATACCGCTGTGATCGTAGTGAGGACTAAGCTCGTTTAAGTCACATGCAACAATGTTCAGCGCCGAACATACCGCAGTCACGGCGCGGCGAAGCTCGTCAAAACTCACGCCGCCCGGTTCAGGCGTGCCGGTGCCGGGAAAAACAGACGGGTCAAGCACATCAAGATCGACAGTCAGATAAACAGGCTTGCTCTTGTCCATGTCCTTCACAAAACGATTCACGTCCTCAAGGCCGAACGGGTGCATATCGGTGTGGGTCTTCGCAAACTCGAATTCAGCGCGTTCGCCCGAACGTATACCGAACTGGTGGATACGATCGTCACCGATGATATCCCAGCACCTGCGCAAAACGCACGCGTGGGAATTCTTCACGCCAAGATAATCGTCACGCAGATCTGCATGCGCGTCAAAATGCACAATGTGAATATCCGGGTATTGTTCCGCAGCGGCACGAAACGCGCCGAGCGTCACCAGATGCTCGCCGCCGATCATGAACGGAATTTTCCCGTCATTCAGAATGATCTCCGCGCGCTCATGAATCTGATCGAGCACCGCGTCCGTGTCGCCGATACGCAGTTCGAGGTCGCCGCTGTCCATCACAAACGTGTCCTCAAGGTCTTTGTTCTGATACGGGCTGTATGTTTCTATGCCGAATGACTCAGACCTGATCGCCGCCGGACCAAATCGCGTTCCCGGACGAAATGACGTTGTCGAATCAAACGGCGCGCCAAACAGAATTATTTTGGATTCATCATATTCTTTGTCGCAAGCCATAAAAGTTTCTATATTATTCTTCAACACTTTTCAGCAGCTCCTCCACGTAAGCCGGAATGTAAAACGCGCCCTTGTGCAGCATTGTCGTGTAGTACTTCGTGCTAAGTCCGCGCATGTTCCAGCGTGTTTCGTCAAGATCTCTCAGCGGGTGGTACTTCTTCGACGCGAACCCGAACAGCCAGTGCCCCGAGGGGTACGTGGGTATGTGCGCCTGATAGACCTTCGCAATCGGAAAATTGTCCACAATGTTTTTGTGCGCGCGTCTGCACGCCGCCGCATCGTCGGGATAAAACGGGCTTTCGTGCTGATTGACGAGAATACCGTCCTCCTTGAGCGCATTGTGGCAGCTGCCGTAAAACTCGCGCGTAAATAAGCCCTCGCCGGGGCCGAATGGGTCGGTCGAATCGACAATTATCAAATCGTACTCGTTCTCTTTGAACCGCACGAACCTAAGCCCGTCCTCATAGTAAATATTCAGTCGGGGGTCGTCAAACCGACACGCTGTCTTCGGCAGATACTGCTTACACACCTCGACAACGAGCGGGTCGATCTCAACCATGTCTATCCGCTCGATCTCGGGGTACTGCACAAGCTCCCGCACAACGCCGCCGTCACCCGCGCCGATCACGAGCACATTTTTCACATTCGGGTGAACCGCCATCGGCACATGCGTTATCATTTCGTGGTAAATGAACTCGTCCTTTTCGGTGAGCATCATATAGCCGTCAAGCGTGAGAAACCGCCCGAACTCCGGCGACTCAAACACGTCTATCCGCTGAAATTCGCTCTTGCCGCTGTACAGCTGCTTGTCCACTCGTATCGATATCTGAACATTCGGAGTGTGGTTCTCCGAAAACCAAAATTCCATTTATTTGCCCCACTTTCTAATCATTCCGGTGTGCATGGTGTTTGCAATACCGTTTCATTATCAACAAGATCTATATATTTATTACGAATAATATATTCAATGTCGCCGTATTTCGTATCAGCATCGACATCATCAAGAATGACCGTTTTTCTGTAATCGTCCGGGTCAAGAGTGATGCCGAATTCCGGTTTGACAAGCATTTCCCAAAGCATTCTGCGATCACCCGTCCGATCGTTATCGATCTCTCCGGGCAGATACGGTTTCATCAAATCCGAGATCTCCTCGAACGTCCGGGCGGCGTCTTCGATATCGTCACTCGATCCGACAATGTACACATACGTTAGAGTTCCTTTTTTGCAAAGCTTATCGGGGTCGATCTTATCGGACAATTCGCTCAAATGCTCGATAGTCATAAATTCGTCAAGCTTCTTGTCATAGTCGCATTCGTACATTCTCGACCAGCCTATCCAAAGGGAAATATATATTCTCAGCGTAAAATCAATATCATGATTTGAAAGATAATAGATCTGTTCTATATTATCAGGACGGTCGTTTGAGTGATTCGGAGTATCCGGCGTATGCCTATAATACTCATCATGTCTATGCAATATTATATCCGGATATATTGTGCGTATATCGCCGATCACAGAATCACGACTTTCGAAATGCGCGCCCAATTCGCTGACAGCATCTGCGCCCCACTCGACAACGCCGGCAACGGCGGAGTTCACGAGCCTGACGGCGGCTGCAACAAAAGCTCCCACCGCTAAAGCCGCGCACAGCGCAAATATTATCAGCAATTTTTTCTGTCTTGTCATCTCAGCACGTTCAGCCGCTCGATCCCCTCATCCTCGGGGCCTGTCAGCGAGCAGCCCTTCTCCTTGGCATATTTTATATAGTCAAGTATTTCTTTTGTAATAAGCTCTCCGGGCGCAAGTATCGGTATTCCGGGCGGATAGCACATCACGAACTCGCTGCACACACGACCTTCTGCGGCATCGATCGGCAGCGATACTTTTTCGGCATAGAACGCTTCCTGCGGCGACGCCTTAACTATCGGGTCGATGTACTCCTGGTGCATCATTCCCGCGCCGCTTTTTCCGTATCTGCGGCGAATGTCCGCGAGGGAGCTGACTAAGCGTTCGATATCGCGCTGTCTGTCGCCGATCGAGATGTACGCAAGGAAGTTTCCGAGGTCGCCGAACTCGATCTGAATGTCGTACTCGTCGCGAAGGAGATTGTATACCTCAACTCCCGCAAGCCCGACCGAAAGCGTATTGACCGACAATTTTGTTTTATCGAACGCAAACACGCTGTCGCCGTTGATAAGCTCCGTACCGAACGCATAATACCCGCCGATAGAATTGATCTCGCTGCGAGTATATTCTGCCATTTCGGTGACCTTGCGATAGACCTCTTTGCCCCTCAAAGCCAGATTTCTGCGGGAGATGTCGAGCGACGAAAGCAGCAGATAACTGCCCGAAGTAGTCTGAGTGAGGTTGATGATCTGACGGACGTAGCCCTCGTTAATGCTTTTTCCGCACAGCAAAAACGAGGATTGAGTGAGGCTGCCGCCCGATTTGTGCATCGAAGCCGCCGCCATATCCGCGCCCGCCGCCATAGCGGAAATGGGCATATCGTCACCGAAATAGAAATGCGTACCGTGCGCCTCATCGACAAGGCAAAGCATATTGTGGCGGTGCGCGATATCCACTATCGACTGCAAATCGGAACAAATGCCGTAATATGTGGGGTTATTAACAAAAACCGCCTTAGCGTCGGGGTGCATTTCGGCAGTACGCAAAACGTCCTCGACCTTCATACCGAGAGGGATACCGAGGCGGTCATCGCACTGCGGGTCGATATATACGGGCACAGCGCCGCAAAGCACGAGCGCGCCCATAACGCTTTTATGCACATTGCGGGGCAGAATGATCTTATCGCCGCGTTTGAGGGTGGATAGAACCATCGCCTGAACGCTTGATGTCGTGCCGCCTACCATCAAAAAAGCGTGAGCCGCGCCGAAAGCCTCAGCCGCGAGCAGCTCCGCGTCTTTGATAACGGAAACGGGGTGGCAGAGGAAATCGAGCGGCTTCATCGAATTGACATCGATACCGACGCATTTTTCGCCGAGAAAGTCGGCAAGCTCGGGGTTTCCTCTGCCTCTTTTATGACCCGGCACATCGAAGGGGACTACTCTTTTTTTTCCGAACTCGACAAGCGCCTCGTAAATCGGGGCGTTATCCTGCGTTAAAGGCACAACGCACCACTCCTTTTGTTCAATAATTAATATACTATAAATTGGCAAATTTGTAAATTTCCACAAAAGCCCGATAGATCACACAAAAAAGCCCGATAGATCACAGCAAAAAGTTTTCGCCAAGCCTTTTTCAAAAGGCTTGCGGTTTCCAAAGGCAGAGGTCTCCACCGTTGGGAACGGCTCCCAGCCGTCGGGGACGGCTCCCAGCCGTTGGGAACGGCTCCCAGCCGTCGGGGACGCTATAACCTTAAGCCAACGACAATGAGCGCAGTGACGCGGTCAATATATATTCTTCCCGCTGAATATTTCGATCATCTCCCGCCGAAGATTATCCATGATCTCCAATCTCTTTTTCGGCGGAAGCTCGTAAGCGTCCGTCTTGAAAAGATAATTCTGCAGCTCGATCTCTTTTATCATCATCTTTGTGTGAAAAATGTTGCTGTCATAAACATTTATATCCACCGCATCGTATTTTTGTATGATGCTCGGGGAAATGTAATCCTGAATGGATCTCACCTTGTGATCGAGAAACAGCTTCTTGCCGTTGATATCTCTCGTAAAGCCTCGAACACGGTAGTCCATCGTGATAATGTCGGAGTCAAACGAGCTGATAAGATAGTCGAGCGTTGACAGCGGGGTGATCTCGCCGCAGGTCGCAACGTCAATGTCGACTCTGAACGTCGCAAGGCACGTTTCGGGGTGGTACTCGGGATAGGTGTGTACCGTAACGTGGCTCTTGTCCAGGTGCGCCAGCTGCACCCGGCTGCCCGTTTTCGGCTTCATGCTTCCCTCGCTGATAAGCACCGCCACGCTCGCCCCCTGCGGCTCGTAGTCCTGCTTTGCTATATTCAGAACAGTCGCCCCGATCATGTCGGTGAGAGTGGTGAGGATATTCGTAAGCCTCTCGGAGTTATATTGTTCGTCGATATAGGCAATGTAATCCTGCTGTTCGCGCTGCGTTTTTGCGTAACAGACATCATAAATATTGAAGCTTAGCGCTTTTGTCAGATTATTGAATCCGTAGAGTCTGAGTTTATCCTCCATACTCGCTGCCTCCCCCGAGAGTGTATAATAAAAAAATGACGGTGCAATGCACCGCCTTATAATAATATCCGAAATTGTTAATCCTAAAATTACAATATGGAATTTCTCAGAGTCTATATAGCAAATACTCACTTTTACTACTCTTATTGATTATTACAAGTTGATGCGCTTAAATACGCTTTGGTCTTCATATGCTGCTGCCCAAAAAGCCGCATTTGAAGCCGACCTATGGGGCGATCACAGCTATAAACCAACCTATAAATGAGTCGCTGAAAACTCGATCAATAATGGTGCAGTCCACCGCTCAGCAGTTCTTCCGAAAACAGGAAGATGTTCTGTAAAAATATTTGCATGGATACTCCGAAATTCATATCACATAGCAACCTTATTATATTAAAGAAACGACAAAATGTCAAGTGAAAACTATTTACAATCTCGTAACCCCTTGTCAAATCAAGTCGTAAAATAAAATACGCTATTCCCGCAAGATCGCCATTGTTACAATGTTGTAATTATTGTATAAAATTTGTGTAATTTTTTAAGCGATATGTCGAAATTTTCTTAATTTACAAAATTTCATTGAATTTTCATTTAAAATGTGATACATTTATATAGTAAAAAGTTATAACCGCAGAGGAGATGTCCCCCGGGTCTCGCCTACCGGCTCGGTCGGTGATCACGTGCGCAGAGGCCTCCACCGTCGGGGACGGCTCCCAGCCGGAGACCCGCACCCTCTATAGGCGGCGGGTTCCGTCTCATGTTCAGTAGAGGTAAAATCCCCTGCTGAACGCTCAAAGCCTTCGGCTTTGTTTCTGCTTGTTGAAAGCAGAGCTTTTAACAAACGTCGATGGAGCTAAAGCTCCCCGACGTCTGTTGACGGCGTCGCTCGCACCAATCAAGCGAGCTTGTTGGAGCTTAGCTCCTTATTTAACTATTAATAGTTTTGAAAATGGGGTTTGCAGGCAAAGTCAGACTGCATTTACAGATTTTCAGATGACTAATGTCAGGAGGAAAAAAGATGGCTTTTCAGTTAGAAGAAGAATTTAACGGCAATCTGCCCGTTATAAAAGTGATCGGCGTCGGCGGCGGCGGCGGCAACGCAGTTAACCGAATGGTAGACAGCGGCGTTTCGTCGGTTGAATTTATCGCGATCAACACCGACGATCACGTGCTCCAGATGTCCAAGGCCAATCAGAAGATCCACATCGGCGAGAAGCTCACCCACGGCAAGGGCGCAGGCTCTCAGCCGGCGATCGGCGCAAAGGCTGCCGAGGAAAACAGAGATGAGATTGCAGCCGTTCTGAAGGATACCGACATGGTATTCATCACAGCAGGCATGGGCGGCGGCACCGGAACGGGCGCAGCTCCGATCGTTGCAAGCATCGCAAAGGAAATGGGTATCCTCACCGTTGCTATCGTAACAAAGCCGTTTGCTTTTGAGGGAAGACACCGCATGGCTCAGGCCGAAGCCGGCATTGAAGCGCTCCGCCAGAACGTAGACTCGCTCGTTATCGTACCGAACGAGCGCTTGAAGAAGCTCGACGATCTTCCGACGCTCACGCTGAAGAACGCGTTCTCTATTGCAGACGATGTATTGAAGCAGGGCGTTCAGAGCATATCGGATCTTATTCTTGTTCCGGGTCTTGTTAACCTTGACTTTGCAGACGTAACTGCTGTTATGGCAGACGCAGGACTTGCTCACATGGGCGTTGGCGTTGCAACAGGCGAAAGCAAGGCGGAAACCGCAGCCATCAAGGCTATCAGCTCCCCGCTGCTCGAAACAACGATCGAAGGCGCAAAGGGTCTTGTTGTCAACATCACTGCTTCGCCCGACGTCGGACTCGAGGAGATCGACAAGGCATCGACCCTCATCACAAGCAAGGCTGACGAGGACGCAAACATCATCTGGGGCGCAGCGCTCAGAGATGATATGCAGGACAAGATCCAGATCACCGTTATTGCAACGGGCTTCGGCGACAGCGCGCCGATCCCGGGCGTAAAGCCGACAGCGGCCCCTAAGCCCGCAGCCGAGCCTGCTGCTCCGGTCACCACAGAGAAGGCAGTACCCGCAAAGACAAATGCGAACGTGCCCGAAAGAAGGACCGTCGAGATCAACATGAACAAGCCGGCTGCGAACACAGAGCAGAAGAAGACAACGCCTCCCGTAGACGAGGACGACGCTTTTTTTCAGATCATGAAAATGTTCAACGACGATTGATCGAGATCCAATAAATCAAACAGCTCCCGTATGGCTCATCAAAGACAGATGGACCATGCGGGAGTTTTGTATAGCCGCAATATCTCATTCTCTGCTTTCCTCTCCCCCATCTCCCCTTGAAAATAAAAAAATTCCCCGTCCCCTTGACAAGGCACTTTGTGTGTGATACAATTACGTTGTACTCAATTTATTTGTTTACAACTTAATTTCATTTATTCAGGGAGGCATTTGTTTATGAGCAGTTTCTATGATTATTCCGTACCTGCGCCGAACGGCGAGATGTTTTCTATGGAGAATTTCAGGAGCAAGGTCGTTCTTGTTGTCAACACGGCGACAGGCTGCGGTTTTACTCCGCAATACAAAGACATTGAGGCTATGTATGAGAAGTATCATGACGCAGGATTTGAAGTCCTCGACATACCGTGCAACCAGTTTGCGGGTCAGACTCCCGGAACAGACGAAGAGATCCACGAGTTCTGCACTCTGAAATACAAGACTCGCTTCCCGCAGATGAAGAAATCCGACATCAACGGCGAAAACGAGCTTCCGCTTTACGCCTTTCTGAAGAGCCGTCAGGGGTTCAAGGGCTTCGGAAAAGCCCCGAAGGCGATGGCAATGGACATCATGCTAAAGAAGATCGACAAGGACTACAAGAACAACCCCGACATCAAGTGGAACTTCACGAAGTTCTTGGTTGACCGCAGCGGCGAAGTCGTTGCCCGCTTTGAGCCGACGGACGACATGAAGAAGGTCGCTGAGGCTGTTGCAGGCTGCATCTGAGCGGCGCGGGAATATTTCACAAAAAAATCAGCACAATAATCAATGCAAACATTGATCGGCGGAGCCGAGAGGTTTGGCTTTGTACAGTTTAACATGAAAAGGAGAATTATTATGTCAGCTGTTGTATTAAATGAAAAGAATTTTGAAGCAGAGGTATTGGGCAGCGAGGTTCCGGTTCTGGTGGATTTCTGGGCAGAGTGGTGCGGACCGTGCAGAATGCTTTCGCCTGTTGTTGAAGAGATCGCAGAGGAAGAGAGCAGCTTCAAGGTCGGCAAGGTAAACGTAGACGAAGCAAGCGAGCTTGCGGAGCGTTTCGGGATCAGCTCGATCCCCTGCCTGATCGTATTCAAGGGCGGCAAAGAGGTCAAGCGCAGCGTGGGCGTTATCCCGAAGGACAGCGTGCTTGATCTTATGAAGGATATCTGACTCGGAGGAACGAAAATGTATGACGTTATGATAATCGGCGCAGGTCCTGCCGGGCTTACGTCGGCGATATATGCGCTGCGCTCGGGAAAAAGCGTTCTTGTGCTTGAATCAACAGCGTACGGCGGTCAGATCATTAATACCCCTGAGATCGACAATTACCCGGCGCTGCCGCACGTATCCGGCTTTGACTTTGCGACGGCGCTATACAAACAGGCGACGTCATTCGGAGCAGAGGTCATATTTGAGGCAGCTGCGGCGATAGAGGATCACGGCGAAACAAAGACGATCGTCACGACAAAGAACAGCCGATATGACGGCAAGACTGTCATTATTGCCACGGGAGCGAAGAATCGCCCGATGAATATTGAAAGGGAGCAGGAGCTTATTGGCAAGGGTGTTTCGTACTGCGCGACCTGCGACGGAATGTTCTACAGGAAGAAGGACGTTGCGGTATTTGGCGGCGGCAACACTGCGGTCGAGGACGCGCTGTTTCTGTCGGAATATTGCAGCAAGGTGTATATCATTCACCGCAGATCCGAGTTCAGAGCCGACGAAAAGGACGTTGAGCGTCTGCGCGGCAAAGAGAACGTTGAGTTCGTACTCGATTCGGTTGTCAGCGGTCTGTTGGGCGAGGAACGTCTGACGGCGGTCGAAATAACCGACACGAAGGACGGAAAAAAGCGTACGATCGATGTCAGCGGTCTTTTTGTGGCGATCGGTCAGATGCCCGACAACGGAGCGTTTTCAAATGTTGTGAAGCTTGACGATAAGGGCTACATCGAAGCCGGCGAAACGTGTGAAACTGGCACTCCGGGAATTTACACGGCAGGCGACTGCCGCACAAAGACTGTTCGCCAGCTGACAACAGCAGTCGGCGACGGCGCAGTTGCAGCCCTCTCCGCGGCGGCAAGTTGCCGCTGACAGACTCCGGCATAGTACTTGATCGACGAGAATGTATTCCCGCATTCATTCCTTGGCAGAAATTCAGAATTCCGAGAAAATGCGGCGGGCAG
>CACZCM010000015.1 GCA_902779615.1 uncultured Ruminococcus sp. | reverse complement strand
CCTTATATTTTTTTCTTTATGTACTGTTCCACTCAAGATCTAAAATTACAAAATTCATGCTGTCAACCTTTCATGACGGAGAACCACGGAAATCGACTTTCTTTAAGAGAATATTAATAACAGTTTTCGCTCAAGCCTTTTTTAAATAGGCTTGAGATTTTCAAATGCATTCATCTGCCCTTTTCGGGAGAGGGGCGCTTTGCGTGAACATGCCCCTAACTAACGGTTTGCGCAAAAGTACATTCGCCGTTACACGGTGATGTATAAAGTATATTCTCTAAAAATTGATTTCCGTGACAGAGTACGGCGTCATTTATCATTATTTTTTAAACTGCTTTTTCATTCTCTGTTCCTTGCTGAGAATAGTTTTGCGAAGTCTGATATTCTTCGGAGTGACCTCCACCAGTTCGTCGTCAGCAATAAATTCCAGACTCTGATCCAGGCTCAGTATTGTCGGCGGAGTCAGCTTCAGAGCTTCATCGCTGCCGGCAGCGCGGGTATTTGTCGCGTGCTTTTTCTTGCACACATTAACGGTGATATCCTCGCTCTTCGGGCATGCGCCAACGATCATACCCTCATAAACCGGCACGCCGGGTCCGATAAAAAGACGGCCTCTGTCTTGAACATTGAAAAGTCCGTAACCCGTTGACTCACCCGTTTCGTGTGCGATCAAAGAGCCTTGATGACGCGAAACAATATCACCCTTATACGGCTCGTAGCTGTCGAAAACATGGTTCATTATGCCGTTGCCGTTTGTGTCGGTCAAAAACTCTGAACGATATCCCATAAGACCTCTTGCCGGGATCTTATACTCAATATGAGTTGTACCGCCCTCACGTGTACCCATATCCACAAGCTCCGCTTTGCGAGAACCGAGCTTCTCCATAACCGCCCCGACATAATCCTCGGGCACCTCGATGATCAGATACTCAATAGGCTCACAAAGAACGCCGTCGATCTTTTTGTAAATAACGGTAGGGCGTGAAACCTGAAACTCATATCCTTGACGGCGCATTTGTTCAATAAGTATAGACAGGTGAAGTTCACCTCTGCCGGATACTCTGAACGTGTCCGCGGAATCGGTTTCCTCAACACGCATTGCAACATTTGTTTCGACTTCCTTGAACAGTCTGTCGCGGAGATTTCTCGAGGTTACAAACTTGCCCTCCCTGCCTGCAAAGGGACTGTTATTTACAAGGAAGTTCATTGAGACGGTCGGCTCATCGATCTTAATGAAAGGCAGCGGCTCCACGCAGTCAACTGCACACGCCGTTTCGCCGATATTAAGGTCGGTAATACCGCTGACCGATACGATATCGCCCAACTGCGCCGACTCGGATTCCACTCTTTTCAAGCCCTCAAACTGATAAAGCTTTACTATTTTTGCATTGGTTACGGAGCCGTCCGCATGACAAAGCGCGATCTGCTGCCCTGCCTTGACACTGCCTCTCTCTATTCTGCCGATACCGATCCTGCCAACATAATCGTCATAATCTATATTTGAAAACAGCAGCTGCAGTGGACCGTCAAGTTCACCCTGCGGCGCGGGGATCTCCGCAATGATCTTATCGAAAAGCGGCTTCATGTCCGTTCCGGGAGTTTCGGGATCGAGCGTTGCATAGCCGTCACGACCCGAAGCATAAACCACGGGGAACTCCAGCTGATCGTCATCTGCGCCGAGTTCAATAAACAGATCAAGTACCTCGTCAACGATCTCAGCCGGACGTGCGCCGGGTCGGTCTATCTTATTGATAACAACGAGCGGTTTTTTGCCCAATCCGAGAGCCTTTTTCAAAACGAATCGAGTCTGAGGCATACATCCCTCGAATGCGTCAACCAAAAGCAAAACACCGTCAACCATCATCAATATTCGCTCGACCTCACCGCCGAAGTCGGCGTGTCCGGGAGTATCGACAATGTTGATCTTCGTGCCGTTATACATAACAGAAGTGTTTTTGGAGAGGATCGTGATCCCACGCTCTCTTTCAAGATCGCCGCTGTCCATGACACGTTCGTTCACATTCTCGTTTTCACGAAAAGTTCCGCTCTGCATAAGCAGCTGATCGACAAGCGTTGTCTTACCGTGATCGACATGGGCGATAATAGCAACATTTCTGAGATTTTCTCTAATTCCCACTTTATTTACCTCTTTTACACATAATCTTACATATTTAAAATTATACCACGTTCGAGGTTCATTTTCAATTAAAACGGCGTCCATGAATTATTTTCGGCAAATCGTATTGTAATGTAATATCGCCGAACTATTTTTTGTAAAAGATATAGAAAAACTTCCCGTCCAAATTTATGAACGGGAAGAATAATTCACATAATTGTAAAGGTTAGTTACAGAAATTACTCGTTAATAGCGATAACTGCGCCTGAACCTACTGTACGTCCACCCTCACGGATAGCGAAACGAAGACCAACTTCGATAGCGATAGGTGTGATAAGCTCAACATCCATCTCTACGTTATCGCCGGGCATGCACATCTCTGTGCCCTCGGGAAGGTTGATAACGCCTGTTACGTCTGTTGTTCTGAAATAGAACTGAGGACGATAGTTGTTGAAGAACGGTGTGTGACGACCGCCCTCGTCCTTAGTAAGAACGTAAACCTGACCCTTGAACTTTGTGTGCGGATGAATTGTACCGGGCTTTGCAAGAACCTGACCTCTTTCGATCTCAGTTCTCTGAACGCCACGGAGGAGAACGCCTACGTTGTCGCCGGCCTCAGCGTAATCAAGAGTCTTTCTGAACATCTCGATACCTGTAACAACGACCTTACGCTTCTCGTCTGTAAGACCAACGATCTCAACTTCCTCAGAAGTCTTAAGCTGACCACGCTCAACTCTACCTGTTGCAACTGTACCACGACCTGTGATCGTAAATACGTCCTCGACAGGCATAAGGAACGGAAGGTCTGCCTTACGCTCAGGAGTCGGGATATAAGAGTCTACTGCATCCATAAGCTCATGGATGCACTTGTACTCTTCAGCGTTCGGATCCTTAGAAGCGGAATCAAGAGCGAGGAATGCGGAACCCTTGATGATAGGTGTATCATCGCCCGGGAACTCGTACTCGTCAAGAAGCTCTCTGATCTCCATCTCAACGAGCTCAAGAAGCTCGGGATCGTCAACCTGATCAGTCTTGTTCATGAATACTACGATATAAGGAACGCCTACCTGACGGGAGAGAAGAATGTGCTCTCTTGTCTGAGGCATCGGGCCATCTGCTGCGGAAACAACGAGGATAGCGCCGTCCATCTGAGCTGCACCTGTGATCATGTTCTTAACGTAGTCGGCATGTCCGGGGCAGTCAACGTGAGCATAGTGACGGTTAGCAGTCTCATACTCAACGTGTGCTGTGTTGATTGTGATACCACGCTCTCTCTCCTCGGGAGCCTTATCGATGTTAGCGTAATCTACGAACTCTGCATCGCCTTCGAGGTTACGAACCTTTGTGATAGCAGCTGTCAGTGTTGTCTTACCGTGGTCAACGTGGCCGATTGTACCAATGTTAACGTGCGGCTTGGATCTGTTAAACTTTTCCTTTGCCATTGGAAAATCACTCCTTTTTAATTTAATACTTATATAATAGCAATTTTTTTAGAAAATTGCAACACTTTTTTGTAAATTTCATAAAAATTTACAAAGAAAATTACTCAGCCTTCTTGCGGGCAGTCATGATCTCCTCACCGATGTTCTTCGGAACCTCCTGATATGTGTCAGGCTCCATTACATACTGACCTCTGCCCTGTGTCTTGGAACGAAGGTCTGTAGCGTAACCGAACATCTCCGAAAGCGGAACGTTCGAAATGATTCTCGATACGCCGTTCTCGGTTTCCATGCTTCTGATCATACCTCTGCGTGAGTTAAGGTCGCCGATAACGTCGCCCATGTACTCCTCGGGAACGATTACAGAAACTTTCATCAGCGGCTCCATGAGAACGGGGTTAGCCTTCTTCATAGCTTCCTTGAACGCCATAGAACCTGCGATCTTAAATGCCATTTCTGAAGAGTCGACCTCATGGTAAGAACCGTCATAAAGTGTAACCTTAACGTCAACAACGTTGTAGTTTGCAAGTACACCTGAGAGCATTGCGCCCTGGATACCTGTATCAACAGCGGGGATATATTCCTTCGGAATTGCGCCGCCGACTACAGCGTTAACAAACTCGTAGCCCTTGCCGGGGTTCGGCTCGATCTTGATCTTAACATGACCGTACTGACCCTTACCACCAGACTGACGAGCATACTTGTGATCAACATCGGCATTGCCCTTGATCGTCTCTTTGTAAGCAACCTGCGGCTTACCGATATTTGCCTCGATCTTGAACTCACGGAGAAGTCTGTCAACGATGATCTCAAGGTGAAGCTCACCCATACCTGCGATGATCGTCTGACCTGTTTCCTCGTCTGTATAAGCCTTGAATGTGGGATCTTCCTCTGCAAGCTTTGCAAGAGCGATACCCATCTTCTCCTGACCTGCCTTAGTCTTAGGCTCGATAGCAACACGGATAACGGGATCCGGGAACTCCATCGACTCAAGAATAACGGGGTTCTTCTCATCGCAGAGCGTGTCGCCCGTTGTTGTATTCTTCAGACCGATAGCTGCTGCGATATCGCCTGCGTAGCAAGTCTGGATATCCTTACGAGCGTTGGCGTGCATCTGAACGATACGGCCGATCCTCTCGTTATTATCCTTAACGGAATTGTAAACAGTCGTGCCTGCGTCGATTGTACCCGAATATACACGGAAGAAGCAAAGCTTTCCTACAAACGGGTCTGTTGCGATCTTGAATGCAAGAGCCGAGAAAGGCTCGGAATCAGATGCATGTCTTTCGATCTCCTCGTCTGTTTCGGGGTTAACACCCTTAATAGCGGGGATATCGGTCGGAGCGGGCATATAGTCGATAACGGCGTCAAGAAGCTTCTGAACGCCCTTGTTTCTGTAGGAAGTACCGCAGGTTACGGGAACCATCGTGTTGTCGATAGTGCACTTGCGGATAACCTTCTTGATCTCGTCGATCGAGATCTCTTCGCCTGCGAAGTACTTCTCCATAAGCTCATCGTCCTGCTCTGCAACAGCCTCGATAAGCTCGTCATGGTACTTCTGCGCAAGCTCCTTCATATCATCGGGGATATCTTCTTCTCTCATATCCTTACCGAGATCATCGTAATAGATGTCGGCCTTCATTGTGAGAAGATCGATGATACCCTTGAATTCGTCCTCTGCGCCGATCGGAAGCTGGATCGGAACAGCGTTACATTTAAGACGATCCTTCATCATCTGAACAACTCTGTAGAAATCAGCGCCCATGATATCCATCTTATTGACGTATACCATTCTCGGCACCTTATAGTTGTCAGCCTGACGCCATACAGTCTCAGACTGCGGCTCAACACCGCCCTTGGCACAAAGAACCGTTACAGAACCGTCGAGCACACGAAGTGAACGCTCAACCTCGACTGTAAAGTCAACGTGTCCGGGAGTATCGATAATATTGATACGGTGCTTGTCGTACTGGTGGGCAGAACCCTGCCAGTAGCAGGTGGTTGCAGCAGAAGTGATCGTGATACCTCTCTCCTGCTCCTGAACCATCCAGTCCATTGTGGACGCACCGTCGTGTGTTTCACCCATCTTGTGATTAACGCCTGTATAGTATAGGATACGCTCAGTAGTAGTTGTTTTACCTGCATCGATATGCGCCATGATACCGATGTTTCTTGTTTTTTCAAGTGAAACGTCTCTTGGCATAGTATCCTCCTATTTTTTATAAAATATACATTACCATCTGTAATGTGCGAAAGCCTTGTTAGCCTCAGCCATCTTGTGTGTATCGTCACGCTTCTTTGCAGCGCCGCCTGCACCGTTGATCGCATCAAGGATCTCTGCTGCAAGTCTTTCTTTCATTGTCTTCTCAGAACGAAGTCTTGAGTACTTCGAGATCCAGCGAAGACCGAGCGTCTGGCGTCTTTCAGGTCTGACCTCCATAGGCACCTGATAGTTTGCACCGCCGACACGGCGTGTCTTGGTTTCGAGAACAGGCATTACATTTTCCATTGCCTGCTCGAACACCTCCAGCGGATCCTTGCCGGTCTTATCACGAACGATATCGAATGCGCCGTACACGATCTGCTGTGCGACACCCTTCTTACCGTCATACATAATGTTGTTGATAAGACGAGTAACGAGCTTTGAGTTGTAGATCGGATCTGCTAAAACATCTCTTTTAGCGATTGAACCTCTTCTTGGCATCTTTACTTCCCTCCTTCATAAATCAGAATGATATCATAGGTACTCGAAAGTGACAAACTCCCGCCTGCCAATACAGAGGCATATATGTTAATGCTCCGTATTGAGCTTGGACTGTTTCATTTTGAGATTGTCTTCTTACTTACCTGCCTTCGGACGCTTTGCGCCGTACTTGGAACGAGCCTGCATACGCTTTGCAACACCCTGTGCGTCGAGTGTACCGCGAACAATGTGGTAACGAACACCAGGCAGATCCTTAACACGTCCGCCTCTGATGAGAACAACAGAGTGCTCCTGAAGGTTGTGACCTACACCCGGGATATATGAAGATACCTCGATACCGTTTGAAAGTCTTACTCTGGCGATCTTTCTGAGAGCCGAGTTAGGCTTCTTAGGTGTAGCTGTCTTAACTGCTGTGCAAACTCCTCTTTTCTGCGGAGAGTTCTGATCGATAGCCTTGCGCTTCTTGGAGTTCCAGCCCTTCAAAAGAGCAGGCGCCTTAGCCTTCTTCTCGGATACCTCTCTGCCCTTACGGACAAGCTGATTAAAGGTTGGCATTTTGCGAATTCCTCCTTTCTTCAATAATAAAAAGTAACCGTGTGCAAAGACATACTTTGCCCCACGATTACTAATTTTACAATATTTCAGCGTAAATGTCAACGTTTTTTAAATTTGATAAGTCTTGTTTTGAAAATTCTCCCATTGTCACAAACAAGCCGGCAACAGATCAATGTTTTTTATCTATTTTTACATCACGCCTCTGAACAGCTCCACTGCCTCGGGATATTCGGATATCATTCTTTCGGACTCATTCGCAAATATCATCAAGACACCCAAAACTATATTCGCAAACGTCAAAGCAGCGAATAATACAAATGAAAAAATATAAGCCTTAACACTGATTTTTTCAAGCTTATTGATAAGCATAAACATACATATCACCGCAGTCAATAAGATCACAAAACCTATATCAACAGTGTAGCGGTAGTGTGAACCCGCCTTGCACATATCAATAAACGACATCAAAACTGCGCTGCCGGTCATAGATAAAAGCAGTAAGCTGCGGAAGCTTTCTCCCTTTTTTATGCACACCGGCAAAAGAGATACTCCCCATGAAACCGGATATGTAAACACCCCCATCGTCCTTCCGGCATAGCTGTATCGGGTGTATGAATCAAGTCCGCCCGAAGTCAGTCTTATATACGGAAAAGAAGACTTGACCGAAGGCTGCTGAAAAAAGTAGTGATAGAGCGCGGCGGGCAGCAGCGACAGCTTGATCGTATTCGCCTGAGCGCGGCTTACCGTCAGCTGATAGTTGAATCCGAACTCAAACGGATTGTCAAACCGCTTGTAATTATACATCATTATCAGCGCCGCGCCGATAAGAAGAGGAGTGCCGACAGCTAAGACGCAGCTTATCTTATTTTTCAGCGTTTCCCTTTTTGAAGTCATGACAAAGACCGCAGGGACGATCCCGACTGCGCAGTACAGAAGAAGAGTAGGTCTTGACGCTGCTGTCAGTGCGCCGGAAACTCCGCAGCATACCAGAAACACTATTCTCGATCTCAACTCATCACTGTAATACGCCTTAAGCAGAAAAAACCAAAACGCTGCGGTCCAAGCAACTCCCGATAGCACCGCCATAAAATAAAACATCGTTTCCGCCGCAGCCGCGAAAATACCGCTTCCGAAAATGATCGCCGCCTGACCAAAAACAAGCATAACTATCGGCACATCGCCGACTAATTTTTTCACTAGCAGTCCGTAAAGCAGTGATATAAATACTACACAGTATAGCGCAAGTATGCCCGAGACAAATAATGTCGTAGGTATTTTATGTGTAACGATATAAACGGGATAATAAACGGTAAGCACCGGCGCTGATCCAAAATAGCAATACAGCTTGCCTTTATAATACGCCCTGTCCCAGAAATCGCCATGAAGCCCCGCTTCGTTTCGAAGCGTTCGGTCGTAGGGATTACTCAACTCCGCCATTTTTTCGCTGTCGAAATCAATATCCAGATATGTCCTGTGATCGTGGAATGCATCGAAAAGCTGTACATACTGATCCTCGCCCGATACATTGTTCGGGATCTTTTCGATCAACGGTTCATCGCATGAAATGCTGACAACAGCCATAAACCACACCACTAAAACGCAAATTATACCTGCGCATACCCGAACAATAAGATCAAGTTTGTCGCCGGCATTTGCGTTCCAAAGCTTAAATACCGTAAGATACGCCAAAACAAAAACAACAAGGAACACCGGTGCACTGAATGATATCGGTTTCCCGGTATTGATACGCACCTGTTTGACAGTAATACGATCATCGCATGAGATCTCAAGTGACCCGACGTTACCGTAAGAGCTGATATTCATATAATTGACCGAATTCTCGCCCGACTTCATCAGCTGCCTGCAATAATTATAATCAAAGCCGCTGTCGAGTGAAAAATTATTATCTGTGAACGCGACCGTCACATCAGTATAGAAAACCTTGTTTGAATCAAGCGTTATCTCCACCGAACAAATGGGGGTATCAATATTATCAAGAACAAGGGGCATTTCCTCGCTTATCTGTGCGCCGTATCCGTCAAGCTCCGAATCACCGAAAACCGTCCGTTCTTTTCCTCCGATCATCGAAAAAGCAGAAATATTTGAAATAACCAAAGTAGTAAATACACAAAAAAATAGAATCAATATCGGTTTTTTCATGACATCAAATCTTGTGAGCTTCATTATAGCAGCCTCCGTATCATGAACAATGCAGTAAATACAGTCAATAATAACCGCATTTACTGCAACTTTTAAACATTATTAAACCGGCTCGCCGTTATACTTGTAACCGCCTTCACCGTCATTGTAGATCTGTCCGTCATCGTAATTATAGAAGGAATACCCTCCGGTATAGTCGTTTTCGAACCAGTACCCGTTAGTGCCGGGTGCGCTGCGCTGTGTGCCGCGCTGCTCGGTTTCTCCGTACCCGCCTTCGCTGTAATTCTCGGAGTCCGTGTCTTCATAGACATACTCATTATCACTGTCGGTATATTCGCCTTCAGAATCACTGTCTTCATTGCTCGTTCGGTGCTCGGTATTTTCCGCAAGCTCGCCGCTGTCGTCATGCTTATATATTATGGTCGCATCTGGCAAAGCGTTGACAAGCATCTCATAATCACCTTTTGTGATACCCGTATCCGCAACGTCAAGCGTCTGCAGTCCCGTGCAAAACGTCAGATTATCGAAATCCGTGATCTCGTCCCCCGAAACATTAAGACTCTCTAGGAATGTCATTCGTTTCAGGAAGTATACCTCGGTTACCTTCGTATTTGAGATATCGAGGCTAACCATATTCGTAATATTTCGAATCGGACGGACACTTGAGATCTTAGTTCCGCTCAGATCGACATCGCTCAGATATGTACAATTTTCAAGAACGGAAATATCGTCCAGCTTCGGCATGGAAAGCTTTAGCGTACGAAGGTTTGTAAGCTTTTCAAGCGCCGAAATATCCGCTGCTTTATCACTGGTAATAGAAAGCTCCCTCATATCGGTAAGCTCACTCAGCGGCGAAAAATCATCATTACTCGGGCAGTCCACCTTCAGCACCTGCAGCTTAGGCATATATTTTACCGCTCCCAAACCCTTAACATCACCGCCTGTCACCATCAGAGAATTCAGATTTTTGAGTGAACTGAGTTTTATGATGTCTGTTATACCGTTATTGGAAATATCAAGTGATTTGAGCTGGATAAGGTCACTGACATAGCTGAGATTATCAAATTCACAGCCTGAAATAGTCAAATTGCTTATCTGAGTAAGGGCACTGAGTCCCGAATAACTAAGTATTTTGCAGTCACTGATAGTGACTGTCTGGAGGTATGGGCAATTTACAAGCGGTTCGAAGGAGTCGATCGTTGTATCGGAAAGCTCCACAACCGTTGCGGCTCTGTCAAAAAACACATTGCCAAAAATGAATTCTTCCTTCGCAAGCGGACTTTCATTGGCGGGAACATCGTTTGTGCTCGGCAGCATACTGACCACTGCCACCGACGACGTGTCGCTGCTCTGCTGAGAGCTGCTCTCTGCTTCCTCCCCACTCTTGCTGCACGAAGGAAGCGCTGCAAGTATCAGCGCAGCCGACAATACACAGCCTGCAATCTTATGCAAATTGTTCATAACACACCTCATACTATCAATTCATAACTATCCAAGCGTCATATCTCGATCAATAACCGTAATCAATGTCATCGGGAATACCATCGCCGTCGTTGTCAATAATGTCATCGGGGATACCGTCGCCGTCGTTATCGATAATGTCGTCCGGGATACCGTCTCCGTCGTTGTCGATAATGTCGTCCGGGATACCGTCTCCGTCGTTGTCGATAATATCATCGGGAATACCGTCGCCGTCATTGTCAATAAAGCTCGATGTATTTCTTCTGTTTGCAAACAATCCGACTTCCGATCCACTGTCTGATTCCGTATCGGTATCGCGTTCTCTGTCGCTGTCGGATCTTTCTGTGTCGGTATCTTTATCCGAATCATCATCATGAACACGGTCAAGCTCTTCATCTGTAACAATAAAGCTGCTTGTGACCTTACAGTTTGGCAGCCAGATCATGACCTTTACCACATCTTCTCGGCTGAGATCACAGTCGGTGATATCCAGCTTCTCAAGCGTGTGCATATCCATAAGCGGCGTTATGTCATCGGGTGTGATCGCCTTCAAGTCAAGAGTCTTCAGCTGAGTAAGGTTCGACAAAAAGCTGATATCCGTGAACATATTGCACGCAACATTAAGCTCCTCCACCTCGGAAAGCGAAGAAAGCACGGTACTGTCTGACACTGCATTGCTGCCGATATTAAGAACTTTCAATTTGTTCATGCTTGCAAGCGGCGAAATATCGGAGATGAGATTCGACTCCAGATTAACGCTTTCAAGGCTGCGGCAATTTTCAAGCTCATCAATGCTTTCGATAAGGTTGCTTGAGAAATTGATTGACTTCAGGTGAGGAAGATTTTCGATACCGCTGAGATTTTTCAGATTTGCATCGATGATCGAAAGACTCTCAAGGGCTTTCAGACCCGAAACAGTACGCAGGTCGGTCAGCTCGCTCTTGCCGATAACGATAGTGCGAAGCTCATTCAGGTTTTCGAGAAATTTCAGATCGCTGATATTTGAAGACAGCACGCCAAAATATCGAAGATCGGTACATTTAGATATAAATTCCAGATCCTGTTCAGTAAAGGTCACCTCACCCAACTGCAGTTCGGTGGCATCCTGACGGAATGTCACATTGCCGATCTGATATGAAGGCGCGTTTGAGTCAGCGTTATCGTTAGTTGCCGGCGTGTCAGATGTTGAAGTAACATAAGGTGTATCGGCAGTTTGTACAGGATCTTTTTTATCCTTGCTGCATCCCGCCAGCGAAGCGATCAAGCTAAGAGCGATCATGCCGCAGACAGCTTTCTTGAAATAATTCATTTTTATTCTTCCTTTCGAAACGTTCCGCAGGAAATAATATTATGCGTCACGATATATATTAAGATAACGGTTCGCCCAAAACAAGAACCGAGGGATATCTACATAATAACCCTAATATAAACATTCAAGATTATTATAATATATTACTCGGATTAAATCAAGAAAAACAACAAACCTTTAACATTTTAGAAAAAAATATTACATTGTGTTCATAAACAAAAAATCTTCATCTCGGCGGTCTGACCGAACAAGACCGTATTTAATGAATACATACCGTAAACGACCCTAAAGCTAACGATCATTCATACTGCTTAACAAACTCCCTGATAACCTCGGACGAAGTCAGCGCCGCAGCTTTTGCAAAAGTCTGATAGTCGGTATGGGAGTGATCATCGCCCGAATCCGAAATAGAACGCAGAACGGAACACGGGATCTTATTGACATAGCAGGTCTGCACTACAGCCGCGCCTTCCATTTCGCAGGCAGAAGCATCAAATGTTTCAACAAGAAACTTCCGCATTTCATTTGTATTGATGAAAGCGTCGCCTGTAGCGATGGTGCCGATCTTGTGGTAGACGTTCAATTCCTTCGTTACCTTTTCCAGCAGAGCAGTCACCTTTTCGTCGGTCGGGATGTGAACAAGATCAATACCCGAAATCAATCCCAACTCATCGCCCAGCGCAGTAGTATTCATATCGTGCTGAACAACGTCCTTTGCGATAACGATCTCTCCGATGGTAAGATCCTTCGTAAGTCCTCCGGCAACACCGACATTTACAATAACGCTCGGAGAAAAACCAAGTATCATAGTTTGAGTACAAATTGCCGCAAATACCTTCCCCACTCCGCTGCGCGCAACAACCACTTTTTTGCCTTCAAGAGTGCCTGTGATGAACTTCATTCCGCTTAATTCAACGATACTAATATCGCTCATCTCACGCTCAATGTTTTCAAGCTCCAGATCCAACGCTACGATAATACCAATTGCTGCCTCACTCATAATTAAAATTGACCTCCTTTGAATTCGGTACATCACAATATTTCTGCGCTCGGTGATACATGGCTCCAGCGCAGGACAGCTGCCGCACTCCTTGCGTGAAACTCCGAATGCCCAGCCGTTATGATTTATGATTTGCTCAATAATATACCAAGCACTATTCTCAGCTTGATACCTTTTAAATGAAAAGATAAGACCCGCTCGGTTCATTCGGGTTTGGGAATAAAAACTCAAAAAACCGAAAAGAGCACCTGCAGATACGCAAGTGCTCTTACTAGTGCCGATGGCCGGACTCGAACCGGCACGGTATCGCTACCGGTGGATTTTGAGTCCACTACGTCTGCCAATTCCATCACATCGGCGAATGGCGGAGAGATGGGGATTCGAACCCCAGATACGGCGGAAACCGTATACATGATTTCCAATCATGCTCCTTCGGCCAGCTCGGACACCTCTCCGTGTTCCCCGGCAACGTATATAATTATATCATGCCGAGGTGGATTTGTCAAGCTATTTTTTAAATCTATTCAAGAAATTTTTGGCGAAGTTGTTTCCGTCGCTGTTCCCGCCCTGAGACTGCGTGCCTGAATTCTGTCCGGACTGATATGATCTTCCGGTGGGAGATGGTGCGCTTCCTGCCTGAGGATTAAAACCGCCCAACGAACGAGGACCGCTCTGTACGGCAGGCTTAAAGTTTTCGGCGGTATATGTTTTGATCGGGTTGCCGACTGTATTCGGTAAATTGATCGCCGCAATGTTGTTCTTCATCATAAAGCCCGAAATGCACCCAAGCATCTCCTTGCTCTGCGCGGCGTCCTTACCCTCAAGATAAAGGATAACATCGCACGAACCTCCAATCATTCTCATCGGGACGTTTCCGTATTTTTCGTTCATCTCGGCCTTTAGCTCTTCAAACTCATCGGTAACGTTATTCATCAGCTGACCGTAAAACACAACTTCGATATCGTCCTTTACGGGTGAAAGCATTTTTCCGACAACGTTATAGCCGTGATACAGCGTTGTAAACATATTGTGGCTTGTCTGGTTTACGCCGTTTATAAAGATCTGCGTCAGCTTCTCAACTACCTTATGCTGTTCAAAAGGAACTTTCGGCTCTTCGTACACAGGCTGCTGGGGAGCTTGGCGCTGCTGACGCTGCTGCATATGCTGAAGCGGCGGGTTCTGGTTTTGCTGCTGTCTGCGCATTCCGCCTCGCTGAGCAGGCTGCTGTTGCTGCTGAACAGGTTCCGGCTTTTTCACAGGTTCCGGCTCCGGTTCAGGTTCTTCGGGAGGCATCGCTATCGCTCCGAACCCGTTCTGGATCATGAAGCTGCCAACGGCTCCGAGCCGTTCCTTTACCTGCGGCGCTTCCATTCCGCCGATATCCAAAAGTATCGCTATATATCGATCTGCGAATCTTATTCTTGCATGACCGAATTTTTCTTCAAAATCATTTAAGAAATCTTCCGCCTGCTCCCTTGAATCAACGTAAACGTTTCCGTAGAAAAAGAATTCAACCGTCGGAGTAGTAGGAACCTTGACCTTACCTCTCACCTCATACCCATAGAACAGCGCCGTAAAGGTGACATCATCAACCATCTCAATGCCCGAAGCAACAAAAACGTCGGACAATGCTTTTACCTGCATTACCTTCAACTCCTCATATACATAATCTCTTTGCTTTCATGGACTTAAATTCAAAGCCGCACTTATTTCTATTAACACTTGGTAACTATACCATAACAAAATTTGTTAGTTTGTAAATTATTGTTCAACATAATAAAACGATCATAAAATTTAAACTGAACAAACTCATCTTGTAATATTATACATAAATTTATTGTGGTTTGCAATATTTTTTTGAAAATTTTTGTATAATATTTTACGGGTATTTTTGAAGAAAACAAGATTCAACATATCTCAAAACAACAAACGGCAGTGAGCTGACCCACCGCCGTCATATTAACAATCAAACTTTTTCCGGCTCGCCATAGTCAACGCCCTTAGTATCGACCGTAACTCTCTTCATAACCTGCGGGATCAGAGGCTTGTCACTGTAATCGGTGCGGCACTCGGCAATTGCGTTCACAATATCCATGCCGTCTGTCACTTTGCCAAAGGCTGCGTACTGTCCGTCAAGATGCGGCGACTTTTTGTGCATAACAAAGAACTGAGAACCCGCCGAATCCGGCGCCATTGCTCTTGCCATAGAAAGCACTCCGGGATCGTGAGCGAGATTGTTTTCAAAACCGTTTGCGGCAAATTCACCCTTAATGTGGTAGCCGGGACCGCCCGTACCTATTCCCTGCGGACATCCGCCCTGGATCATGAAGCCCGAAATAACTCTGTGAAAGATCAGCCCGTCGTAAAAACCTCTGTTAATGAGAGAAATAAAATTCTTAACGGTATTGGGAGCGATGTCGGGATACAATTCCGCTCTGAACACGCCGCCGTCTTCCATTTCAAATGTAACGATAGGATTTGCCATATCAATCATTCCTTTCGATTTTACAGCAGGGCAGTTCCCAAAACAAATAATTTTCAAGAACTGCCCCATAGTCATTATTTTTATGTATTTCAAACACTAAATGTAGGATCAGATCGAGATCTTATGAGCGATCTCATAGAGATTCTTGTCGAACACTCTTTCCATATTCAGCGCTTCGGTAATGTCGAAATCGACGATCTTGCCGTTCTGCATTGCAACAACTCTGTTGCCGATGCCCTGTTCAAGCAGCATTACGGCCTTGTAGCCCATCTCGCTTGCAACGACTCTGTCGCGGAGAGTAGGCGAACCGCCTCTCTGAACATGACCGAGAACCGTTGCTCTCGATTCTATACCCGTTCTTGTCTGGATATATCGAGCGATCTCGCTTACTTTGCCGACGCCCTCGGCAACAACGATAATAAAGTGCTTTTTGCCCGTGCTTTTATTGCTGAGGATCCTGGAAATAACATCTTTCTCAAGATCATACTCAACCTCCGGCACAAGGATTGCAGTCGCGCCTACCGCAACGCCCGTCTGCAGCGCAATATCGCCGCAGCGTCTGCCCATAACTTCAACAACAGAGCAGCGATCATGGCTCTGGGCCGTATCACGGATCTTGTCAACCATTTCCATTGCCGTATTCATAGCGGTATCGAAGCCGATCGTATATTCCGAGCAAGCAATATCGTTATCGATCGTGCCCGGGATCCCAACGCAGGGTATCCCCTCACCGGTCAAGTCACGCGCGCCTCTGAACGAACCGTCGCCTCCGATAACAACAACGCCCGTCACGCCAAGCTCTCTGCAATAATCGGCAGCCTTCTTAACGCCTGCGGGAGTGTTGTACTCTTCACTGCGGGCAGTATAAAGAACCGTTCCGCCCCTATGGATAATATCCGACACCGAGCGCAGATTAAGCTCCTGAACATCGCCCGTCAAAAGGCCGTTGTAGCCTCTGCTCACACCATAAACCTTCAAACCCTTAGAAATACCCGATCTTACTACCGCTCTGACAGCGGCATTCATGCCGGGTGCGTCACCGCCGCTGGTAAGTACAGCAATAGCTTTCTGTGACATATTAATCCCCCTATTCGATTACATTGATAATACTAGCGCCGCTAATTCGGCATATAACCACAGACGGGATCTCCCCCAGGTCTCGCCTGCCGGCTCGGTCGGTGCTTCTGCTGCGCAGAGGTCTCCACAGGAGACCCGCACCCTCTATAAGCAGCGGGTTCCATCCCATGTTCAGTATGGGTTAAATCCACAACTGAACGCACAAGCCTACGGCCTGTGTCTGCTTGTTGAAAGCAGAGCTTTTTAAAAGCCCACAGGATAAAAATCTGTTCAGCCGATTGGCATTCCGACAGAGAAGCTATGCTCCCCCTAACATTATAATATTAACAGATATTCACGGATTTGTCAATCGGTATTTAAAAATATGCATGAAATCAATTTCTCCGCAGCACAAAGTTTTCTCTAAAGCTTTTTCAAAAGGCTTGGCGAAATTTGAGAAATTTGATGAAAAAGCAAGCGCCGGGATCAAGATACAAATAAAAATAATCAACATTATAACATACCGGGCTTTGTTTTTCAAATCCGGTCCAGGATCATTCGTCTTTGCCGCGCAGCATTTTATCTATCGCTTCGGCAGCCCTGCGTCCTGCACCCATTGCCTTTATAACAGTAGCAGCGCCCGTAACGGCATCTCCTCCTGCGTAAACGGATTCCTTTGTAGTAGCCATCGTTTCCTCATCGACAACAATACAGCCCCTTGCGTTTGCTTCAAGACCCGGAGTCGTTTTGCGTATCAGCGGATTGGGCGCGTTGCCAATCGCTATGATAACCGTGTCAACGTCTATCGTAAAGTTCGAGCCTTCCTTTGCAGCAGGACGGCGTCTGCCCGAAGCGTCGGGTTCGCCAAGCTCCATTTCAACGCATTCAAGCCCGACAACATTTCCGTTTTCATCGCCGAGTACGCGCACAGGATTTCTCAGCATTCTGAACTCCACGCCCTCTTCCTTGGCATGGTGGATCTCCTCATTTCTTGCGGGCATCTCCTCTTCGCTTCTACGGTAAACTATGCAGACGCTCTCCGCGCCGAGTCGGAGCGCACTTCGCGCAGCGTCCATCGCAACATTTCCGCCGCCCACAACAGCCACTCTTTTTGGTTTGATTATCGGCGTGTCATACTCGTCCTTATACGCTTTCATGAGGTTGATCCTGGTGAGAAACTCATTTGCAGAGTAAACTCCGATCAGCCCCTCGCCCTCAATGCCCATAAAATTGGGCAGTCCTGCGCCTGTTCCGATAAACACAGCCTCCCAGCCATCGTCAAGCAGCTCGTCAACAGACATGATCTTTCCCATGACCATATTTGTTCGTATATCAACTCCGAGAGATCTGAGCTCTTCGATCTCTCGCTGAACGATCTCCTTCGGCAGACGGAACTCCGGAATACCATACATCAGAACGCCTCCCGCTGTATGGAAAGCCTCGAAAACCGTGACTTCGTACCCCTTCTTTGCCAGCGCGCCTGCGCACGTCAGACCCGAAGGTCCCGATCCGATCACGGCGACCTTGTGTCCGTTAGGCTCAGGCTTTTCTGCGGCCGCGCTGCTATTGTTCATATGATAATCTGCAGCAAATCGCTCAAGCCTTCCGATACCCACGCTTTCTGTTTTTATACCTCTGACGCATTTTGACTCACACTGCGATTCCTGCGGACAGACTCTTCCGCAAACAGCCGGCAGAGAGCTGGTCTTCGTTATGATTTTGTATGCTTCCTCAAAATCGCCCTTCACGATCTGCGCAATAAAGTCGGGGATCTGAATATTAACGGGGCACCCGCTGACGCATGGGCGGTTTTTGCAGTTCAGGCAGCGTGCAGCCTCGTTCTGCGCCATTTCAATCGTATAGCCCAAAGCTACCTCGTCAAAATTTCTGTTTCTTACATCAGGCGCCTGTTCGGGCATGGGAGTTTTGTTTGGACTCATGTTCGGCATATCATTTCACCTCGGCTTTATCAAGCAGACGGCAGCCCTCGCAGCGCGCCTTCTGCTCCATATTTCTATACATACTGTTTCTTTTCATCAGCTCGTCAAAATCGACCTCAAAGCCGTCAAAATCAGGGCCGTCCACACAGGCAAATTTTGTCTTGCCCCCAACAGTCAGACGACAGCCTCCGCACATTCCCGTGCCGTCGATCATGATCGGATTCATCGAAACTATCGTTTTTATATTATGCTGCTTCGTTATGCCGCAAACAGCCTTCATCATCGGAACGGGTCCGATCGCAATAACAAGATCGTAATCACTGCCGTTTTTGATATTATTCTCAAGAGCATTCGTCACAAAGCCTTTATTGCCGTTTGAACCGTCGTCCGTCAGAACAAACAGCCTGCTGCTGACCGCTTTCATTTCGTCTTCAAGAATTATTAAGTCGGTGCTGCGGAAACCTGCGATAACGTCAACGTCGACACCCATTTTAAAAAGCGCCTTTGCCTGCGGATATGCAATAGCACAGCCTGCGCCGCCGCCGATAACGGCAGCTCTTTTGCAGTCTGACAGTTCCGTCGGAGTTCCCAAAGGCCCGACAAAATCAAGAATGTAGTCACCCGCATTCAAAGAACCAAGAAGCATTGTGGAAACACCCAGCTTCTGGAAAATTATAGTGACCGAGCCGACCTCCGAGTCGGTATCGGCGATCGTAAGCGGAACTCTTTCGCCGTATTCGTCCACACGAAAGATTATGAACTGCCCCGGCTTGGCTTTTTTTGCAATAAGCGGAGCTTCAACCACCATTTTTGTCATTGAAGGATTAAGCTCTGCTTTTTCAAGTATCTTGAACATAAGTAAGATCCCTTCTCTGCACATAATCTGCAAACACTCACAGCATCGCATTTTTGTACTGTTTTATGCTGATAACCGACTTCTCGGAATCAACTGATTATACCTTTATATTATAATACCACAGAAAAAATTTTGCAAGAGTTATTTATAAAAGCGCCATAATAGTTCGGATAGTGATGAAAAAGTTCGGATTTTACGGGTGTATATCCCGTTTTTAATGTCCTTATGCGCCGGTATCATGAACTTAACTCATTATGCTGTAATAATCCGATAATGACATGATCTGCTTTTGTCAAAGGGGCGCTGTCTGTCAGTGCGAAAATCAGCTTACTCTAAAAGACCAATAATAAAAGTTTTCGCCAAAGTGCTCTACCCGTGACACGGCGATGTAAACAAAGATCGGCGCTGATACCATACCGCCGATCCTTTTGTTAACCAAATATAATATCACGCCGTCTTTTCAAAACGGCTTTTTATTGTTTCATTTCGGCAAGAAATTCACCAATGCGGCTGATCGCTTCTTTGATATGTGCAACAGAGTACGAATAGGATACTCTGATGAAGCCCTCGCCGCTGCTGCCAAAAGCGTTGCCGGGCACTACCGCCACGCTCTTTGAATAAAGCAGCTTCTCCGCAAATTCTTCACTTGTCATTCCGGTCGACTTTATGCAGGGAAATACGTAAAATGCACCCAGCGGCTCGAAACACGTAAGCCCCAATTCATTGAACGCCTTTACTATGTACCGCCGCCTCATGTCGTACTGTTCACGCATATGCTCTATATCGGCGTCGCCGTTTTTGAGAGCTTCGATCGCTGCGTACTGCGCCGTTGTCGGCGCGCTCATGATCCCGTACTGATGCAGCTTCGTCATCTGCGCAATGATCTCCTTCGGACCGAGCGCGTATCCAAGCCGCCAGCCTGTCATTGCATAAGTTTTTGAAAACCCGCTGACAACGATCGTGCGTTCCCTCATACCCGGGATCGACGCAAACGACACGGGCTTCGTTCCCCCATAGGCAAGCTCTGCGTATATTTCATCGGACAATACGAACAAGTCGTACTTCTCAACTACCTTTGCTACCGCCTCGTAGTCCTCCCTGCTCATTGAAGCACCCGTCGGATTATTCGGATAAGGCAAAATAAGCAGCTTCGTTTTCTCTGTTATCTTCTCCTCGATCTCTTCGGGAGTCAGGCGAAAATCATTCTCTGCCTTTGTTTCAATGATTACGGGAACGCCGTCTGCCATCGCTGCCAGCGGCTCATAACATACAAACGACGGTTCGGGTATCAATACCTCATCACCTTCGTCTATCACGACCCTCATTGCCGCGTCGATCGCCTCGGAACCGCCGACTGTTACAAGCACATCTGTCTGCGGATCGTAATCAACACCAAAACGCCGAGTAAAATATCTGCAGATCTCCTCACGCAGCGCAGTGAATCCCCTGTTCGGTGAATAGAATGTTTTTCCTTTTTCAAGTGAATCGATACCTGCCTCGCGAATGTGCCACGGCGTTTTGAAATCGGGTTCGCCAACGCTAAGCGAGATCACATTCTCCATTTCGCCTGCAATATCAAAAAATTTTCTGATACCCGAGGGCTTTGTATTTTTGATCTTGCTGTTGATAAATCTGTTGTAATCCATTATACCATACATTCCCTTTCGTCTTTGTCTGAAGCCAGGTTCTGCATATCTGTCATGTTAGACTTGTACTTGGTGAGTATGAAGTGAGTATCTGCCGACAAAACAGAATCAAGAGGCGACAGCCTTCTTGCAACGAACATAGCTATATCCTGTATCGTTTCGCCCTTTACAAAAACGGCAAGATCGTAATCACCCGCCATCAAATAAACGCCTTCAACTTCGTCAAATGCCATGATCCTCTCGGCGACCTCATCGAAGCCCTTGTCTTTCTTCGGCGATACTCTTAGCTCGATAAGCGCCCTTGCCTCGGAACCTTCGACCTTTTCCCAGTTGATAAGAGCATTATAGCCTCTGATAATGCCTGCCTGCTCGAATTCCCTGATCGTATCGGCGATCTCCTGCTGTGTTGTTCCGAGCATCGCCGCCAGCTCCTCGTTTGTGTATCTGCAATTCTCCTGAAGCAGCTGTAATAAACGTTTTTTCATAAATCAAACCTCCATTTAGTTAATGTTATTATTCTGAATCAATGATTATGCCCTTGTTGTCAGATAGCTTCGTTTCCTCAGTACGGCAGCTCTGCGCGCACACAAAGCCGTAGCCCAGCACCATCCAGAAAAACTCGATCATAAACGTCACATCATATACAAGCGCACGCTCAAATACCGAATACACACAATATGCAGTCAGAAAAGAAGCTATGCACGGGAATATATCGCCTCGTATTATCGGCCGCACTGAGAACAGCGTTCTGACAAGCTCTTTGCATGAAAGCGCTGCAAAAGTCATAAATATCCCAAATCCGACCAGTCCCGAACAGACAAATATCGTCAGATATCCGTTGTGGAAATCGCTGTATTTCATCTTATTGTCATTGTAGCGGTTGCCGTATTTTGTGATCTCGCCTTTTCCCACGCCAAAGATCGGGTGGTGTTTTATTACATTTATGCCTTGCTTGAAAAGCTTTATGCGCCCACTGTCAAGGTTTTTGTTCATGTGCTCAAATGTTATGCGGTTCAGCTCGTCGCCGTTATCTTCAAACACATTCGCAGACTCTTCGGGCGTGCTCATGGTGTGGGTAGCAGTTGTTTGAAAACCCAGGCGCACAGCAAATATTGCCGCTGCAAAAACCACAAACAGCAGTATCACGCCGATACCTTTTTTCAGCGCATATCGAATATCGATATCACGTCCGCCGAACATTCTGTAGAAAATATATGTTATAACATAGCAAACTATGATAAGCATCGACGCATTTGAATCTGTCAGAAAGATCACAACAAGATTCATTCCCGCCGAGAACAATATCAGCGCGCGGGTGCGTTTTGTCAACGGTTTCCCCGCCGCCCTCTCATAAAAATCACTTTGCCACAAAAGGTGACAGCAGAACATGGCGCAGAATGAAGTGAACGCCATCAGATTCGGGTTATAGTACAGACCGGTGAATCTGTTCTCATAAACCACCAAATACCCAAAATAATACGAAACGCTCTGCCCAACCATATACAGTGACACCAAGCTCAGAATATTTATGATGAGAGATAACCACAGCATGATGATGCTCAAAACGTATATTTCTCTATATATCTTTCTCCGTCCGTCGGGCGTTTTCGCTTCTGTGTGTACTCCGTAATACAAGAAGAAAATGAGCGGCATATTCAGTACCATGCCCAAGCTTTCCCACATTCCTCTGTCGTAGCCCTGGATCATTATTGTAATTATATTTGTAATTATAAATGCGATAAGCAATTTATAATGTTTTACCTCTTTTATTTTCAGGCTGTATACATATTCTCTCATAAACAGCGACAATCCCCAAAAGAATATACAGACTGCCGCAACGATAGACGGAACTGCAATATAGCCTATCTGACATAGTATTAAGTCAATGACCATCGCCACACGAAATAACGATGTGTTGTCACGAAGGCGAACAGTCTGACTTTTGTTTATCTGCACCACATCACCTTCCGTTAGTCAAAAAATACCTTCACTACTGTCATTATCATTATATATATATCATAAAATACACTGAATTTTTCAATATATTCAAGATTGTATTTCATTTTCTCGGGAAGAATTTCTTCTATATATGTTTTTTCTACATCATCGGAGCTTTCCAGCAGCGTTTCCTCATCTTTATATTTGATGCTTGTCATAGATGTTATCCCGGCAGGCATATACAAGGTCGCATACATCTCAGGCGTATACGCCTGAACGTAACGCTCGACCTCGGGACGAGTGCCCACAAAGCTCATGTCGCCCGTCAGAACATTGAACACCTGCGGAAGCTCGTCAAGACGCAGCCGCCTCAGAAAATGTCCCGCCTTCGTTATCCGGCTGTCGGAGCCGCCTGTCACTTGTGCGTGCTTTTCATTATCGTTTACATACATTGTGCGGAATTTAAAGATCCGAAATACTCTCCCACCGGCAGTCACACGCCTTTGGCGGAAAAATACGGGGCCGGGCGAATCCAGCTTTACATACAGCGCGATCAAAAGCATAGGGAGAGCAAGCAGTACCGATAATATCAGCGCTGCGGCTATATCTAACAGCCTTTTGAAAAATAGGCTGATTTTTTTCTTACTTAAAATGTCATAATATTTTTTCGCTTCGTCCGAACGAAGTTCATTCGGCAGCGTGGAATAATCCGGCAACAGCATAATTATCTCCGTTTATTCAGAAATGTACATTACATTACAAAAGATGATTTACAGATTACGTTAAAATATTTGACAGCATGGCGTTATAATTATCGTAAACTAAACGGCAGGCTGCGCTGATAAAAGCTTTGATCTATACGGGCAGTATGACGAACAAATATCATTTTATTCTTATCCCTTATACATTATCTTTATTTTTATCATGAACAATATACAACAAACCGGAGGAGCTTCCATGAATGTAAAAACAGTATACGACAACGGCACACTGACCGCTTTTTTGTCAGGCGATATTGACCACCACAGCGCACGCCAAATGAGGCTCATTATTGACGGCGACATTGAGATATGCCGCCCCGAAAAGCTGATACTCGATTTCCGAAGAGTCCGCTTTATGGACAGCTCGGGGATCGGTCTGATAATGGGAAGATACAGGCTGATGTCGCTTTGCGGCGGAAGCGTCGATATAGTCAACGTGCCGCAGACACTCGAACGCATTATTAAATTATCAGGGATACGCACTCTTCAAAGCTCTGCTTTTAACAAGCAGGCGCGCGTTTAAGATATTCGTTTCGGTACGGAAATCAATTTTGAAAAAATATTCACCTTGCGTCGCCTTGGGGCGGCGAGGTGCACTTGGCTCAGTCGCAGCTTAGGTGCATTTTCTTCCAAAATGCACCTCTTTCCAAAACAGTCCACCGGACTGTTTTGGAAATTCACCCCTAAAAGGGGCGCGGGTCTCCAGTGGAGACCTCTGCGAAGCAGAAGCACCGACCGACGCGGCAGCGGAGACCTCTGCCTTTGGAAACCGCAAGCCTTTTGAAAAAAGGCTTGGCGAAAACTTTAAACATTATTCTTATGTATAAAGTTGATTTCCGTGTCGTTTCGATAAGCGATCTTGCTCTCAACAGAACGTAATACAGACTCACCGCCGATCTAAGAGCGGACATGATCTGCGCTTGGAAAAGCGCGGTCTATCTACCATTTATTATATTATACAGCAGGTGATCAATATGGATGTTTTAAACGAAATGACGCTCAGCTTTTCAAGTAAAAGCATGAACGAAAATTTTGCCCGCGCTGCAGTCAGCGCATTTGTGCTCCCTCTCGATCCCACTATCAACGAACTTGCCGATATCAAAACAGCCGTATCGGAAGCCGTAACAAATGCCGTTATCCACGGATATGAGTACGGCGAGGGTATTATTACCGTGAACGCAAAAATTTGCGCAGGCGGCAGGATAGTTATCAAGGTCAAAGACAAGGGCAAGGGTATCGAAGATGTCAAGCAGGCGCTCGAACCGCTTTTTTCGACCGTCGGCGGAGAGCGCGCAGGTCTGGGATTTGCAGTAATGCAAAGCTTCATGGACACTTTAAAGGTAAAATCACGCCCCGGGAACGGAACTGTAGTTACCATGGAGAAATTCATCATCAGAAGATCTGCCCACAGTGAGGTGATGTCTAATGATAAAAACCGACCCGAAAACGTCTAACGTTACTTTAAAAGCCCGAGGCTCCGCCCCAAGCGAAAACCTTGGTCTGGTTCGTGCCGCCGCCGCGCGGTTTACGGGGCGGGGTATCGACTACGAAGAACTGTATTCAGCGGGATGTTTGGGTCTTGTGAAAGCGTCCGACCGTTTTGACGAGAGTCGGGGAACCTGCTTTTCGACATACGCGGTGCCGTTAATTCTCGGGGAAATAAAAAGTCTGTTTAGAAACGGCGGCGCACTAAAGGTGTCACGAACCCTGCGGGAGGCGGCTTTAAAAGTCAACGCCGCCCGTGACGCCTACATAGCCCGCTGCGGCGGCGAACCAACCATAACGGAGCTTGCCGCGCTTGCGCAGGTCAATGAAGACACCGCCGTTGAGGCGCTTTGCGCATGCCGCACACCGCTTTCTCTCACACAGGGCAATGATGAAGAAGACGACTCTTCCGCCCCGCTCGATATACCTGTAGATTCGCAGGAAGAGAAGCTGAGCGAAGAGATCAGTCTTCGCCAGGAACTCGACCGTTTGTCGGAAGACGACCGCCGCCTGATCGAGCTGAGGTACTTTCGCTCGCTCACTCAGACTCAGACAGCTCAGATCCTGGGTACAACTCAAGTACGAGTATGCAGACGCGAAAAGAAAATACTGACTCATCTGCGCGACCGACTGACCTAGAAGATCACCGATGCGCGTTCAGCAGGGGATCTAAAGCCCTGCCGAACGTGGTATTCCCCCCGCCGCCTGTATACTCGGCGAACATTCCGTCTGTGGTTATCACGCCATATCCATAATTATGTCAAAAGCCTTTTCGATCGCCGCGTCAACAAGGCTTACGTCTTTTGCGCCCGCCATTGCCATCTCCGGCTTGCCGCCTCCGTTGCCGCCCGTTATCTGAGCGACCGCCTTCGCAGCTGCGCCTGCTTTAATTCCGGCTTTTACCGCATCTTTTGTGCAGGCTGCCGCAAAAGTCGCCTTGCCGTTCTGCCTGCCGGCAAGCACTACCGCTTTTGTTCCGCCGCGGCTTATGATCTTGTCGCAGATACTGCGAAGCATATTGGCGTCAACATCGTCAAACACTCCCGTATAAACCTCAATGCCCTTGCCGCTCTTAACAGAATCCGCAACACTGCTGACCATGCTCATCGCAAGCTTATTGTTAAGTTCTTCGATCTTCTTATCTTTCTCTCGGATCGACTCTGCGATCTTCTCGCTGCCCTTTGTAAGTTCCCACGGATTCGGGATCTTCAGTACCTCTGCCGACCGGTGTATAAGCCCAACGACACTGTTAAGATAATCCAGTACGCCTGTTCCCGTTACAGCTTCGATACGTCTTACGCCTGCCGCTGCCGACGCCTCTGTACGAATGTGGAAAAGTCCAAGCTTCGAGGTATTGTCAACGTGGGTACCGCCGCAGAATTCGATCGAAAAATCACCGGCCTTGACCACTCTTACAATGTCGCCGTATTTCTCGCCGAACAGCGCCATTGCGCCAAGCTTGCGAGCCTCTTCGATAGGCATTTCGTTCGAAGTCACAGGGATCGCTTCCAGGATCTTTTCATTGACCAAGGCCTCTGTCTTCTTCAGTTCGTCAGCAGTCATAGCCGAGAAATGGGTAAAGTCAAAACGCAGCTTCTCCTCTGTTACAAGCTGTCCCGCCTGCTGAACGTGTGTACCGAGAACGTCGCGCAGCGCTGCCTGCAAAAGATGCGCCGCCGTGTGGTTTCTCATGATCGCTTCTCTTTTCCGTGCATCGACCGACGCTGTAACTGCCGCGCCCACGCTTGCCATTCCGCTTGTGATCTTTGCCTCATGGAATATCATGCCGTTGTTGTCTTTAGTCGTTCCCACTATTTCCGCGGTAAAATCACTTGACGAGATCACGCCGGTGTCGCCTATCTGTCCGCCGCTTTCTGCATAGAAGGGCGTTTCCTTCAGGATCAAAACTGCTTCTTCGCCTTCATACGCAGCCTCTGCGCGGCCGCCGTCCTTTACAACAGCGGCGATCACACTGTCAGTCTTAAACTCGGTGTAACCGGTAAATACGGTTTTTTCCACATCCGAAAGGTCTGTGCTGTCGGATATCCATGCGTCTGCGCCTGCGTTCTTTCTGGCGTTTCTGGCTCTCTTTTTTTGCTCGCTGAGCAGCTCGGCAAATTTTTCCTCATCAACACTGAAGCCGTTGTCAGCAGCGATCTCCTTCGTCAGATCGATCGGGAAACCGAACGTATCGCTGAGCTTAAAGACGTCTTCGCCGGAAATGATCTTGTCATCAGCGCTGTCCATAATGTTCTTGAGCAGTGACATTCCCTGTTCAACGGTCTTATTGAAATTCTCTTCCTCGACCTTAATTAGCTTGGTGATAAATTCCTCTTTCTCACGCAGTTCGGGGTATGCGCCCTCGTTCTCCTTGATGACGGTCGCGCAAACCTTATAGAGGAACGGCTCCGTCACGCCAAGCAGTCTTCCGTGACGCGCGGCGCGGCGAAGAAGTCTGCGAAGAACGTATCCCTTGCCCTCGTTGGAAGGCATTACACCATCGCTGATCATAAATGTCGTGGAACGAATGTGGTCGGTAATTACGCGAAGTGAAATGTCCTTCTTTTCGTCATCTCCGTACTTCACACCTGTGATCTCGCTGATGTGCTTCATAATATTCTGCACCGTATCTACGAGGAACAAATTGTCCACTCCCTGCATAACGCAGGCCAGTCTTTCAAGCCCCATTCCGGTATCGATATTCGGGTGATCGAGCGGTGTGTAAGTGCCCTTTCCATCGGAGTCAAACTGAGTGAATACAAGATTCCATACTTCAACATATCTGTCGCAGTCGCAGCCAACGCCGCAGGTCGGCTTGCCGCAGCCCTTCTCTTCGCCTCTGTCGAAGTAGATCTCGGAGCATGGGCCGCAGGGGCCGGAACCGTGTTCCCAGAAATTATCTTCCTTGCCAAGCTTGACCATATGCGACGGATCAACGCCTCTGCGCTTCGTCCATATCTCCATGGCCTCATCGTCATTCTCATAAACCGATACATAAAGCTTATCCTTCGGCATTTTCAAAACCTCGGTGAAAAACTCCCAAGCCCAAGTGGTAGCCTCTTCCTTAAAGTAATCGCCGAATGAAAAATTGCCCAGCATTTCGAAATATGTTCCGTGGCGAGCCGTTATGCCTACTCTCTCAATATCGGGAGTACGAATACATTTCTGACAGGTCGTAACACGTTTTCTCGGCGGAGTCACCTCGCCTGTAAAATATTTTTTCATCGGCGCCATACCTGAATTGATAAGCAGCAGACTTGTATCGTCCTTAGGCGGAACAAGCGAAAAGCTTTTCAATCTTAAATGACCCTTTGACTCAAAAAACGACAAGTACTTTTCTCTGAGTTCGTTAAGTCCTGTCCATTCCATTGCTGACATTTCTCCTTTTCTCCATACATTTTTCATTATGTAACGTATAACCAACGTCGATGCCCCCCCGCCTCTAAGGCGGCGGGTGCCATACGTACGTCGTTGGTGGGTTAAAATCCCCCACCGATGCCCGCAGGAGCTAAAGCGCCCCAACGTTTGTTGACGGCGTCGCTTGCTCCAATCAAGCGAGCTTGTTGGAGCTTAGCTCCTTGTTTAACGCATACAGCGTAAAACAAAAAGCCCCGAAAAAGCCCAACGCTTCTCCGGGACGATAATTATACCGTGGTACCACCCTGATTACATATGCCGAACGGCACACGTCACTCCAACGCCACTTAACGCATAGCATACGCCGCGCTTTCGCACGGGGACTCCGAGGCAGCCGCCGCTGACTGTTCGGGAAGCTCGCACCAACCGCTCCCTCTCTGAACGAACACGAGTACCGTAACGGTACACATCAACGGACATTCTCTTCAACGTCCTTACGATAATAAAATCATTTTTTACATTATACACATTTAGTTCAAGTTTGTCAATAGTGATGATATACAAAACACGGCATTTGAATGAGTAAATTTATTGTGAACAAAGCGTTTTATAACCGCACAAACCTACGGCTTGTGTCTGCTTTCTGCATGTTGAAAGCAGAACATTTAAGGGACTCTCATCACCCAAAGCCCCCTATAAAAAACGAACTGTGTATTCGGCGATCAACTGCGCAGCCATGCGCTCCTGAGTTCCGGGCTTTTGGATCTATTTTACTGTAATGACATGATACCTTACTATGACTTCATGATCAGACACACACTGTGTGCGGCAATGCCCTCTTCTCTGCCTGTAAATCCGAGCCGCTCCTCGGTTGTCGCCTTAACATTCACACGATCGCAGGATATGCCGCAGGCTGCGGCGATATTCTCCTTCATCTCGGCTATAAAAGGCTTAAGCTTCGGGCGCTGAGCAATGACTGTAACGTCAATATTTGAGATCGCATAACCTTTCTCACCGACTGCCGCAGCTACACGCCGCAGAAGCTCAATACTGTCTGCGCC
>CACZCM010000014.1 GCA_902779615.1 uncultured Ruminococcus sp. | reverse complement strand
GCTGTGCTGTGCTGTGCTGTGCTGTGCTGTGCTGTGCTGTGCTGTGCTGTGCTGTGCTGTGCTGTTAGCATTGTAACCCCTGCCCGTTCTCTTGTCAAGTCAGTTTTAAAATATTTTCTAATTATTTTTAGCATACTGTATTGATTTTGTCAATATTTATCTCAAAATTTACACATAAATTCCTTTTTTTTATCATAAAGCCTATTCCCAAAAAATCCTTTTTAATCATAGAATATATTAAATGTGTTATTCTTCGTATATTTCACAAAAAATCTGTATTTTTCAAGGACATAATTTATATTGCTATTTTGTAGAAAATGGTATATAATATGAATACGAACTTCGGAGAAACATATGCTCCGGTATTTTAAGAGGTGTATTAAAATTGTATCTTGATAAAACGTGCGATAAAAGCTATGACAATATTCTTGACAGCGTTAAAAGAGTTCATTTTATCGGTATCGGCGGCTCCGGAATGTGTCCGCTGGCAGAAATACTGCTTAACGAAGGATATAGTATCAGCGGCTCCGATATTAGCGACGGCGATACTCTGCAAAGAATGATCGGTATGGGCGTTCCTGTTTTTATGGGGCACAAAGCCGAAAATATTGAAGGCGCGCAGCTTGTTGTGTATACTGCCGCTGTAAAACAGGATAACCCCGAACTGGCGGCTGCAAGAGAACATAATATCCCCGCAATTGAGCGTTCGGTGATGCTCGGCATTCTTTCACGAAGATATGCTAAAACTGCCGCTGTTTCCGGAACGCACGGAAAAACTACAACGACAGCTATGCTCTCGCAGATACTTATAGGCAGCGGAAAAGAACCGACTGCTGTCATCGGCGGAAAGCTGCCTGCGATAGGCGGCAACAGCTATGTCGGAGATTCGGATATTATGGTGTGCGAGGCGTGCGAGTATGTTGACTCATTCCTTCAGATCACGCCTGCGCTTGCGATCATCTTAAATGTTGACGCCGATCATCTTGACTATTTTGAAAACCTGGATAACATAAAAAAATCCTTCAGAAAGTTCATAGCGCAGACAAGTGAGGCAGTCATCGTAAACGGTGATGATGAAAACGCGCTCAGCTGCACAAACGAAACTTCTCTGCCCGTCATTACCTTCGGCTTTGGCGAGAACTGCGATTATAGAGGCGTTATTACATCTCGGAACAGTGTTTACGAAACATTCGATATTATCCATAACGGCGAAAAGATCTGCACAACGACTCTTTCCGTTCCCGGGATCCACAACGTTTGCAATGCCTTGGCAGCTGCCGCAGCTGCCCATTATTTAGGAGTATCAGGCGAGGATATTTCGAAGAATCTGAATGAATTTAAAGGCGTACACCGCAGATTTGAGATCCTGGGCAAGCACGGCGGAATTACGGTCGCCGACGATTTTGCTCACCACCCCACAGAGATAAAAGCCGCTCTTTCGGCGGCGATGGGCATGGGCTTCCGCAAGGTGTGGAATGTCTTTCAGCCGCATACATTTTCAAGAACAGCAATGCTGCTTGACGATTTTGCCGAGGCTCTGTCGATAGTTGATGAGGCGGTCATACTCGAGATCCTGCCTGTTCGAGAGATAAATACTTATAACATTTACAACACCGACTTAGGGAAAAAAGTTCCCCGATCAAAATGTATCGATACATTTGAACAAGCTGCAGAGTATGTATGCGAAAATGCCAAGGAAGGCGATCTTATCCTGACTATGGGCGGCGGCAATGTATATATGTGCGCAAATATGATCAACGAAAAGCTTGCCGAAAAATATTCGAAATAATAAAAACAGCGTGGGTAATTAACTGCCCACGCTATTTTTAATCAAACCATATTGAAAGCAACACTTTTAAGAAAAGCTTTGAGTGAATAAAACAAAACGGTGCTTGAAGTGTGAGCACCGTTTTGTTTTTTACCGAATAGACGCTTTGTCAATTATTATCTGCTTTATTCTCATATGCATATTGCTGTCAACATCATATGAACCAAGCATCGGGAATGTACATACCGGAACTTTGTTTCCGTTATGTAGATTTGCATATAGGATCTGACCGGTTCTCAACACAAACTTATAAGTCATATCTTTAACAAAAATACTTTCGATATCCTTATAAAAAATGACAGTACCGTTTTGGTGTCCGATAACGAATTCATCTCCCAATATCAGACCGTTTTTAAAACGCTCGCCGCTTTTGAAATCTTCAATCAGTTTGTTCAGGCGGTTTTTGTCATAAATATACTCGATACTATCCTTATACTTACTTTCGGATCTTATAAAAAATATAAGTGCAGCCGCGCCCAAAACGATCATTACGGCAGAAAACGTCATAATACAATTAATGATCCTGGGTATACTTTGCATACGTGCGTAAACATAAAGAAGGATACCTATTGCTGCAAAGGCAACACCGCCGATACCAAATAAACGTGAAACGGCAGCATAACGCTTTAGTTCGTCAAGTCTTATTTTTGTTTCGCCTGATATATTATCCATAATTGTTCCTTTCGTATACCTGCATAATTCGGTATCACTGATAAGGATTTATCTGAGAAATGCACGTATCATCGTATTTTGTACCGGAAATGGCTCCCGCAATGATAATTTTGAGCAAACGAGTATGCATCGGCTCGTCAAATACAAATATCTGCTCTTCCATTGAATTAGGATCGATGGAGTATGTATATGAGGCATCGTCACCTTCGATAGTAACGGCTGTCAGCCTGCCGTTTTTGGTAAACCGATCCTTGTCGACTGTGTAGCCGTTTACGATACCGCAAGAGCTGACGGTAACAGGTTCCGGGTTTGTAAATACGACGTATTCGCCAATACCAACGCCCGATTTATTTTCAGTCCAGCATCTGCCGTTGTTGTTAAGAACATTATCGGGTATATAGGTGTAACTGCCCTCGTTGGGAAGACTGTCCGACGCACGAACATAACCGAAGGAAGCAATCTTACCGGAAGACTGGATTTGAGGCTTCACAGGAGCAGCAGGCGCTGTATTCACGGTACTGCCCAAGGATACCTGGAACGAAATTGTCGAACCTTTGTCGATGTATGTGTTTGGGGAATCTCCGGGAAGAAAGCTCTGCCACGAAACAACACCATACGCATAATCGTTGGTATATACTTCTGTATACTCAACTGTTATGCCGTTGCTCTCATAGTACCACTTTGCCTCGTCAAATGACTGACCAACAAAATTCTTAACAAGAACGCTGTTGGAATTGCTGTTCTGAACTACGGGCGCATTTGTGTTATTATCCTGAGCTGCACCTGCTGCGACCACAAGGGTCACCATACTGCCCTTATCGACCTTTTCTCCCTTTTCGGGATACTGCATGATTACCGTGCCGGGTTCCTTATCGCTTTTTTCTTCTTTTACGGAATACGTAAGACCTGCCTGCGCCAGTATTTCGTGCGCTGTCTCAAGCGAAAGTGATGCCGATACAACATCGGGAACGCTGACCTGTTCAACAGCCGCAGCAGACTCCGAGTGATCGGTATTTGAAAGATCAAGGCTGCATCCGCTTACCGCAGATGTAAATAATGCGATCGCACAACACATCAATGCTGCTTTTGAAGCTCTGCGCATGTTTGTCATTTTTTTCATAGTGCCGATATCCTTTCCTGAAAGAACATAAGTTTAAAAGCTCAGCTTTCAACAAGCAGACACAAGCACGCAGGCTTGTGCGCTCAGTTTGGGATCCTCCCTAATGAACGTGAGATGAGACCCGCCGCCTAAGAGGCGAGAGACATTTCTTCTGCGATTACAAAAATACAAATATTACGAATATAATTTTTGTTGATAAAAAATGTCGTAATATACAACATTTTGACAAATACATTATATCACATACCGACACAAAATGCAAATGGTTTTAGGCGCCGCTAAAATCTTAAGTTAATGACATTGCCCCGGAGGCGCCCCACACCGTCGGCAGCTTTTTTATATAAAGCTTTCGACGAGCTTTCTTCAAAATGCGACCAAACTGTAAAACCGGAGATCATTCGTCACAAAACTCAACTGTTTTTCCTTCAAGTATCAAATTAGTCGTACGAACTGCGCACATTTTACCGCACATAGAGCATGAGTGACGTTCAGCCGGCGGAACACTCTCAAAGTATGCTCTCGCCTTTTCGGGATCGATAGCGACTTTGAACATTGCGTCCCAGTCAAGTATATGACGAGCTGCTGCCATTTCGTTATCTTTATCTCTTGCGTGAGGTACTCCTTTTGCAATATCTGCGGCATGAGCGGCGATCTTACTTGCCATGATACCTTCCTTTACGTCATTTACATCAGGCAGACGAAGGTGCTCCGCAGGCGTTACATAACACAAAAAGTCTGCGCCGCTTGCCGCTGCGATCGCTCCGCCGATAGCTGACGTTATATGGTCATAGCCGGGCGCGATATCAGTCACGAGCGGTCCCAGAACGTAGAACGGGGCATTGTGACAAATTCTTTTTTGGAGCTTCATATTTGCTTCGATCTCGTTCATTGCCATATGTCCGGGACCTTCCACCATAACCTGAACATCCTTCGCCCATGCGCGCTCTGTCAATGCGCCAAGCTCGATAAGCTCGGATATTTGTCCGGCGTCGGTACTGTCATCGATGCAGCCCGGACGAAGCGCATCACCAAGACTGATTGTTACGTCATACTCACGAAGGATCTCAAGCACATCGTCATAATACTCGTAGAACGGATTTTCATTGCCGGTCATCATCATCCACGCAAAAAGCAGCGATCCGCCTCTCGATACAATATTCATCTTTCGCTTATCCCGGCGGAACGCCTCAACCGCGCGTCTGTTTATTCCGGCGTGAATAGTCATGAAATCCACACCCTCTTCGGCATGAGCGCGAACGACGCTGAGAAAATCCTGCGCTGTGATCTTAACCAAGTCTTTTTCGAGATAACCAATCGCATCATACATGGGAACGGTGCCGATCATTGCGGGCGAACGCTCAATAAGCGCTGTGCGAAAATCGTGGGTTTTACCGTAATTGCTAAGATCCATAATAGCTTCCGCGCCGTAGCTGATCGCCATATCGACCTTCTTCATTTCCGCATCATAATCCTTGCAGTCGCCCGAAATACCAAGGTTGACATTTATCTTCGTGCGCAGACCCATGCCGATACCCTCGGGAGATATAGACTTGTGGTTAACGTTGCATGGGATCGCAACAACGCCCTTTGCAACGGACTCGCGCAGAGCCTCGGCGGAGATAAACTCCTTTTCGGCAACGATCTTCATTTCGGGTGTAATAATGCCTTTTTTGGCTGCTTCCATTTGTGTTTTGTAATCTCTCATTTTTATTGTTCCTTTCAAGTCAGATTTTTTCGGCGTATTCGGAAAATTTGCCTGTCAGATCAAAAGCATGATCCATCGGACCGCTGCCGCTTCCCAGATCCAGCATAGCTTCAAGAGCGCGCGATATATATTCCTTTGCTCTCCCGACGCTCTCCTCAAGCGAAAAGCCTTTCGCAAGATTAGCTGCTATCGCGCTTGAAAGCGTGCAGCCGGTGCCGTGAGTATTCGGGTTATCAATTCGTTTGCCGTAAAACCATGTGTGACCTGCGTCTGTATACAACAGATCGTTAGCATCGTTTATACTGTGTCCGCCCTTCAAAAGGACTGCGCAGCCGTACTTTTTATGAAGAATTTCTGCGCATGATATCATATCATCTTCATTTGAAATGGTTATACCTGATAAGACCTCCGCCTCAATAATATTTGGCGTAATGACGGCTGCAAGAGGAAAAAGCTCTTGTTCAAGCGCCGCAACAGAATCCGGCTTGATAAGCCTTGCGCTGCTGGTCGCTACCATAACGGGGTCAACGACGATATTTTCGGCTTTATAGAAACGAAGCGCGGCAGCTATAATTTTGATAAGCTCGCTGTTTGATACCATACCGATCTTTACGGCATTCGGACGTATATCCTCAAAAACCATACTGATCTGACGGTCTAAAAATTCCGGAGTTGACTCCATAATTGCTGATACGCCGGTCGTGTTCTGTGCTGTAAGTGCGGTTATCGCGCTCATAGCATAAACACCGTTCATAGTCATAGTTTTAATATCTGCTTGAATACCGGCGCCTCCGCAGGAATCGCTCCCTGCGATCGATAATGCTGTTCTTATTGTTCTCATTTTTACATCTCCGCATTATTTTTGTTTGAAACAGATCCAAAAAGCATACCGCGCAATAACAGCACACTGTTTTGGTACCGTTTTACAGCGACAGAGAGTGGTGCCCCCGGTCTGCCGCCTTTTTGTTATTTAATTACTATAAATGAGCAAATTTTTATTCTTTCGTCAGAATTAACAAAAATTGCGTCGCCTTGGAGCGGCGAGGGAGCTTTGGTGCAAACCTTTAGTTAGGGAAGCTTTCTGCCAAAGCGTCCCTCTTTCAAAGGGCTGAATCACGCCTCCGGCGGGCGGGACTTCGGTCTCACCTGCCGGTTCGGTCGGTGATCACGTGCGCAGAGGTCTCCCCCGGAGACCCGCACCCCTGCACCCTGCCCGCTTTTTGTAAAAAGCGGGGCAAAAACTTTGTGCTATGCTCTATCATACTTTTGCTCTGTGCAATTTTACTTTTTTGCTCATTTATAGTTAATTACATTCCTGAATGCCGCAGCCGCCGCTTCAATATCGGGCGCCGAAAAAAGCGCCGACACTACGGCTATACCGCAAACGGACGTGCCATTTAATTCGCAGGCATTTTCCAACGTTATTCCGCCGATAGCAACTGACGGTAAATCTACCGAATTTGCGATCTCGTCGAGCTGTGCGGCAGTAATTCTAACGGCATTGGGCTTTGTGGGCGACGGAAAGATCGCTCCTATCCCAAGATAGTCTGCGCCCATCTGCTGCGCTGCCTGCGCTTGACTGACAGTTTTCGCAGTTGCACCGATAATAAAATCGGCATTTGTCCTACGGCGTATCTCGGCTATTGGCATATCGTCTATCCCAACATGGATACCGTCTGCGCCGCTTTCCAATGCAACACTCAAGTTGTCATTGATAATAAGCGGAACATTATAGCTGTGACATAATGCGCGAAGCTTCACCGCCTCGGCAATAAAGCTTTCTTCGTCCAATTCCTTTTCACGCAGCTGAACTATAGTCACGCCGCCCTTGAGAGCCTGCTCAACCTGCTCATAAACAGAAAATCGGGTATTGCACGATCGATCTGTCACAGCATATAGCTGAAGCATATCTTTATTGAATTTCATTTTCGTATCCCACTGTTACAATTTAATCTTCGATTTCAGATTTTTGATATACTGTTTCGGGTCATCGCACTCCATAAGTCCGCTCATAATACATACTCCGCGGGCGCCGTTTTTTATAACATCGGCGATATTGCCGCTGCTTATTCCGCCTATCGCATAAACCGGGATATCGGTACAGCAGCAGACTTCATTTAAAAAGTCAAGACCTCTTCCGGGAAGTCCTTTCTTGCAGTCAGTGTCAAAAATATGTCCTGCGGTCATGTATGTACAGCCCTCTTTTTCGGCGATCTTGGAATCATGTATACTGTGGACCGATGCGCCAAGTTCATTAAAGAATTCACGATCTTTCATGGACATCAATTTCGGAAGCGGCATATGTATACTTCGGCAGTCAAGCTTTTTTGCAGCGGATTCAAATGTATGCAGCGTTACCAAAGTTCCATATTCGCCGGCAGCTTCCAGCACTCTTTCGGCTAACGCTTCATATTCGCTTTCCGTCAGATCCTTTTCACGTAGAATGATCCTCGATACGCCTGCCTCGCACACGTACTTGATCCTGTGTATAAAGCTTTCTCTGCAAAGCGCCCTGTTCGTGACGCAGACAATACTACACATAAAGATAATCATTCAGTACAGGCTGAAGTCCTTCGTCGGCGATATCACTGTACATTTTGTGAAGTGTTCTTCCGTCGGCAATTTCAAACTGTTCGTCACCCTGTTCTTCGGACGCCTTTCCTTCGTATTTTTCCTCGTGGTCGCCAACGCCGGTCGATACGCCTGCGGATACCTTTGTTGCAGCGATCTTTACAATGCCGTTCCTGAACTGCGCGCTTTCTCTGGAGGATACGGTTATACCCACAAACGGCAGGAATATGCGGTAGGCGCAGATAACTTGACAAAGCTGCCGCTCATGAACATCAAGCGGGTTTATTTTGTCGTTGTTAATGATCGGACGAAGACGAGGACATGACAGCGACATTTCTGCATGAGGATATTTGCGCTGTAAGAAGTAGACATGCAGCGCACTTGCCAAAGCGTCTTTACGGAAATCGGAAAGACCCAAAAGAGCGGAAAATGCCACTCCCCTCATACCGCCTCTGAGGGCACGCTCCTGCGCATCGAAGCGGTACTCGTCGGTATTGACGGGGTAGATCTCAACACCTACCATTCTGAAATACTTTCTCGCGATCCTGCACGCCTCACCTATATATTCAACACTGCTTTTGCCACGGCTTTCGCCTGTCAATATCAAAATTTCTTCCATACCGCTGTCGGCGATGACTTTCATCTCATGCTCTATCTGTTCAAGCGAAAGCTTCATTCGCCTGATGTCGTTGTAGCAGTTGAATCCGCAGTAAACGCAGTAATTCTCGCAGTAGTTTGCGATATAAATGGGAGTAAAAATATACACTGTATTTCCGAAATGCTTGCCTGTTTCAAGACGAGCTTTAGCTGCCATTTCCTCCAAAAAAGGCTCGGCAGCAGGCGACAGCAGCGCCTTAAAATCTTCGATAGAGCAGGTATCGTGCTCCAAAGCCGCCCTGACATCATGCGCAGTATACTTTGTGTAATCATACGACTTCATATGTGACATGACGTTATCACAAACATCGGAACTGATCTTCTCCATGCCTTCCATATATTCCATGTGGTTTGTACGAAACGACGGATCGGTTTCCAGTCTGTGTTTGCACTCCAAGGCTTTTTCGGAGAGCTTTTCGGAATCCACAAAAAAGTTGTTTTCCATAAATCCTCCGTCAATCTCTCAAAAAGCCCGTAAGCGGGTCCGACGCAGCTGCTCCTCTTGAAAGGACTCTGCCAAGTCCCGCAAGATATGCTTTTCTGCCTGCTTCAATTGCATTTTTGAACGCCGACGCCATCATAGGAAGATCACCCGCAGTTGCGAGAGCTGTGTTCGCCATGATCGCTGCAGCGCCCATCTCCATTGCCTCACAAGCCTGTGACGGTTTTCCGATACCGGCATCGACTATTATCGGAAGATCGATCTCATCAATAAGTATCTGAATAAAATCCTTTGTAGCAAGTCCCTTATTGGTTCCTATCGGCGCAGCCAGCGGCATAACGCACGCAGCGCCGGCGCTGACCAGATCACGGGCAGAATTCAGGTCGGGATACATATACGGCATAACGACGAAGCCGTCTTTTGCAAGGATATCGGTCGCTTTAATGGTTTCGGCATTATCGGGCAGCAGGTACTTAGTATCACGCATGATCTCGACTTTCACAAAATTGCCGCAGCCCAATTCACGGGCAAGACGTGCAATTCGAACCGCCTCTTCGGCGTTTCTCGCTCCGCTTGTGTTAGGCAAAAGAGTCACACCTTGAGGGATATAGTCAAGAATGTTTTCCTGCTCCTTGGTGTTTGCTCTCCTGACGGCAAGTGTAATGATCTCTGCGCCTGCATCTTTAACTGCGGCTTCGATAAGCTTCAGTGAATATTTTCCCGAGCCAAGAATAAATCTCGAAGTAAACTCATGTCCGCCAAGTATTAATTTATCGTTATCCATCATATAAAGCCTTCTTCCATAATTATGTCATATTTTTCCGGCAATGATCCGAAGCACAGCATGAGCTTCATGCGCAGCGCACACCATTACCCTCGTTGAAAACAATCCGTTTGATGTTTCGATATCGCTTACACCATCGCCGCATACAAAAAACTTATCTGTGATTTTTCTCGTAGTGATCAGATTGGCGCTGTCGATACCTGCCATTCCGGAGGCTGCAACTAAATATTTTTCAGGGAATTTTTCCAAAACAAGATTGGCCAGCATCGCCTTCGATTCCGCTTTGTCGAAAGCCTCGCAAACTATATCCGCACTTTCGATAAAAGACGCGGCGTTCTCCTCAGTGATCCTTGCCGTGTAAGTTTTATAGCTGAGATACGGTGATATTTCACGGAGATTGTCAACCAGAGCGTCGGTTTTATACATACCGACCTGACACGCCTTATACTGCTGACGATGAAGATTTGTTACGTCTACTCTGTCGTGATCTATCAGGATCAGTTTTCCGATACCCGCTCTTGAAAGCGCTACAGCGATATTCGAGCCTAATCCCCCCAGACCGCAAACAGCCACGCAAGCAGACGAAAATTTCTCCTGAAGCAGCTGTCCGTGACGCGCCTCAAAAGCTTTTCTCATTTCGATCTCGGAAGGCTGCATATCAACCGCCCCCTACAAAATTGACGATCTCTATCGTATCGCCGTCTTTAAACTCAGTTTCCGAATATGCGGATTTTGGCACGATCTCCAGATTAATCTCAACTGCGATAAATTTAGATTCATAGCCGGCAGTTTTTAAATAATCCGAAAGCTTCACTCCCGCCAGATCAGCGTCAACACCATTTATTTTTACCACAATTTCGCCTCCATTCATAATAGCGCTGCAGCGCAAAAAAATAAAAAGCCGCCCTTAACGGACGACTCCAACGTATTTTATGATCAATGATGCATAGCAAATCCCTACGTTGGCATTATCCAAATCAGGTAATAGGTCGAAGGGCTACCTTCCTCTCAGCCTGTTATACAAGCTCCCTGTTTTTTATTATACTATGTATCATGCATAAAATCAAGTGTTGTTTAGTGATTTTTTGCAGGCGTTATCATGATCGGCTCATGTTTTTAATACGCTCCTCAATTGTCTGAAACTGCTCTTCATCTCTGAAGGGACTCTGAACGAATCGCATATTTTCTGAATTGCCTTCCCCGTTATCTCATAATTCAGTTCCGATTTTGGCAGCCACATCAAAACGTCACTCGGAAAGAACACTGCCAATTCACATATCAGCCATGCCTGAGCCATTTGAACGTAATAATGATCGTCATTATGGAACAGCTTGAAAAGCTCGGGCAATCGTTCGCGATCTCTGCATAACCGGGAAACAAACATAACATAACCCCATCTGCGGATAAACGAATCGGGGTCATTGATATAACCTGACGCCAAATAATATGCTTTTGTAAAATCAGCGTTTCCGATCAAACCGATCAGTTCGTCTGTATGCCACCAATCGCTGAACAACAGATTCTTGTCGATAAAATCGAGACGATCATTCGCCGACTTGATCTGTTTGAGCATAGTATGAAAGTAGATCCGATGAAATTGCTGCTCGCTCAAAACGTAATCACGCAGCTCGCTTAAATCAAGCTTTTGCTTTACGTAACCGCCGATCAGCCGATCAATGTCCTTGGTCTTATGATTATTCGGCAGCATATCGATATCATGCTGTATTTTATCTTTCAACATATTAACCTCACCAATTATTCTGTCCAAATAGATTTAATAATGTATGCCTCACTGCACGCCGCACCTATGAACAGCGATGACGAAAGCCCGGTCAATGTAATATTTCTTACAACAACGCTCGGCGCCCAATATGACAATCTATTTGCACCAAAAAGATACTCCTTAAATCCGGTCATGAACAGTCCTGCGCATGAATCAACAAATATTACCCAAAGCAAAATAGTTATTGCGATAAATGCTGCATTTTCGAGCGAGTTCATTTCTTTACCGACAAGCTTTACTATTGCAAATATCGTCCACACGATCACAGCAAGCAGTTCGCACACAAGCATTCCCTCTTGAAACGGCGGTACTTCGCTTCTTGGCATCGGTGCAACCAAAAGCGTCAAAAATAGGAACAGGAAATCCCACAGCCCGATCGAAGCCCATTTTTTTTGCTTTACAAAACTCGGCATAAACGAACCTTTCGCCACAAACGGTGCAAAAATGAGCGATAATCCGAATAATGTCGGTATACCTGCCTGTGCAAACGAATCTCCCTCCCACAGACAGCCAAAGAACAGCGTGAGCAAGATCGAAGCCGTAAGTGACAAAAGTGTTCTCGATAATCTGTCCTTTTTTGACATGAGCGGAACTGCCGTGACTGACGCGGCTACAAGAAGCGAGCTTGCAAGTATCGGCAAAGCACCGTAATCTGCGGCTGTGTTCCCTGTCACCATCACCATGCAAACCAGCACAAGCGGCGCGAACAGCAGCAACGCACACACAACACCTATCTTCCACGCAATGCTGCGCTCCTTTGAGGCGTATCGACTGAGTATCTCCGCGCGATCCTCGTCCATCAGCTTTTCGATATACGTATCTCGAATTTTGCGTTCAAGGCTGCGGCAGTCTTCACACTCCTGTAAGTGCTGCGCCACCATCTCTCGGCTTCCCTCACTTACGACGCCGTCCACATAAAGCGGCAGCAGGTCTTTTACCAGATCACATTGTTTATTCATTGCTATCCCCCATTTTCTCTCTGAGCTTGAGCAGCGCGCGATGATACGTCACTCTCGCCCAATTCTCGGTTTTTCCAAATACTCTTCCAACGTCCTTAAAAGAAAGTTCCCCGAACACACGCAGCGAAAAGACCTCCTTATACGGCTCTTCAAGATTATGCAGCGCAATATGTATACGAATAGTGACATCGTGATCTTCGAGCTTTTCCACAATATCGCTGTCATCGGTCAAACTCTCGTCTGACGACGCTTTGGCTGCGTTCTTCTTGAGTTCGTCATACGCAAGGTTTTTGGCGATCGCACATAGCCACGTAAATTCGCTTGAGCCGCCTCGAAAATCCTTCTTTGCTTTTAGTGCTTTGAAAAAAGTATTCTGCGTCAGTTCCTCCGCCAATGACGCATCTTTGACTATCGTCATCAAATACGAATAAACCTGCATGAAATATGTGTTGTATATCTTCTCGAAATCCGTGTCGGGTCACCTCCTTTTTTGGACTGTCATATATTAGACTGAGGAAATCGCAAAACGTTACAAGTTTTTCAAGAAAAATATAAAAAAAGTTTGCAGTGAGCATTTGTTATCTCACTGCAATAATATTATTTATCCCAAGTATATGAACCCGACATCAAAGTAGTACCTTGTTCGGATACGGTGAGGATACCGCCCTGAGTCTTGCCTCTGCGCTCGCTGCCGTCCGGAAGTACCACCACGCAGTCGCACGGCTTTACAGCGGTAATAAACGGAATGTGCCCCGCCATTACGCACAAATCTCCTTCGGTGCCGCGAACGGAAATGCTCGCCGCTTCACCGCTGAAAATGCTGCCGTCGGGCGACGCTATCGTGAGCTTAAACGTACTCATTTTGCTGCCTTTCCGGACTTCGCCGCTTTTTCAACAACATCGTCGATCGTGCTTGCGAACAGGAACGCCGATTCGGGCAGATCGTCATGCTTGCCTTCGATGATCTCCTCAAAGCCCCTGATCGTTTCCGACAGCGGAACATACACGCCCTCAATTCCCGTAAACTTTTCGGAAACGTGGAACGGCTGCGACAGAAAACGCTGTACCTTACGCGCACGCTGTACAAGCAGCTTATCCTCATCGGACAGCTCGTCCATACCCATAATGGCGATAATATCCATCAACTCGTTGTAACGCTGCAATACTCGCTGTACTTCTTTGGCAACGTCATAATGACGCTGACCCAAAATATCCGGGCTGAGAATACGGCTTGTTGACTCAAGCGGATCAACAGCGGGATATATGCCCTGCGACGCTATATTTCTCGACAATACCGTCGTTGCGTCAAGGTGCGCGAATGTTGTTGCGGGAGCCGGGTCGGTGAGGTCGTCCGCAGGAACATATACCGCCTGAACAGACGTGATCGAACCCTTTTTAGTGGAAGTAATTCTCTCCTGCAATGCGCCCATCTCGTTTGCAAGCGTAGGCTGATATCCAACTGCCGAAGGCATTCTGCCGAGAAGTGCCGACACCTCCGAACCAGCCTGTGTAAATCTATAAATATTATCAACGAAGAGAAGCACGTCCTGCCCCTGTTCGTCACGGAAATACTCTGCCATTGTCAAACCCGAGAGCGCAACTCTCATTCTCGCTCCCGGCGGCTCGTTCATCTGACCATACACAAGCGCGGTGTTGCCCAGTACGCCCGAGTCCTTCATTTCATTATAAAGGTCATTACCCTCACGAGTACGTTCTCCAACGCCCGTGAAAACGGAAATACCGCCGTACTGCTTTGCGACGTTGTTTATCAGCTCCATGATGAGCACCGTTTTGCCAACGCCCGCGCCGCCGAACAAGCCGATCTTTCCGCCCTTGGAATACGGACATATAAGGTCAATAACCTTGATGCCCGTTTCGAGAATTTCAGTTGATGTGGATAACTCATCATATTCAGGCGCGCTGCGGTGAATGTTCCAACGCTCACAATCCTTCGGCGGTTCCTTCATATCAACCGTATCGCCGAGGACATTGAAAATACGCCCCAATGTTTCTTTGCCGACAGGAACGCTGATCGCCTTACCGGTATCTGTAACCGGCGTACCTCTTCTAAGTCCGTCCGTAGAAGCCATGGCAATGCAGCGAACAGTTCTGTCGCCGATATGCTGAGCCACCTCAACGGTAAGCGTCCTATCTTTTATCTGCATAGTGAGCGCATTGTAAATTGCCGGAAGCGTGCCTTCGTCAAAGCGCACGTCAACGACCGGTCCCATTACCTGCGACACTGTGCCTTTATGAGCATTTGCCAAAGCTGCTCACTCCTTTTTCTCAAAATCAACTTTCGCCGCTGCCCGCAACGATCTCCGTTATCTCCTGCGTGATCGCGCCCTGTCGCGCTCTGTTGTATTGCAGCTGCAAATCATCTATCATGATCTGCGCGTTTTTGCCCGCCGAATCCATCGCCATTCGCCTTGCCAGTACCTCGGCGCAGAAGCTTTCACGAATACAGCCGATCAATTTCCCGTTAACATATTCCGGAATTGCAGTATTTAGAATAGTAAGCTCATCAGGTTCGAAAATCGTACCCGCAGCTTTTTGACCTTCTTTTTTCTCAAGCGGAAGTATCCACATGATATCCGCCTGCTGAGTCATCACCGATATGGAACGAGTATATACTATGCCCAAGCGGGAAAATTCATTATTCATAAATTCCATACACAGCTCACGAGATAACTGAAATCCGTCCTCTACCGTAAAATGCTCGGATGTAATGAAACCGCCGCCAAATCGATCGCAGGCACGTTTGCCGATAGCAACTATTTCCGCATCGGGATATTGCCGAACCAAACGAAATACATTTGCGTTGTAGCCTCCCGCCAGTCCTCTGTCGCCGGCAATGACCACAAGTTTAGTTGTATGTCCGGAATTCCCCTTGATATAAGGACTTTTGCGACATTCAGGGCTTGATACGAGCTGATCGACGATCGTTGAAACTGCCTTCGAATACTCTCGGCTCCTGTTCATTGACTCCGTTGCGCGGCGAATTTTCGATGAAGCAACAAACCCCATCGCCTTTGTAAGGTGAAGTGTGGAATCAACGCTCTTGATTCTTGTGCGAAGTGCTTTTATATCCGCTCCCACAAAATCACCTCTTCATTTCCTTGAACACATTTTTGAGCGTTTCGATGTCGCTGTCATCAAAATAGCCGTCCTCAATGCGCTTCAAGAAATCTTGATTCTCACTGCGAAGTTTCTCGTACAAACTCTCCTCGTAATCATGAACCTTAGCCACGGGTGTGTCGTTCAGATAACCGTTTATGACCGCATACACTATCGCAACCTGACAGCCAACTTCGACCGGCGCATTTTTATTCTGTTTGAGCACCTCAACTATTCTCTCACCGAGAGCAAGACGCGCCTTTGTGTCCGCATCGAGGTCGGAGCCGAACTGCGAGAACGCCTGTAATTCACGATATTGTGAATACAGAAGTTTCAGTTCGCCCGCAACCTTTTTCATACCTTTGAGCTGTGCCGAACCGCCTACACGGCTGACAGAAATACCCGGGTTTATCGCAGGCATAATTCCCGAGTGGAATAATTCTGTTTCGAGGAATATCTGACCGTCGGTGATCGAGATAACATTTGTCGGTATATATGCCGATACGTCGCCCGCCTGCGTTTCGATTATAGGAAGAGCAGTGATCGAGCCGCCGCCGAATTCTTCGGCAACGCAAGCCGCACGCTCCAAAAGTCTTGAATGCAAATAGAATACGTCGCCCGGATACGCCTCACGTCCCGGCGGTCTGCGGATAAGCAGCGAGAGCGCACGATATGCTACGGCATGTTTGCTCAGATCGTCATACACGATCAGCACGTCCTTGCCCTGCTCACGAAAATACTCCGCCATTGCGCAGCCCGTATAAGGTGAAATGTACTGCAAAGGTGCGCTGTCGGCTGCGGACGCAGAAACGATGATCGTGTAGTCCATCGCACCGGCTTTAGCAAGCTCATTTGCAAGCTGTACCACAGAACTTGCCTTTTGACCAATAGCGACATAGATACAGATTACGCCGGTAGTTTTCTGGTTAATAATGGTATCAACGGCAATTTCTGTTTTACCAGTCTGTCTGTCGCCGATAATCAGCTCACGCTGACCTCTGCCGATCGGAATCATACTGTCGATAGCCTTGATGCCCGTCTGCATAGGACGCGAAACGCTTTTTCGCTCTATAATTCCCGGCGCTTCCGCCTCGATCGGCTTTTCGACCGTGCAATGGTGAGGGCCTTTGCCGTCTATCGGCTCGCCCAAAGCGTTCACAACGCGTCCCAAAAGCTGCTCGCCAACGGGCACCGACAAAACTCGACCTGTTCTGCGAACCGTGGTACCCTCGCGGATATTGTTCGTATCCGACAGAACGGCTACCGAAACTGTTTCTGTTTCGAGATTCTGAGCCATGCCGTAAGAGCCGTCTTCAAATTCGAGAAGCTCGCTTGCCATGCACTCTCTCAGTCCGTATACTCTCGCAATACCATCGCCCACAAGCACAACCGTGCCTGTTTCCGCCATTTCAATTTTTGATTTATACTCTTTGATCTGTCTTTTTATAATGCTGCTGATTTCCTCAGGCTTACGGCTCATTTTTCTATCACTTCCTTCAAATCATGCAGTCTGCGTCTCAAACTGCCGTCAAGCACTCTGCCGTCAACATACACAACGATACCTCCGAGCACAGAGCTTGAATGTATACACTCCATCTCAACCTTTTTTCCGCATATAGATTCAAGTTTCGCCTTAAGCCTTTCCTTTTCGTCCGATTTTAGCGGAACAGCCGAAATAACTCTCGCCTTAGCCACACCGTTTGACTCGCGGAACAGCTCATCGTAATCATAAATAGCCTTATACACGCAGCGAATGCTGTCTTTGCTGCACAAAAGCTTCAAAAACGAAACTACATACTCATGCACGGAATCTCCAAATGCCTCTTCTACTGCATTTACGCGATCCCTTACCGGAATATTTGGTGACGCCAAAAAATCGACATACATCGGATTCGCCCGAAACTGCGACAGCACGACTTTCAGGCTTTCGGATATCTCTTCGGTTATACCTTCCTCCAAAGCCAGCGCGAACAGTGCCTCTGCATATTCCTTACTCGTTTCCGTCATTGTCGTCACCTAAATTCTCTATAAACGAATCGATAAGCTTTCTGTGATCGTCCTTATTGATCTCACGCTCAAGTATCTTCTCGCTGAGAAGCGTCGATACCTCCGTGATCTCGTTCCTGATATCCGCCTCAGCCTTCTTCTTTTCAAGCTCTGCGTCCGCCTTAGCTCTGTCCATGATCTCGTCCGCCTTGACCTTGGCATTTGCGATCAGCTTGTCACTCTTTCTCTGAGCCTTCGCCTTCGCGCTTGAGACTATCTCGTCCGCCTCGGCTTGCGCAGTGCTGAGCTTTTCATTATACTTTTGGCGGCTTTGCTCGGCGTCCTTCTTTGCATTTTTTGCTTCTTCGAAATCCTTGTTAATGATTTCCTGACGGCGCGCCAGCATATCCTGCACGGGCTTATAAAGAAACTTTTTTAGAATCAAGAACAATATCAGAAGATTTGCGATAGAAATTATCATCTGCCAAATATTGACAGAAATTACCTCTGACGAATACATAATGTCAACCCCTAAATATTAGCCGAGTGTATTCATTGTTTCAACAAGAATATTTACAAGTCTGCCCGGCGCAAGGAAAATCAGCAAAATTGCGATAACCAATGCGTAAAGACCCGTTGTTTCCGCAACCGCGCAGCCCATGAGCATTGTTGTTGTAACTGCGCTTCTGCTTTCCGGCTGACGGCCAATAGCTTCACAAGCCTTTGCAACTGCGTTACCTTCACCGATACCGGGGCCGATACCTGCGATCATTGCCATACCTGCGCCAAGAGCGCAGCAACCTAAAATGATACCTATTGCGAGTTCCATAATAATTTCTCCTTTAATTTATTAAATCTCATAGGCGATTAAGCCTGAAATTACTTTGCTGTAACCTTGCGTTTAAGCTTTTCTCTGTAATCCTCCTCGGGGAACCCCGATGCGATATAGAGCATAGTAAGCATTGCGAAGATAAACGCCTGAAGCAAGCCGCTGAAAATATCGAAATACACCGAAAGCACGGCAGGAATACCGATCTGGAGGAACGGGAATTGCCCCAAGAAGCCGGGCAGACAACCGAATATCATCGCCGACAGACCTTGAAGAGCAGCTGCAACGAGAACGGAAATAACCGAGCCTGAAAGAATATTACCGTAATGACGAAAAGCCATCGAAACAGGCGTTGCAAATTCGCTGATAACGTTAAGCGGTGTTAAAAACGCAACAGGCTCGGTAAAGCTCTTCAGATAATGCGCAGGACCGCACTTGAATTTGTAATATGTTATTAAGATGAAAACAAGAACTGCCCAGCCGCCGACAACATTCAGATCGGAGGTTGGCGGATAGAGTCCAAAGAGCGTCATCAGACTTGAAAAAGCCGACAGCACCATGATCGCAGCGACAAAGGGCGAAAAATCCTTAAAGAACTCTCCCATATTGTCGGACACAAGTTTATCGACCTGCTCTAATCCCCATTCAACGACATGCTGCCGCTTTGTAGGATGTTTTGCGGAAAGCCCATGCGTTAAATACAAACACAGGAAAAACACTGAAATGATAAGCAGCCATGAGTTTATCTGCGCCTCGGTGATCGGCAGCGATTGTATTGGCAGCGGGATCGTAAAGTAGACAAGCGGACCTGCGATCTCAATACCGTTAGATTCGGGGGTAAATATTATATTCAGCGCCATTCCGAACACGATCGGCAGAACCATCATGATAAGAAGAAATGCGTCTGCAATGCGAAATTTTGAATCTTTCTTTTTTGATTTCAATCTGTATCACCACCTTGATTAAGCTCATTGTTCGAAGGATCGGACTCCTTCTTGTTTTTGTTGAGAATAAGGTATGCCGACACACCGACTCTCGGAAAAAACAGCGGTATTATCGCAGCGGCAGGATCAAAAAAAACAACTCCCGCTGCCGCTGCCGCAAGCTGAAACAACAAGCGTATGCTTTGTGAAAATCTGATCAAATTGGCTGCGTCCTTCTGTTCCATATCGACTGCCTTCTGAACGGTTATACCCATGAAAAGGAAGTTCAAGACCGCAGCGGATCCCGTCAGCAGATTTGCAAACAGCACCGCAGGCGACCACTTCCCCGCCAAAAGAAAAACAGCTTCCATCATGCAGGACAAAACCAACGTCCACTCGGCGATATAGATTGTTTGCTTTTTTACGGTTTCATCGATCTTTGTCATAAAGCGTTCCTTTTACGAATCATAATCTTATCGACAGCATTTTGATCGGCAGCAAGTGCTGCTGTTTGTATGGTCTAAAATGTTTTTACACTGTTTTATAAATTATATCAAAAACTAAAATCTTGTGCAATAGCTATTCTACATAAACAAGAATTGCAATTGCGATCTTTTTTTGCATAAAAGCGGTAAATTGTGACGCAGGACCCGGTAATAATCGGACAAAATGATCATCACAATAATTTATCAAGACAATACCGATACGTTTTCCACATTATAGCACAAAACTGACCAATAGTCAATACTAAAAAATGACTTTTAGTCAGTTTTTTTGATCCGATCTAATTAAAAATTAAGATAATCATAAAACCAGATTTTATCGACCGTAAACGTCCTGCCGTTAAGGTACTCCAGAATACCGCCGTCTGTTGCGAAAGCAAACTCCAGCTTATAAGAACACAATGCCTGCCACTTCAGCGATATATTCTTATTGATCGCATTCGTACCGTATTTACCGTCGCCCACAAGAGGATGACCGATATACGCCATGTGCGCTCTGATCTGATGTGTTCTTCCCGTCAGCAGTTCCACCTCGCACAGGCTCATATTTCCAACTGTACGAATAACGGTATATTTTGTTTTTACAGTCTTGCTGTCGGGCGTTTTCTTTGACGATATATATACTCTGTTCTGCTTCTCGTTTTTTTGAAGATAGCCCGTAAGTATGGCCGACTTTCTTTTCGGCACACCATGGACAGCGCACAAATAGAGTTTCTTTAATTCACGGTCTTTTATTTTTTGGTTCAGCACTCTGAGCGACTCTGCGTTTTTTGCGCCGATAACAATGCCGCCTGTGTTTCGATCAATACGGTTTGCAAGCGCAGGAGCGAACGAATTTTCATCTTTCGGATCATATTCGCCCTTGTCGTACAAATAATGCTGCAAACGTGCCAGAAGCGAATCAAAATGATAATTCTCATCGGGGTGACACAGCAATCCCGTCGGCTTATTCATCAGGATAATATTGCTGTCCTCATATACCACATCAAGCTTGCCGGGCGCTTTCAAAAAATCATATGTATCATATTCGGGGGCTTCAAAAAACTCATCTTTTATATAAAGCGTTATGACATCTCCCTCGTTCAAACGTGTTGAGATTTCGCAGCGCTTACCGTTCACCTTAATATACTTTGTGCGAATATATTTATACATCAGCGCTTTAGGCATATTCTTGAATCTTTTTGTGATGAATTTATCGAGCCGCTGACCCGAATCGTTTTTATTGATAATTATCTGTCGCATTGTAGATCAGTCTTTCGTTATTTCAATATAATACGGGCATATATTCTCGAAGCTTCCGTCTTTCATTCGAAAACCGTTCTTTATCACACCAAGCTGAATAAACCCAAGATGTTCATACAGCCTTCTTGCAGATATATTGCTCTCCACAACAGCATTGAACTGAAGCGCCTTAAATCCCAGACGGCCTGCTGAATCAATACAGCTGCGCACAAGTTTCTCTCCGACATGACGCCCCCGAAAATCACTGTTTACAGCAAAGCTTGCGTTGGCGATATGACCGCAGCGTCCGATATTGTTTGGGTGAAGAATGTACAATCCGAGAATATTTTCGTTTTCGTCAACAGCGACAGCCGTTTCGCTTTGAGCCGAAAAAAACTCTGCACCGCTGTCGAGGTCAAGGCGATCCTCCTGCGGAAAAGCGTTCCCCGCCTCAACGACCTCGTTCCATATCTCGATCATCTCAGCCAGATCAGACTCTTTATATGGTCTTGTCATTATATTCATTTGAACCATCCTTATTGTTTTCTTTGTTTTTTAACACTAGATATGTTGCACCGGCGAATTCGATTATACAGATACACAGTTCGACAGCGCCTAATATAAGATAATTATTAATAATAAAGATTATTGATATCAACAGGCAGCTCACACCCAAAAGGTACACGGCAAGAATACCTTTTTTGTCGTTCTCAATCATGAATACCACCTCGGAGTATGTTTTAAATTATGATCTGTTTAGTCTTCAACTATTATTATACCAAAAAAAGCACCGACTGTAAACAATCGGTGCATGAAAATTTTTATATATCAAACTGTTTCGTCATTGCCGTAGTATGCATTCAGATACATCTGCTTGATCTCGCTGATAAGCGGGTATCTTGGGTTAGCGCCTGTGCACTGATCGTCAAACGCCTGCTCGCACATATCGTCAAGACGGTTCAGGAAGTCTTCTTCATCGATACCGTAGTCTCTGATAGTCTTCTTTATGCCGACCTTCTCCTTCAGTTCGTCCAGAGCCTTGATGAAGTTTTCGAGCTTCTCTTCATTTGTACTGCCCTGAATGCCAAGGAAATCTGCGATCTCGCAGTAGCGTGCAAGCGTATGGGGATGATCGTACTGACTGAATGTGCCCATCTTTGTGGGAACCTCGGCAGCATTAAACCTGAGAACGTGATCGATCATCAGCGCATTTGCGATACCGTGAGGAATGTGGTGGAACGCACCGAGCTTATGAGCCATTGAGTGGCAAACGCCGAGGAACGCATTCGCAAACGCCATACCTGCCATAGTAGCTGCATTCGCCATTTTCTCGCGAGCGACAGGATCGTTCGCGCCATTGTCATAGGCTCTCGGGAGATACTCAAAGATAGTTTTGATCGCTCTGAGTCCGATACCGTCTGTATACTCGGTTGCCATGATGGAAGCGTATGCCTCAAGAACATGAGTAACAGCGTCAATACCCGATGCAGCTGTCAGCCCCTTCGGAGCGGTCATATGATAATCCGTATCGACAATTGCCATATTCGGGAGAAGCTCATAATCGGCAAGCGGATATTTAACACCTGTTCTCTCGTCGGTTATAACCGCAAACGGAGTAACCTCGGAGCCTGTACCTGCCGAAGTGGAGATAGCGATAAAGTACGCCTTTTCGCCCATCTTCGGGAACGTATATATCCTCTTTCTGATATCAACGAAACGCATAGCCATATCAAGGAAGTCAGCCTCCGGGTGCTCGTAGAGTACCCACATGATCTTGCCTGCGTCCATTGCAGAACCGCCGCCGAGCGCAATGATCACATCGGGCTTGAAGGTCTTCATCTGTTCAGCGCCCTCGATAGCACATGCAAGCGACGGGTCGGGAGCAACATTTGAAAACGTTGTATATTCGATACCCATTTCGTGGAGCTTATCTGTGATCGGCTTTGTGTAGCCGTTGGAGAAAAGGAAGCTGTCGGTAACGATAAACGCTCTTTTCTTTCCCATCGTCTGAAGCTCGGAAAGCGCAACAGGCAGACAGCCCTTCTTGAAGTAAACCTTTTCCGGTGCTCTGAACCAAAGCATATTTTCACGCCTCTCCGCTACAGTTTTGATATTCAAAAGATGCTTAACGCCAACATTCTCCGATACGGAGTTGCCGCCCCACGAGCCGCAGCCGAGAGTAAGCGACGGAGCAAACTTGAAGTTATAGAGATCGCCGATACCGCCAAGTGAAGACGGAGTATTAACGATCAGTCTGCACGCCTTCATTCTCTCCGCAAATTTGTCGAGCTTAGCTCTTTCGTTTACGTTGTCGATCCAGAGAACAGCAGTATGACCGAGACCGCCGTTGTTAACAAGGAGAGTTTCTGCGATATCGAGCGCATTATCAAAATTCTCCGACTTATACATACCGAGGATCGTTGTAAGCTTCTCGTGACCGAATGCTTCCTCGGGATCTGTTCTTTCAGCCTCACCGATGAGGACTTTTGTCTTCTCGGGGACCTCAAAGCCTGCCATTCTTGCGATCGTAACCGGTCGCTGACCTACGATCTTAGCGTTGAGCGCGCCATTAATGAGCATAGTCTTTCTGATCTTATCCTTCTCGTCCTCGTTGAGGAAGTAACAGCCTCTCCTGATAAACTCGTCCTTAACTGCGTCATAAACATCCTTGTCAGCAATGACCGTCTGTTCTGTTGCGCAGATCATACCGTTGTCGAAGGTCTTGGAGTGGATAATTGAGTTTACTGCATTGATGATGTCTGCGGAGGGATCGATAATAGCCGAAGCATTGCCGGCACCAACGCCGAGCGCAGGAGTACCGCTGGAGTATGCCGCCTTTACCATGCCGGGACCGCCCGTTGCGAGAATAAGATCGGACTCTCTCATAAGCGTGTTTGTAAGCTCAAGACTCGGAACGTCCACCCAGCCGATGATATCCTCGGGGGCACCGGCCTTAACGGCAGCTTCCAGAACCAGCTTTGCTGCTGCAATCGTGCAGTTTTTTGCTCTGGGGTGAGGGCTGATAATAACAGCATTTCGTGTTTTGAGAGCGATAAGCGTCTTGAAGATCGCAGTGGAGGTCGGGTTTGTGGTGGGGATAACTGCGCCGATCACGCCGATCGGCTCGGCGATCTTTGTTACTCCGTACGCCTTATCCTCCTCTATAATTCCGCAGGTCTTTGTATTTCTATACGCATTGTAGATATACTCGGCTGCATAGTGATTCTTGATCACCTTATCTTCAACGATACCCATGCCTGTTTCTTCAACAGCCATCTTCGCAAGCGGGATCCTAGCGTTGTTTGCAGCAAGCGCGGCTGCTCTGAAAATTGCGTCCACCTGCTCCTGAGTATATGTTGAATACTTAGTCTGAGCTGCTCTGACTCTTACCAGAAGTTGTTCGAAGGTTTCTGCGCTGTCAACAACAGCGTACTGTTTTTCGCTCATTTTAACTCTCCTGACTATAATAAACTCTCTTAAGAATGCGAGAGAATGCGAAACATTGTTATTTTTTTATCAATGTCATTTGCAAAGCTCACATTCACTGTATATAGAATAGCACATCTTCTTTGTTTTTTCAATAGAAAAAAGTGAAAAAACCAAACATTATTGATTTTTGGCTAAATTCACGTATTTTATTAATGTTTCTCCACATATTAGGTAATTATAGCAACCGATAATTGTTATTCTCTGCATTATATAGAATCGCCAAACATCATGTTCACAATATACTATATACAATGTAAGACTAACCCGCACCGATCTCAGCGGGTTAGTCTTATCTATCAATGCATTTTAAACGGAACACGCAATTAATCGCTGTCCACAGCTTAGAGAAAGTCCTTGTACTTATCTCAACCGTTTTTTACTACAGAAATGACTGCTTATCCTCCTGATGTAAACAGCTAATCCTAAAGAATCAAAAGCTCTGCTTTCGACGATCAGACACAAGCCGCAGGCTCGCGCGTTCAATAACGGGGTTGACCCCTACCGACCAAGAGATCTAACCCGCCGCCTTAGAGGTAGGTTACATTCCTTCTGCGGTTATATCTCGTTCGATATCATACTTTCGTATGTTTCGCGCTTGATGACTGTGAAGTCCTCATCACCTTTTATCATAACGACCTCCGGCTTCGGCACCTTGTTGTAATGGCTTGCCATAGCGTAGTTATACGCTCCGGTCGTCAATACGGCAATGATATCATGACGGCGGGGCTTCGGCATCATAACATCTTCCTGAATAATATCTCCGCTCTCGCAGCAGCGTCCCGCAACGGTACACTTATAGCTGCAGTCCTCGTTCATTCTGTTAGCCAGAACTACCGTGTAAGGCGACTGATACAATGTAAATCTCGGATTGTCGGTCATTCCTCCGTCAATGGATATATAATTCTTTACACCTGTGATCTCTTTCAGATATCCTGCCGTATAAAGCGTAAGACCTGCATCGGCAACTATACTTCTGCCGGGTTCCATCAGGATCTGAGGCAGCTTTACCGAATATTGCGAACACAGTTCCTTCACGATATCTGCGATACCCTTGATATTAGCGTCATAATCTATCTCGGGGTCAGCCTCGGTATATCTGACAGCCATACCGCCGCCCAGGTTAAGCTGAAGCGCCTCATAGCCATACATATTTTTTATATCGGCAATGAACTTTATCATTATCCTTGCTGCGTCGCAGAACGGCTCATATTCAAATATCTGCGAACCGATATGGCAGTGAAAGCCCGTCAGTTCGATATTCTCCAGCTTCAGAACACCTTCCACAAGCTCAAAGGCCTGATTTGTTTCGATAGCAACGCCGAACTTTGAATCAACGCTGCCTGTTGAGATCTTCTTATGAGTATGAGGATCGATTCCCGGAGTTATGCGAAGAAGAACCTTCTGCTTTCTGCCCATTTGACCGACAATTTCATTTACGGCGGCAACCTCCTCAACGCTGTCGCACACAAAGTGTCCTACGCCGTGTTCAACAGCAAATCTGATCTCATCGTCTGTCTTGCTGTTGCCGTGAAAATACGCGCGTTCAAGCGGAAATCCTGCCTTAAAGGCTGTATATATCTCGCCGCCCGACACACAATCTATCCCGATGTTCTCGCTCGCAGCGATCTTGTAAATATATTTGAAGCTGAGCGCTTTGCTTGCAAAAAGCGGCATTGAATCGGGAGTGAAATATTTTTGCATTGCGCTGCGATATATCGAGCATTTCTCTCGTATCTTTCCCTCGTCCAGCAGCATAAGAGGAGTGCCGTATTTTTTAGCCAGCTCCACTGTATCTTTGCCGGCAAATACCAGGTGTCCGTTTTCATTGACCGATAAGTTATTGCAAATCATTTTTTACACTTCCTTTTTCTCCCCAAAACCGCCGGAAGCGATTTCAGGGAAGATATATTACAACTAATTGATTATCAGAAACGAAGTCCTGCATTTCTCATTGCTTCGTAGAGAACCTCTGCGTGCGCGTCCTCCATAGGTGTAAGGGGAAGACGAACATAGTTTTCCCCAAAGCCCAGCTTTGCCATAGCAGCCTTTACGGGGATCGGGTTCACCTCGGAGAACAGAGCATTGATCAGCGGCAAATATTCTACCTGCATCTTAGTTGCGGCCGCAAGATCACCGTTGAGGTACTTGTGAACCATCTCGCTCGTTTCCTTGGGAAGGAGATTCGAGAGAACAGAAATAACACCTTTGCCGCCAATCGATAGGATCGGCAGGATCTGATCGTCGTTGCCGCTGTAGAAATCGAGATATTCTCCGCACTCGTGTATCTCGCTGATACACTGCGAGAGATTTCCGCTTGCTTCCTTTACGGCTGCAATGTTCGGGTGAGTCATCAGCTTCTTGAAAGCGTCAACGCCGATATTAACACCCGTTCTTGAAGGAATGTTATAAAGAATGAGGGGCTTTGTGGAAGCGTCCGCAATAGTTGTGAACATCTTCACCAAGCCGTTCTGAGTTGCCTTGTTGTAGTAAGGCGTAACGATAAGACACGCGTCAGCACCTACCGAGCAGGCATATTTTGTCAGCTCTACAGCGTAAGCCGTGTCGTTTGCGCCGGTACCTGCGATCATCGGAACTCTGCCTGCGATCCTTTCGGCAGCAAACTTGATCGCTGCGCGATGCTCCTCGTCTGAAAGTGTAGACGCCTCGCCCGTTGTGCCGCAGATAACAAGGGCGTCTATCCCCTGCTCGATCTGCCAATCGATCAGCCTGCCAAAGTTCTCGTAATCAATTCCCTGCTCATTCAACGGTGTGATCAAAGCTGTGGCAGCCCCTGTAAAAATTGTGTTTTTTGACATAATAAAACTCTCCTTACAATAATATTTCTGCAACAAAAAAAGCCGATATACATCGGCTATCAAAATCACTCAAAACACAAAAAATATAAGGAGTGTTTCTCATAATTAAGATAGCTCTCCGCACAGTCTTACCGGCGACAGTAATACGGATATTGTCCGCACTACCAAGGCAAGCTTACGCCTTACTTGCCTTTCGGCAGATACCCCTTTCACGCTGCACATAGCCTGCGAAGCCTTCCTGCACCGCTACTCTTAGCACCTGCACCTCTATCATAATTGCATTAAAAACATAATAGCATTAAAATCAATGTGTGTCAATAGTTTTTTTTGTGATTTGCAAAATTTTTTGAAACTTGAGAGCAGGCGTCTGTTCGGCCGGTATAAAGACCGTTGGAGGAATGTTTTAGGCTCATACGCTCTGTCTCGGTCCATGGTGCGAAACCATTATGTCAGCCTCGTAACCAAGCGCTCCTCCAACATACCTCTTTCATATTATATTACACATTGAAAAAAATGTGCATACAGCCGTGCTCATTCCGCTCACAAATAATAATGCAGCAGATCACACTGCCGCATTAACGTGACTTCTCAAAAGCTCGGTCAGCGCGGCCTTGGAGCTTGAGTGGCAATATGCTATCGGAACATTGTTTTTCTTTGCCTCTGCCGATGCGCTCAGAACCATTTTATGAGATACTGTATTTGTAAACAGGATCATCAGATCGGGGTTACCGATCTTTTTCTTGATAGCTCCGCTTTCTTTTGTAAATACCTTTGACTTGAATCCGTACTTTCGGCATATTGCATGATAATTCTCTTCCATTCTTTCATTTCCGCCGACAATAACTACGCTCATATTTTCCTCCTACAAAGACAAGTTATACGTGTTAAACTTTACAATTAAAAAATCTTATTTATAAGCACTTCCGCCATAAATAAACCTAAATTTTAGTTAGACTTGACTAACGCATTCATATAATACTACATTTCTCCCGATTTGTCAATAGGTTATTTCAATAATCTTGACTTAAAGCTTTTTTTCTTTTTGAGAATTCAGAAAACAAAGAAACGCTGCCTGAAAAGACAGCGTTCTTTTTATGTCATATTTGTTCCATAACAGTCACATCATGCTTCACTCTGTCACGCTCTTCTGCACGCTTGCCGTTGTTCCAGTGGTCAAGTGTGCCGACAAGGTATCCCGTTATCCTTCTGATGCGTTCAAAGTCCTGCGGTTCGTAGTGATATTTGAGATCAACATATTCGCCGTCAATATTAATATCGAGCTGTGTTATCTTCTGATCAGAATGTTTGCCGATCACATATTTCATATAAGCCTGCTTCTCTTCTTCGGAAATGGTTCCGCCGTTTACATTCACTATCATAATATATTCCTCCTTTGTGTATTAAAAACCGCTCCGAGATCTGCGTTTGAGATCAGTATTTTCATAATAGATCTCAAGAGATGTCATTCATAATATCTACAGTATATTCTATCACAATTTTTGTAAAAAATCAAGTGAAAATTAAGAATTATTATTATTTATCAATTTATGGCGAGCCAAATCAAATTTTTTGGAATAGATATAATATGATAACAATCCGGCAGTGATCCCGATAATACAGCCGAAAAAAACGTCGGTTGGATAATGCACCCCCAGATATAATCTGGAATACCCAACAAGAAATGCATAAAAAATAACAAACACCGCCAAGGGCTTCGTTAAAAACGGAGCGAGCGCTGTTGCTGCAGCAAACGACGCCGTTGTATGACCCGACGCAAAGGACGAATCGGCAGGCTTCTTTATTAGAGTAACAAGGTCTGAATATGTATCGTAAGGTCTGGTCCTGTTAAATGTACCTTTGATAATCACATTGTTGATAAGAAGACCGACAGCAAGAGAAGACAGCATAACCGCGCCCGCCACCCTAGTTCGCTTAAAACACAAAAAGACCAAGCCCAGGATCACCCACATTGCGCCGACATTGACGCTTTTGGAGATGATCTGCATTAACGTCGTCATCGGCTCAAAACGAAGATTCTCCTGAATAAAAAGCAAAATGCTGTGGTCAAAGTTATAAATAGCATCTATCAAATCTTGCATGATTCCTCCTGCGCAAAAAAAGAGCAGCCTGTAAAAACAAGCCGCTCAGTCTGTTACTGTATAGAGCAGTCAAGATAGCGTTCAAGCTCTTCCTCGTCTCTCTTTTTCTTTTCGTTAACAACAAGAAAAGCCGTAACAGCAGCCGATACAGCGGCAGCAAATGTCACTATAGCGATAACGATTCCTAAAGTGCTTTTTTTCTCGTTTTTCATATATTACACCTCCGTAAAAAATCCGTTAATAATATAATATCCAATTTTCGTCGTAATGTCAACAGTTTTAAATTATACTTTTAAAATTTTTTTATTATGCCTGTCGGGAATATCACAGTAGATTATTAGAAATATACAAATTAATAGATACAAAAATAGCAAATTTCGACAAAAATAATTCTTTAAAACAATTATAAAAACAAGAATAAAGATTATAATAATGAAGTACAAGCTGATTATCGGGAAGTGCGTGTGCTGAACTGCGTATTCCCATATATAATGAAAGGATCTCGGCTTATGGCAAAGAAAAACGATGTCACGTCAAATAACGGCTACGAAATATTGGGAAACTACGACGACAGCGGGAATGCTCCTGCCTCGCGGGAAAAGCCAAAGAAAAGCAAAAAAAAGCGTCAGCGGCTCATAATTCGCAATATCGTTCTGATTACACTTGCCGTGATAATGGCGTTAACGGGCAGCGGGTTTATCTACTACTACAAAACAATTGACTCACTGAACTACAGTGACTCGGGCGATTTTGATGAAGACGAAAACTACGATGCAGACGGCAGGCGCGAGATCAAAAAATACGATATCGACATAAACGGCGGCTCGGTCAACATGAGCTTTGACGAAGGGCAGCTGCTCAACGACCCCATGGTTCTCAACATTATGCTTTTCGGCGCAGACCGTGACGACGGAACCAGTCAGCGCAGCGATACTATTATCATGCTGTCCATTGACAACCGTCACAAAAGGCTGAAGGTCACTTCGTTCATGAGAGATCTGTGGGTATATATTCCCGAATACGGCTACAGCAAGCTGAATCACTCCTACGCCTACGGCGGACCGAAGCTTGCGATTGCAACTATCGAGCAAAATTTCGGCGTCAATATCGACAGATATGCCGTTGTTGACTTCGACAGCTTCCGTGAGATCATCGATATTCTCGGAGGCATAGATCTGGAGCTTTCAGCCGAAGAGATCGACTACATCAACTGGCAGTGTTGGAAGAACCATCAGGTCAAGACTCGGCATGAGCTTCAGGATAAGCCCGGAATGGTACACCTCAACGGCAGACAGGCGCTGTGGTATGCTCGTAACCGAGGCGATGAAGAAATGGGCTTCTCCGGAAGTGACTTCGACAGAACAGAGCGTCAGCGCAAAATGATACGCAAGCTCGCAAGCGACATGAAATCAGCCTCCCTCGCCGACATTATAGCTATAGTCGATAAGGTAGGGCCGCTTGTAACAACAAACCTTAAAAAGAACGAGATCACAACGCTTGTTGCAAATTCGCTGACATACCTCTCTTACGATCTTGTTGAACACCGTTTACCGTCCGATGGCAATTATGACGCAGGGTGGCACTACGGTATGTCGACTCTGGACATCGTTGACATGGAATCCGAACGCAAGGATCTGGCAATATTTGTTTATGAAGAGCTTGTTACAGATGCAATGGACGGTTATATGACATACGAAATGGATTGATATCTTTGTGCGGCAGATCGAATTCTGCCGCATTTTTATTTGAAGAATACGCCAAATGTTTTCCTTCAATTTTCGGTCTTTAACCATTAAAATTCGGACTTTTCGTGTGTAATTTGCAGGATTATTCTAAATATCCTGCAAATTTCTTCAAGGAATTTAAATATACATATTGATTTAAGAAAAGAAATGTAGTATAATACAAACGTGATGTTTCCATTCACAAATTCAACTGAGAGGTGTAAATAAAATGAGCATCAGAATTGGCATTTATGGCTATGGCAACCTTGGACGAGGTGTGGAGCAAGCTATTAGAAAGAATAAAGATACTGAGCTGAAAGCTGTTTTTTCAAGAAGAGATCCTTCAACTGTAAAAATCGCTTCCGAGGGTGTTCCCGTTGTGGAGGCCTCAAAAATAGTAGAATACAAGGACGAGATCGATGTTCTTATCATCTGCGGCGGCAGCGCAACGGATCTTCCCGAGATGACTCCTGCCCTCGCTCGCGATTTCAATGTTGTTGACAGCTTCGACACTCATGCAAATATCCCCACTCACTTTAAAAATGTTGACAATGCAGCTAAAGAAGGCGGCAAGATCGGCTTTATCTCCGTAGGCTGGGATCCGGGAATGTTCTCGCTCGCTCGTCTTTACAGCAACTGCATTCTTACAGATGGTGAAGATTACACATTCTGGGGTAAGGGCGTCAGCCAGGGTCACTCCGACGCAGTACGCAGAATAGACGGAGTTAAGGACGCACGTCAGTATACCGTTCCCGTACCCAAGGCGCTTGAGGACGTTCGCAGCGGCAAGAACCCAACTCTTACGACACGAGAGAAGCACACGCGAGTATGCTATGTTGTTGCAGAAGAAGGCGCAGACAAGGCTCGAATTGAAAATGAGATCAAGACTATGCCGAACTACTTTGCAGATTATGATACAACAGTAAACTTCATAACAGCCGAGGAAATGGCAAGAGACCACAGCGGTCTTCCCCATGGCGGCGTCGTTATCAGAAGCGGCAAAACAGGCGCAAATGACGAACACAATCATGTTATCGAATACAGCCTGAAGCTTGACTCGAACCCTGAATTTACGGCAAGCGTACTTATCGCATTTGCTCGCGCAGCATATCGCCTGAACAAAGAAGGTCAGAGCGGCTGCAAGACAGTATTTGACGTAGCGCCCGCTTATCTGAGCGCACAGTCACATGATGAGATCATTGCACATATGCTTTAATTAATTTCTAATATAACTGCAGAGGAGATGGAACCATCCTTAGAGGCAGGCTTCATCCCACGTTCAGCAGGGGTTAATCCCCATACTGAACGCACAAGCCTACGGCTTATGTCTGCTTGTTTAAAGCAGAGCTTTTAATACAACACAGCGATAAATTGTAGTTTATCGCTGTGTTTTTTTCAACTGTTTTTTATTATTATCCGTTATGTATTATTATCAAATTAACATATCATAGCTTTTGAATGAGTAAAATTTATCAGGTGACAGTTCTCAAGATCTACTGTCACCTGATGTATGCTTGTGGGAAGTTTGAGTAATTAATAATTTCATAACTCATTCAAAAGCCATGATAAATATATATTTTTGCTTGCTTTTTGCTCAAAAAAGTGATACAATATAAAAATACAATCATGATCATATTAACATTATTCCGTACCGGTTATCCGGCTTGAAAACGAAGATATCTAAAAAACACTGAAGCTTATGATAGGTATCACGGTCAATGTTGTTTTCTACTATGGGGGTGAGAATATAATATAACATTCTCGGTCAGCCGTTATTACAGACAATACACATAGCAGATTTAGAATTGAGGTGAAAACCATGAAAAAAATCATAGCTCTATTGAGTGCTGTTTCTATCATTGGTACATCTTCGGCTTTGCCGATAACGAGCCATGCTCTTGTTCCGGAGTCGTTTGGCAGTTACACTTACAATGATTCAAACGAATTGGTATTTGCTTTGGAAAATGATCTTGACGAAACGTTCTTGGCAGAATTTGAAAAACAACAACCGAACGAATCATCATCGAAGATCGTGGATCTGATCGGCAATGCTAATTATTACGGAGTTTATGTTTTGTCATTAGACGAACAGGAATTAAACGCAAACGGTGTACATTTATTTTTAAACGATTTGTATAATAACGTTAATGTTTATTATACATCGGAAATAGAGAAAACAGGCATTCAGTATGTTCAGTGGATGTATATTGGTAACTCATATGACTGTTCCACAATGGAATTGATGGAAAAGATCAATCCAAATGACTCCGATGATTTCTATCCCGCTTATTCGGTCACAGAAGAAAAAGACTTAGTAATCGGCGAAACAGAATATGACTGTGTTGTTGGTAAGTTCGAAGACGATCCCCGCAGCTATATTACTTTTGTATATGACGGCGCACTCTTTCGAATTGTCGGAAATGATGATCTAATGGATTCATACGGATCGTTGAACAAGCTAAAAATTGAAAAGAAAAAATGTACTATCAACACAAACTTTTTAATTGAGTATGGTGAAAAAACTAAGAACAGTGCTGTACTGGGTGATCTGGATTCCGACGGCTTTGTTGATTCCGCAGACGCGCTCTTGGTTCTCAGAATGAGCGTTGGGCTTCAGCCGTCAACTCCGGAAAGCAAGGCAGCCGCTGACATTGACAGCAACAGCCAAATAGACTCCTCGGACGCACTGGCAATTCTCCGTCACAGTGTAGGTATAGGCGTCAACGATAGGATCGGGAAAACAATAATTGACGTTACAGACAAATGACGTTTATGACTCACCGGAAAGTTATATATTGAAACAAAACAAAATGGACTATAAGATAAATCGTCTTATAGTCCATATTTTTTGCGCAGCTTTATATTGAAATTGATCAGGAACAAACTCAAGTCGGGTAAAATCAGCCGTAGATCCCGGGATTAAGTTTTACCCAATTTCCTACCCAATTATTGCTCTGAATAAACTGTACTTTGCAGATCATCATATTCAGCCATAGGCAAAACAAAACCCCGAGAAATCGAGATTTCATCGGGGTTTGAACAATCTTTATAACAGTAAGCTTCCGAAGAACGGATTACTTAACCATGTTAGCAACTTCAGCTGCGAAATCGTCCTGACGCTTCTCAAGACCTTCGCCCTTCTCGAAACGTACAAACTTAGCGATCTCGATGTTGCCGCCGAGAGCCTTTGCTGTTTCCTTTGTATAAGAACCAACCGTCTTGGAATTGTCCTTTACGAACTCCTGATCTACAAGGCAGTTCTCCTTATAGAACTTGCCAACCTTGCCCTCAACGATCTTAGCGAGAACCTGCTCGGGCTTGTTAGCCATCTTGGGATCCTGCTTCATCTGAGCTACCATGATCTCCTTCTCATGAGCGATAACCTCTGCGGGAACAGCAGCTTCGTTAAGATAAGCTGTGTTGAGAGCTGCGATCTGCATTGCTACGTCCTTACCGTAAGCAACGAAATCTGCATTTGTTGTGTCAACATCGGTGTTGAAGCCAACGAGAACGCCGATCTTGCCGCCTGCATGAACATAAGCTACGCAGGGCATATCAAACTTCTCGAAACGGCGGATCTTGATGTTCTCACCGATCGTCTGGATCTTCTCTCTGAGAACCTCTTCAACTGTCATTTCCGAACCTTCTGCCTTGCAGCCCATGAGCGCGTCAACATCTGCGGGGCTTTGAGCCATAACTGTCTGCGCAAGCTGTGATACAAACGCCTGGAACTCTGCGTTCTTGGCAACGAAGTCTGTTTCTGCATTAACCTCGATAACAACGCCCTGTGTGTTGTCGTCATTTGTTACTGCGTATGCAACGCCCTCTGCTGCGATTCTATCAGCCTTCTTTGCAGCCTTTGCAAGACCCTGCTCTCTGAGTATATCGATAGCCTTTTCAACATCGCCGTCAGCCTCTGTGAGTGCCTTCTTGCAGTCCATCATGCCGCAGCCTGTTGTGGCTCTTAAATTCATTACATCTTTAGCTGTAAATGCTGCCATTGTACTTTACCTCCGTGTTATTATTTGAAGGGAGCGGCAATGCTCCCTTTGCCGCGTTATAATCTGCGGCTATATTATGCAGAATTACTCTGCGTCCTCTTCCTTAGCTTCGATATCTGCTGCGCCCATCTGACCCTCGTGACCCTCGATGATAGCGTTTGCGATAGTGCCGGAAATGAGCTTAACAGCTCTGATAGCGTCGTCGTTACCCGGGATAACGTAATCGATCTCATCGGGATCGCAGTTAGTATCTACAATTGCAACGATCGGCACGCCGAGCTTCTTAGCCTCTGCAACAGCAATTCTTTCCTTGCGGGGATCTACGATAAAGAGCGCGCCGGGGATCTCGTCCATGTCCTCAATACCGCCCATGAACTTCTCGAGCTTCTCGATCTCGTGACGAAGAGCGATAACTTCCTTCTTCGGAAGAAGTTCGAATGTACCGTCCTGCTCCATAGCGCGAAGCTGCTTGAGTCTTGCAATTCTTCTGCGGATAGTTGTGAAGTTTGTGAGCATGCCGCCGAGCCATCTTGCATTTACATAGTAAGCGCCTGCACGGAGAGCCTCTTCCTTAACCGACTCCTGAGCCTGCTTCTTTGTACCTACAAAGAGTACGCTTTTGCCCTCTGCGGAAAGATCACGAACAAAGTTGTAAGCTTCTTCAAGCTTTCTTACAGTCTTCTGAAGATCGATAATGTAGATGCCGTTACGCTCTGTGAAGATGTACTCTGCCATCTTAGGGTTCCATCTTTTTGTCATGTGACCAAAGTGTACACCTGCTTCAAGAAGCTGCTTCATTGATACTACTGCCATTTTTATTTCCTCCTTGGTTTTTCCTCCATGAACGCTTTCGGGAGATCCGCTCCTGCGGACACCAAACCGAAACATTTACATTCATGTGTGTAATGCAATAGCTGCCATTGGATCTGCCCAATGACACCTAATTATTATACTACAGCTTTTGAAGAATTGCAAGTACCGTAACAAATTTTTTATAATTTACTTTAACTTCCCATATCATCGATCATGGTTTTACAGTTTTCATTATTATTGAAGTAAAAAAGACGTTCTGTTATTGTTTTAACCATAATAAAGGACGCTTTATTCCAAAGCGTCCCTCTTTCATCCTTAAACTTTAAGCTGTTTAAAAAGACTCGCGAACTATTAAAAGCTCTGCTTTTAACAAGCAAATACAAGCCGTAGGCTTATGCCTTCTGTTGGAGATTTACCCCCCTGCTGAACGTGAGATAAAACCCGCCGCCTGCAGAAACAGAGTACATCTGCTCTGCGGTTATAACGATATTACGACCGTGAATTCTTAGTACTGCGTTATTCGATCCTGACATTATATTTACGCATCCAGTAATCCACCTGGGCGATATATGCAAGTATCTGAGGAGCTTTCATCAGCTGACCGTACCATGGTGAAGATATTCCGTCGGGATCATCGATTATTTTTTGTATGCCGCCTCGGTCGATAATATCATAGAGCGGCGAAGTTACATCATTCATAATGTTCTTCGCTGATCTCACACAAAGCGCCATATATTCGGGGTTATGAGTTTTGGGATACGGCGATTTTTTTCTCCATGCTATCGTTTCGGGCAGAGTATCGGAAAACGCCTGACGAACGATCCCCTTCTCTCTGCCGTCGAGCGACTTCAGCTCCCACGGCATATTGTATGCGTACTGAACGATCCTGTGATCGCAGAAAGGAACTCTCACCTCAAGTCCGCTGTACATGGAACAGCGATCCTTGCGGTCAAGCAGCGTTTGCATGAACCAGTTAATGTTTAGCATGAACATCTCTCTCATGCGCTTTTGGAGCGGAGAATCACTCGGGAGCGTATCGGCAGATCTGACCGTTTCTTCGTAGCGCGAATGTACATATTCTTCGCCTTTTGGCAAAAATCCGCTCTTCAGAACGCTGCGTCGGATCTCCTGGGAATGTGACCATGGAAAACACTCGCTGAAAAGTATATCACGGTCATGATACCACGGATAGCCTCCAAAAAGCTCATCTGCACATTCGCCCGACAGAGCGACCGTGAAATTCTTTTTGACTTCGCGGCAAAACAGCAGCATCGAGCCGTCAACATCCGCCATTCCCGGAAGGTCGCGCGCCTCAACAGCGTCAAAATTTGCGGAGAACAGAGAACGATTGTCCAGAACCACTTTTTCGTGACGTGAACCGATATGCTTAACCATGATGTCGATAAATTCTTCGTCGGAATTCGGCTGGAATTTCGATGATCGAAAATATTTTGCATTATCGGTATAATTAACGGAGTAGGTATTGAGCTGAGCGCCGCGCTTTCGGTACTCTTCGGCGGCAACGGCTGAGATCACGCTGCTGTCAAGACCGCCCGAAAGGAACGTACAAAGCGGAACATCGCTGACAAGCTGACGCTTGATCGAGTCGGTCAGCAGGTATTTAACGTATTCGATCGTTTGTTTTCGATCGTGCTCATGCGGCACTGCCGTTACCTTGAAATAACGGCGTTTTGTAAGCCTTCCGTTCTTATAACAAGCGCATTCACCGGGAAGAAGTTCCTCAACATCTTTGAATACGCCGCTGCCGGGAGTTTTACCCGGCCCAACAAAAAAGATCTCCATCAGCCCGGTTTCGTCGATTATCGGCTCAACGCAATGACTTGCAAGCAGCACCTTGATCTCGGAGGCAAAAAGAAACTCTCCGTTTTTGTTATAATAAAACAGAGGCTTCACGCCGATAGGATCTCTCGCAAGAAACATTGAACGCTCCTTTATATTGTAAAACACGAACGCAAATATCCCGTTGAGCTTCTCCACGCAGCCTTCGCCCCAGTGCAGATAAGCATTATACAACACCTCTGTATCCGAATGACCGACAAACTCGTATCCTCTCGAAATAAGCTCCTCTCGGATCGCCGCTGCATTGTAGATCTCCCCGTTATATACAAGAATTATCTCGCCGCTGCCCGATTTTGCCGAGAAAGGCTGCTTGCCGTGTTCGGGGTCTATTACCGAAAGACGCCTGTGGATCAAGGCCGCATTTTCGTCAACATACATTCCGTGTTCGTCAGGTCCTCTGCGGCAAAGCCTGCGGCTCATTTCTTCGAGCACCTCGGTTTTTGAAGTCATTTTTTCATTGGCGGAATACCACCCAGCAATACCACACATACGGTTACCTCCATATATAACTGCAGAGGGGAATGTCCCCCGGGTCTCGCCTGCCGGCTCGGTCGGTGATCACGTGCGCAGAGGTCTCCACAGGAGACCCGCACCCTCTATAGGCGGCGGGTTCCATCCCCACGTTCAGTAGGGGTATAAATCCCCTACTGAACGCACAAAGCCTTTGGCTTTGTCTCTGC
>CACZCM010000013.1 GCA_902779615.1 uncultured Ruminococcus sp. | reverse complement strand
ATATAATAGTATAAATAAAAAATATATATAAGAAGTGCGAATTTTTATTGTCACTTCTGTCATTTTTTTAAAAAATGGCTTAACCATGCGGGTTTTGGGGCTTTTGAACTGTCAGATTACTGTCATTTCTACTGTCACCTTTCCCTTGAACTGTCACCCTTTTGAATGAGCATTGATGTGGGAAGTTTGAGTTATGTTCCTTAAATTTATCGGAGGCGTACATCTGTTTGAGCCTATCGGAATATTTGGTCAGCTTCTCGTCAATACCGTCACAGTTTAGGAAGCTTAATGACTTTTTGTATACTATTTTGTATCGTTCAATAGACTTGTCAATATCCACAATAACACCTCAGATCACAAATCGTTCCTCGCAACAAGATGAAGTCGGAACTTTTTCGCTCTCTCAAGTTTTTCGACTTTCAGTCCCGCTTTTTCACAGAAACCGGCAACCGTTTCTAATGAATATGCCGCAACGTCACCGTGCCCGATGAGATTTGCAAGCGGCATTTCCGTGTGGTTCATCAGCCAAAGTACCGGTGAGGGTGCAGTGTAATCCTGTAGTATAAGCCTTCCGTTGGGACGTAAAACTCGCTTTACGCTGTCGAAAAACTTCTGCGGATTCGGGTAATGATGAAAGCTGTTGGAGCAGATCATCGCGTCGAATGAATTGTCCTCAAACGGCAAGTTCTCGCAATCACCGACTATCCATCGTACACCTTTCAGCTCTTTTGCCGCTGCCACCTCGATCATTCTCGGGGTAATGTCAATTCCGGTGTAGTGTTTAGTCGGGTCTTTCTCAAAAAGCAGCGAGATCATAGGCCCCGTGCCGCAGCCGCAGTCGAGCAGATCGGTGTAATCTTCCTTTTCAAGTTCGCTCGATATATACGGGTAATCCTCCTTACACATCTCATATATACCTGCGCTGCCGCTCTCGTAAATATCGGCTGCTTTTGTAAATTCCTTTATAGTAAGTTCCTTGTATTGATTTTCGGTTTTCATGATTATTTCACCTCCATTTTTCTCGTTGGAAACGGGATACACCTGTTTACCCGTTGTTTGTAGTCCGCATATTCCTGCCCATACAGATCAAGCAGCCACTTTTCCTCCGTGTTTATCAGCACTATTGTCATAACGCACCAGTTGATTACAGGAATTACAAGCAGCCACGCATTATGCCACATTAGGCTTATTCCGAACATTGCCTGCCACCAGCCGCTGTACATCGGATTTCTTACCCACGAATAGATGCCGCTTGTTTGCAGCTTGTTTTCGGTTATGCTTTCATCCATGTCAGACCGCATCGCGCCGATAAACCAGATCGATAGTCCCAATACAATAAAAAATATTCCTGCGATCCGGAATATCGTGCTCCATATCCCGGTCATAACTCCCGAACAAAGAACGTTCCCCGAAAGCAGTATTCCGATCGCTGTAAGCAATCCCATTGCGCCGACAAGATACGGCCCTATCCCGAACAGCGGCAGCTTTTGCTCTTCATTTACAAAGTTTTTCATAACAGTTACCCCTTTCAGAACGATTCATTTCGCAGCTTTCACCTTATCCATTGCGATGCTGTATCGTTAGTTAGTTACCACTACCCAAGTATCATTATACTACTTTTATCGTACTAATACAACCACATAGCCTAAAAATTTTTTTCTTACCGATCTTTTTGCCATTCCAACCATCTAGATGGTTTTCTCCCCTTTGGAATAATCAATGTGAAGATCGGTCGCTCAGGTATTTTTCCGCTTTTCAGCAGTTTGTAAACGTTTATAATAATAAAACACGCTGTGGTGAAATACGTTATCATTCTCCGCAGCGTGTTTGTCTGATCATGGAAATATCGGTCGTATCCAAACGACTTAATGATCGATTCAAATTATGATATTATTGTGATAACATCTTAATAACATTGTATACCACTACTAAATGTAAAATATACCCCTTAGCCCTACCAGACATAAGACCTCTTCTCTGCTTTTATATTAGGCAGCTTCGATCTTGAGCAAGATAACGCTCTGTCTGCAAAGCTGAAAACCGCTCTTTTCGGGTATATGCTTTATACTTACTGCTTCTGCCTATGCACACAGTTTTTCTGCTGCCATTCTAACGCAAACAGTCGCTTTCTTCACAGTATGTTTATTCGATATTTTTCAAACGATCACATTCACTGCGGTATGACAAAATGCGCAGCAATTATAACCGCAGAGGGGAATGTCCCCACGTTCAGTAGGGGTATAAATCCCCTACTGAACGCACAAAGCCTTTGGCTTTGTCTCTGCTTGTTTAAAGCAGAGCTTTTAATAAGGAATATCCTCTGCCGTTCTTGTTGTAATACTTTCATCATTCTCGTGGATCTAATGATCATACTCACCGTATTCACAGCCAACATGCGTTGCTTCAATTTCATCAACCAGCATGGTGTGACCATCTATTTTATCGAAAAGCTTGACCGTTCCCCAACCGCTGCCGCCGTTCCAAAGACGGTTATGCTTCTTGCTTCCGTCAGGAGCTTCGTAATTCACAAATAGCATATCTTTTTTGCGGCAAAAGATCTCCGTTTCCATTATCGCATGGATATTTTCCTGTCTGACTCGCCACACAACTACATCATCAAGCTCCTCAAATGAAAAATCAGTCTTTACCTTCAAGTGCAGCTTTGAGAAATTAAAATCATACTCTTTTCCTTCGTAATAGAAAACCCCAATCAAACGGCGATCAAGCGGAACAAAATAAACCTTCGGACGTCCGCCGCCAATATCGAAAACACTGTTGTTCAAGTGTTCTCCCGTAAGCTTGCTGACAAGACAATTCGATGAAAGCCATACCCAAGGACTTGTAAAATCTCTTCCCCAGTTCTTATCTGCATAACCATAGCATTTTTCGGGCGTAACGATATATTCTTTCCCGTTAAATGTGATCTTTCCTTTATAAGCGCTTTTCATTCCTTCTGCATGCCAATACATTGCAAAAGCTTCTGCATCTCGAAGCGGTTTGCTTGCACCGTAACCAACATTAAATGCGATCTGCTTATCTATCGTAAGCTGCCATGACATCTCACCGAAATCGCACATCCACTCGGGGTGAGCGGCAGATTCTTCAGGCGTAATGCTTATACTTCCGCAAAGCTCGGTTTCTTCGGCTTTGCAGTCGTCCGCTATTATGGAATACGGCGCTGCTCCGTGCATTGTCACATTCTTCAACGAAAAGAAACGATGAAGCTGACAATGATCCTCTCCCCATGTTCCGGCTTTGACCATAAGATAAGACGGCTTTTTACCGTGAAGTTTATTCTGCAATAGCTGACCAAACACAGGCTCGTCCTCGGCAAGTGCGGGATTACAAACAAAAAATTCAATAAAGAATGGTTTATCTTCCCCCGTTTTGGCGTCTTGAGCCGTAAATGAATGCCACCACCAGTCATATCCGAGATGAGCAAGCGGACCGTGCAGCATACAAGCGTTTCTTGTGATATCGTGTGTATTAAACATTAAAAAGCCACCTTTAAGATATTATGATTATAAAGACGCAGAGGTTTTAAAAACTGTGTAAAATTATGTCAATATTCTCGAATATATTCCGATTATGATATAAAACGCTTTCATCAACGATCATCGTACCAATGTTAGAGAAGATCCATTTAATACTGTTCATTTTGCGTTATCCGACCATTTATTATTTCAGTTATCTTTCAATTCATCAATAAATAATTGCCTACACTCTGTGACAAGCTCATCATCACTGTAGTGTGAATAGTTGACTTGTTTTCCTTGTTCTGTGATTTGTCACGGTATCGGTATAATTGCCGATAAACTTGCTAATAATTTATCGGTTTATTTATCGATAATAACAGCACAACGACAAATTTATCGATATCAGACGCGATTTCTATAACAATTGACGTAACACAAGCTCTGCAAAAAAAATGTCAGGCAGCGAGTTCTTCGTAGGTGCAGGATCCAACTATCTGCCCATCGTTCATAACAATTATCCCTTTGCATTTTTTTACAGTTGACAGCCTATGAGCAATAACAACTCTTGTACAATCAAAAGAATCAAGCGTTGTTGAGATGACCTTCTGCGGCACATTGTCAAGCATTCTTAATAATTCATCAAAAAACAGTATTTTATGGTTATGCGCACGAGCCACCATTCCAAGGGCCCGTCACCCTGTTTCTTAACTGTTTTTTAGATCTGCTGAATACACACCATCAGGGATATCCCCATGTAATTGTATCTGATACGCCAAATCACCTATTTGCATACGGCTTAAATGGAGCAGATAGTGGTCTGTTTCTTCGTGATCTCAATGATCTCCATAACCATGTTTTATAGCGATCCAAATAAACAGACGGACAAAATGAGATCAAGCGAGCGCCTGCAAGCAAAATCCGTCAAGCTTTATTTGTAACGATCGTCACGATGGAGTGATATAAGCAACCGCTGTTTTTCGGAATGACAGTATGATCCGAACGATCGCCGAATAAATAATTCCTGCGCTGTATATGTAAACAGCAATGTCCATTGATTTCATGAAAACTACGCATAATATGCCGATCGTTATATTAATAATGCCCGTAGAGAGATTCAGCTTCCACGAAGGGGAATCAAAACGCTTAGCTTCCAGCGCACGAAGCACATCAACAAACCCGCTGAACGCATGGACAGCAAGAAGATAGCCCATTATATATAGCTGAGAAAACTGCGTCAGACTAGCCGTAAATGAACCGAGGTCAAACAGGATCAGCCCTCTTATCAGGATTTGATCTCCACCGACCATGTGTCGCGCCATGCTGAAATAATAAAACAGAGTTTTGATTCCGCCCAGCGTAAGAGAAAGTGCAAGTATGCCCATTATCAGGGGCGCAGCCTCTGCGCCAAGCAGCGCCATGCCGGCACCTGCCAACAGCATAACCAAACCGACAAGAACGCCTTTGATCCTCTGCCATTTTGTCATATACCTAGCTCCTTCCTAAAATGCTCAACAAGCATTTTGTAATCTTTTATTCCCCTAAAGCCCATTTTATCAAAATCAATGGAATAGCCTGCGAGCAGATTTCCCGATGTGAATATTTTGTTTGTCACCATGCTTTTCTGCGCTAATGCCGCAAGAATAAACTGTCCGAGGAAGGTTGAGTTTTTCTCTTTTTCGTTTGCCGATACATATTCCTCTTCATATTTTGACAGATCAAACGGTTCTACCGTTTCGCCCGACAGCTTTTCGCCGAAAGCCTTCCAATCGGCGCAGGCATCAAGCTGCCTTTTTTCTATAATCGCTTTTATTTCGGATTCATACTGTTTTGGGGTATTCCATTCATAAGTATCCTTTTCAAATTCCGCATATTCGCCGCGAAGATATTTCAAAGCATAGATCATTTGACAAAAAGCATGATAATAATCAGACGGATTATCTTTGATTATTTCCTCATAGCCGCCCCAGGCAGGTAGGTATTTATATCTGATAAAGCTGTAATCCGGTAAGTGTCCTGCTCTGCCGTGACCTAGGTTCATGATCGAGTTCTCGCTGCTTTGAAAAAGGCTGTTTGTGTATTTATGTTCATCAAGATCATCGGGAGCTGACGGGCTGTGGCGAAACGAGATCGGTATCTCATCAAGGCCTCCGCTTTCATTAGGCATAAGTTCATAGAAATAATAGTTCGTGTTGTTGATAACGAGCGAAGGCGTACCTGCGAAGTAGCGGTGCGCCCATGTGTCTGCAAGAATATGCATAGCAAGTCCGGCAGCCTGAAGGCCTTTTCCCGATGCAAGCTTAATCGTATCAACAAGAAGATCGCCGTTGGTATTGCAGATCAATCGGTATTTGCTGCGATACTGTCTTCCGGCGCCTTTCTTGACCTTAGCATTCAGATCATATGGCAAAAAATGAAACGATGACCAGATCCTTGTTATATCCTGCAGCCCAACGGGGTCTGTTCTTGCATCCATCATTTCAAGCTGAAGCTGAGTTGTAGCCGCAGACTGGGGGGCTTTGTTTTTTTTTAGAAATGTTCTGCTGCAAAGGTCAACGAGCTGGGCGCTGTAACAGATATCAAGGCTTTGTTGATGGTCAAAGCCCGAAAGATATGACGCGCAATATGTAGCATAATAATGAAAATCCTCCTGCACAGTATCACCTCGCACTAGCTATCTTCTTAGAGATCCTTCTTGACATAAAAGCTGCATACAGCATATCCAGAAGAATGATCGCCTTTGTCAAATCAATAAAAAAGGCTGCAAGCCTTGAGATGAGTCCTATTTCATTCGAGGAATCAGGCACAAAATAGAGAGTCATTTCACCTAATACTATCAAAACCAAAAAGGCGGCAGCAACAAGATAAAAACTGCCCTTTTTGCCATTGATCCCTTCTTTATATGCAGACATGCCTATGTAACAATTAATCGATAATATGATGGATATAATGATAATCATCAACATCACGCTCATTACAATATAAAAAGTCGAATTAGCTATTTCGTCGTCAAGATCGGTACTAGAAAATAATGAATCACTAAAATATGATATTATAAATTTGATCACACCCCATAGCCCAAAAGCTATTATTCCGCCTCCGTCTGTTACAAGCGAATTGCGGTAGCGTCTAAGCTTCGTTTGCATGGCGTCCTCCTTTATCGATCGCTCTAAGCACGTTTACCTGTCTACACTCCAAAGGCTCCTCACTTAGATTCGTTAATATTATAAAAAATAGATTGGAAAAAGCTATAATTAAAAGCTATTAAAACATTTAAGTTAACATTGATGAGATAGTACATATCGTTAATTAATTATAACATACGTTGTCCAATAAATGTCGGGCAATAATCGTTCTTTGCTGCCTAATAAACTATAAGCTTTTTTGCTTTATTTGTGTTGCATAGCTTTCGGTAATATTCGCCCATTCATATGTGCTCATATACTCACCTCGATAGGAATTAACAGCCGAAACATCTCCTTCAAAAAAGCGGTACATATCACAGACAAAAGCCTCGGGGCAGACCCTCATTGTCCCTCTTTCCAACTCGAATATTTCTTCAATATGGTTCTCTTTTAGCGTTGAACGAAGATTTCTGATAATAACATCAAGCTGTTTCTGCATTCCTCTATCATAGAGGCGATCATCCCATAATACAGCGAACGCCTCCTTTCTGGTAACTGTGCTTCCCTGTCGATCCACAAGATACGCCAGAAGCTCCTTGCATTTGGATTGCTTGAACGTTATTGGTTTACCGTCAACAAATACATCGAAGTTGCCGAATGTATGAACAAAGATATGATCCGAGATCGTGTTTGCGAATAACTGCGTTTTTTTAGAGCAAATATAATCAAGTTCCTCGGCAAGCATTTCTTTTGTTACCGGTTTTAGCAAATATCCCGACGCTCGCAGCTTGAAGGCTTGTACTGCATACTGTGAGTATCCCGTCATAAATATAATTTCGGTATCCGGAGAACGTTCTTTGATCCTTCTTGCCAGCTCCAAACCGTTCATATCAGGCATACTAATATCAAGCAGCGCAATATTAACAATGTTTTTATCAAGAAAGCTTAGTGCATCTTTCGCTTTCACGAAGCCTTCCGCTCCGTCAATTTGCGGCAGCGAAAGACACAGCCTTACGATATCCTCCAAAATTATTCGTTCATCGTCTACACACATTGCTTTCAAGACTTCTCCCCCTTTCTTTCGGAACTTGATATGTTATCATGTAAAGTGCAGCAGTAAAATAAAAATAGACAACATAGCACAAATAGTGAAAAATGTAAATGACCAAACCAACAATACACAAGAGGTGACTATATTGTCCTACAATCATTTTACACCGGAAGAAAAAATTTGTCTAATTGTATCACAAATAATCCAATAAAAGTCAAATAAAATTCGCCGAATTTTGATTACATTTTCAAAATTCGGCGACCAAAGGCTTTGACTTTGGAAACCGCAAGCCCTTTTCAAAAGGCATGGCGAAAACTTTATGCTGTGCCCTATCAAACCTAAGTTGATGACATTGCTTCCGTCTGTAGTTATATACACTACAGCTTTGAAATATGTTCAAAGAAACATCGAGTATAACTCTCATTTGCGCTATAGCGCCCCAAACAGATATACGGACAAATTCGCCGCCCCGGTGAGCGCATAGCTGCATTCTCATATTTCAGTCTTTGTCATTTAACCCATTAATTATGTTTTACGATAAAAACTAATGCACTGCCGCTGTGCAGTGTGATCGTAACTGTATCGTCACATGATTCGTTGCTGATGGTATATGGATAGTCGACCGTTACTTTTGTGCGTTCAAGCGGATAATAAAGCCCCTTATACGAAAGCTCCGCATAGGAACTGCCAAATGGAATAACCGAAATAGTTGTTCCGATCTCGGCAGTGATAATATTATCTCCTTGCTGCAGCAGCATTATATCATTATATCTATCACTTACGACTCCAACAGCGCCATGTCGGGATAGAAACATCAGAACAGATAAGTTTGCCAACAGATGATCTGTTCTTCCTCCGGTGGCGCCTAAGAATAAAAAATCGGTAAAGCCTCGTTTAATGCATTCCTCTGCGCAGTGCATTGTATCGGTATCATCTTTGTGAGTGCTCAATACGATCTTTTCGACAGAGGGAAAAACATCATCTGATGACGCAGAATCAAAATCTCCGATTATCAGACTCGGCGTAATTCCTATCGCAGCCAAAATATCGCAGCCGCCGTCCGCACATACAATATAATCACCGGATCGAAGACTTGATCTTATAAATGACAGATCCTGATCCGGCGCTGCTGAAATTATAACACATCGTTCTTTTGCTGCCATTTTTTCAGATCCTTTACTTCATTATACATGATCTTATAGCTTTCAAACCGGCTCTGACTGATCTTACCTTTTTCAACAGCATCGATTATCGCGCAGCCCTTTTCACAAGTATGGCTGCACGAATTAAATCTGCATTTGCCCAGATAATCATTAAATTCCGGAAACGCTTCGGGCAGCTTCTCTTTTTCGATCATCTCATAACGTTCAATATCGAGCGTAGAAAAACCGGGTGTATCTGCAATATAGCCGCCGCCGAGTTTATATAGCTCAACGGAACGTGTTGTGTGGCGCCCTCGTCCGAGCTTTTTGCTAATATCACCGGTTTCCAAACCAAGATGAGGGAAGAGTGTGTTAAGAAGTGAAGATTTTCCCACGCCGGAATTGCCTGTCAGTACAATTACCTTTCCCGGCAGAAGCGAGAGTAATTCTTCCTTTCCGCTGCCATCAATACTCGAGAAGCAAACGGTCTTTATCCCCGCAAGTTTATACGAACGAATCAGCTCTTCGGGGACTCCCAGATCCGTCTTTGAAAACAACACTACTGGTTCAATGCCTTTTATGAAAGCCGCTGCGGTCATTTTATCTATGATCAGTGTATTCGGCTGAGGATCACGCACCGAAGCCACAATAATAAGCGTGTCAAGATTCGCAGCCGCAGGACGAACTATACTGTTTCGTCGTTCACAAACCTCGTCAATCGAGCAATACCCGTTATCCCAAGGCGTTATGCTGACTCGGTCACCGACAATTGGCTTGATACCTTTTTTACGGAAATTGCCTCTTGCCTTGCATTCATATACCGTATCGGCAGCCTCTACATAGTAGAAGCCGCCGATCGATCTGATAATTATTCCTGTCAGTTTGATATCACTCATTCAATGTCACCCGCGTTTTGTTCAGGTGGCATTTCAGGGTCGGTCTGCATATTGGCATCGCCGCCGTTTGAAGGATCCTCCACCTGCTGATCAATAACCTCTGAGGAGTTGTTGATATCAGGCTCCGACTGCAAATCGGGATTGTTATCATCTATGAATGATTCTGTATCATCATAATATTCGCTGTCAGTATCTTCCGCTGAAGATTCGACATCGGTATCTGTGTCTTCGTTTTCAGTATCTGTTTCGGTATCTGTTTCATCTTCCGCCGAGTCGGTATCAAGTACAAATGAATAGGATTCTTCTGTAGTTACCGTAGCATTCTTGAAATCAAAGTTATATACGCGATAGGTCTGCTCGTTAAGCGCAACAACAACAGGCAGAGTTCCTACTGTACTCATACGCGTTATCGTCAAAGTATACTGACGAGCATACTTCGGCACTATCGGCTTAGTATACGACTTATCTACTTCACCGTCTACAATGACCTCAAATTTGATCGAGGACGATATATCTGCGGGCAGATCTACCGTCTGCGACAGCGAAACATTTCTCGGCGGTCCTTCCGAAAGTATAACAGAGATGTTGGAGCCGGGATCCACCTTTGCCCCCCGCAGCGGATTCTGAGCAACGATCTTATCCTTGGCAACAGTACTTTCCATATAGCTGTAGCCGTTATAGGTCAATCCCGCCTCAGCGATCTTGCTCTGAGCTTCGGTCAGTGTAAGTCCGACAAGGTTCGGAACCTCAACCTTAGATTTACCTGCTTTTTTGCTGACGTAGATCTTAACGGGAGAGCCGATAGTGATCTTACTGCCCGACGCAGGGTAAGTCTGCTTAACGTAGCCCTCGGCAGTTTCGTTATCGAGAACCATCAAAACCTCGGGTACAAGGCTCGCCGACTTCATTCTCGCTACAGCATCATCCTTTGTTCGTCCGTCCACATTAGGAAGGTTTATTACTGTTTCTTCACTGTTTACAACGATCTGGATCGTAGATCCTTCTTTAATCTTCTTTTCGCTTGGCTCGGGATCCTGACTTATAATAACATCAAGCGGTTTGTCTGCGTCATAAACGTTTTTTACATCCCATTTAAAGTTGTATGTTACCTTGTCCTTATTAACATCGGTAAAGTAAAGCCCTATCAAATTCGGAACAAGAACATCGGTAGTGGAATTGCTGCTCAAACCCTTAAATACGGCAAGAACCAAAAATACAAGACAAACGATAACAAACGCCGCAACAGCTCCTATGACTACCTGAACGACCGAATTAGTGCTGCGCTTTTCGTCGTCGATATCATCGTCCCATTCGTCCGAATCATGATAATCCGAGTCAGAATCAAGCTTTTTGATAGTCCTGACTGTTGTTGTGACATTTGATTTTGTGCTGCTGTCGGGGATCTCATCATAATTAAAGTTAAAATGTATCGAAGGCGTTTTTCTGACCTTCAGGATATCATTATACATTTCGCTTGCAGAGTGATAACGCTTATTCGGATCTTTCTGCATGGCCTTGATGATGATCTCTTCAAGTCCCTCGGGAATATCGGGATTGATGGTGCGGGGAGGAACAGGATCCGATTGAAGCTGCATAAGCGCAACGGAAACAGCATTTGCGTCGTCAAACGGCAGCTTGCCTGTCAGCATTTCATACATCATTACGCCCAGAGAATAAAGATCACTCTTTGCGTCGGTAGGCTCTCCCCTCGCCTGCTCGGGAGATACATAATGAACCGAGCCTATGGCTTTGTTGGTCATTGTCATTGAATTTGCAGTGCTCTTGGAGAATCTGGCAATTCCAAAATCTGTTACTTTGATCGTACCGTCTTCAAGCAGCATGATATTCTGAGGCTTGACATCACGATGTATGATACCTTTCTCGTGAGCATGCTGGAGCGCTTTCAATGTTTGCAGAACAAAATGGACAGTTTCCCTCCAATTGACAGGACCTGATTTTTCGATATAGTCCTTCAGGGTTATGCCGTCAATATATTCCATTACGATATATTGTATCCTATCTCCAAAGCTGACATCGTAGACCTTAACGATATTCGGGTGTGATAAGACGGCGATAGCCTTTGATTCATCTTTAAACCTTCTGATAAATTCATTATTTCCGAGGTACTCATCACGAAGTATTTTTATTGCTACGGGAATATCGTCCTGAATATCTCTGGCGCTGTACACAACGGCCATGCCGCCTTCGCCTATGATGTCCTCTATCTCATAGCGGCCGTCAAGCCGTTTGCCGACATACTTATCCTCCGCCATTTCTTCCTCTCCTTTTCGCTGTTACTCATTTATAAGTACTGCAACGGTTATGTTGTCGCTGCCTCCGCAGTCCTTTGCGATATCAACTAACCCCTGCACCAAATCTTCATTTTTTTTGAACGATCTGACCGCAGCCATCAGTTCGTCTTCACCGAAATAATTGCTCAATCCATCGGTACAGATCAGCACAATATCGCCATTATCAAAGGAATCTGTCAGATAGTCTATTTCAAGCTCAGGCTCTACCCCAAGCGCTCTTGTGATATAGTTTTTGCTGGGGTGAAATCTCGCCTCTTCGGGAGTGATCTGTCCAAGCTCTACAAGCTGCTGAACTAACGAGTGGTCAGTTGTGACCTGAGTAATAGTATCGTCCGCGCTTATTTTATAGACTCGGCTGTCACCTGCGTGAACAATATGCAGAGTACCATTTTTCACTACCGTTAACTCTACGGTAGTACCCATGCCGCTGAGGCTGCTTTTCTCGCAAGACATTTCATAAACTTTGCTGTTGGCAGAAAGCACAGCCTTTTCCATAAGTTTAGCGAGCCTTCTTTCATCGGTTTTCTCGCTAAGCTCTTCTTTCAGTATTCGGCTGATCTCTGTACAAGCCTCTTTGCTGGCAACATTACCGCCGTTGGCTCCGCCCATACCATCACAAACGACTGCCCAAGCAAGATCATCGGAGATCTTTTCACAAAGACAATAATCCTGATTGTTTCGGCGCATTAATCCGACGTCGGTTTTATAGTATATCTGCAAATTTATTCCCCCTTTGCTCTGAGATTATGCGACCGGATTGATCCCGTATGATATCATGACATGATCCGGATCATGCAGATCGGATCAAGAAAAGCTATCTGTATTTATTCGCAGTGAGTTTAACGACCCCAAATACAAACACCGGACTTTTTTGAAATCCACCCTGAAAGGGCTTGAAGTATGCCTCCGGCGGAAGGAACACCTTCCCTGCACCCTGCCGTTTTTTTGAAAAAAGCGAGGCAAAAATATATGTTTATTATCCTTAACTCATTCAAAAGCCATACTCAAAGAAAGCTTAGCTGCGGCCTACGCACTTTCATTATCGACACAAGCGCTGCGAACAACAATTAGATCGTACTATTTAATAATACTTCATTTTTTCTTTAAATGCAAGTCTTTACAGCCGTAAAGATAAATAATTTTTCGCGATCGTCTACTTTTTCAGGTGTCGTCCCCGAAGCTGACCGCACGAAGCATTGATATCCGCCCCCAAGGTGCGCCTTACTGTCGCCGTAATTCCATGCTTGCCCAATATCCTGATGAAGGCCTGCTGACGATCCCTTGCGCTCTTGCGGTATCCCGTATTGTCTACGGGGTTTACCGGGATAAGATTTACATGACACAGCATACCCTTCAGTCTTGAGGCAAGCTCCTTTGCGCACTCATCGGAATCATTGACTCCGCTTATCATGGCGTATTCAAACGATATCCTTCGGTTCGTTGCAGCAGCATAGCTGCGGCAGGCATTTAACAGAGTATCGATCGGATACCTCTTGTTCACGGGCATAGTACGGCTTCTTATTACATCATTTGGCGCATGAAGAGAAACCGACAGCGTCAGCTGGAGATTTTCCTTCTCAAGATCATAAATGCGGTCAACAAGCCCGCAGGTCGAAAGAGAAATATGCCTCATTCCGATATTGAAATTGTTCTCGTTTGATACAAGACGCAGGAATCTCAGTACGTTATCATAATTATCGAGAGGCTCGCCCATTCCCATAAGCACAATGTTGGAAATACGGATCCCCAGGTCTTTTTGGGCGCTGTGGATCTGCGCCAGCATTTCCGACGGCGTTAAATTTCTCGTAAAGCCACCCTGACCTGTTGCACAAAACGTGCACCCCATCTTACAGCCGACCTGCGAAGACAGACAGATAGTATAACCGTGGTGATAATTCATCACCACAGATTCGACCATTTCGCCGTCATTGAACGATAACAAATACTTAACTGTTTTATCATAAACCGAAACCAGCTTTTTTTCAATGGTTGCAACAGAGATGTAATAAATATTACTAAGATTGTTACGCAAATCCTTTGAAATATTCGTCATTTCCGAAAAATCGGAGGCGCCGTCCGCAAGCCACTTGTATACCTGTTTTGCGCGAAAAGCGGGAAGTCCCAGCTCGGTTTTAAATTGTTCGGTAAGCTCCTCTAATGTTAACGAGCCGATGTCTATCATGAATATCACCTATCGTCACTTTCTGCGAAACGCCGCCGTAAAGAAACCGTCCGACCCGTTTTTAGACGGAAACAGTGTAATACAGTTTTCCGCTTCGTCTATCATTCGCTCAACGCCGTTCGGCAGATCGAGCGGCAGCGGCTCAAATTCGTTATGCCGTTCAAGGAACGCTGCGGCATTGCAGTTATTCTCTTTTTTATTGAGCGTACACGTAGAATAGATGAGTGTCCCGCCGCTTTTTACATATTTGCACGAGGATTCGAGGATATCAAGCTGAACATCCGGCAGTGAATCGACGCCTGTGTCCTTCTTATAGCGTATCTCGGGCTTTCTTCTTAGAACGCCAAGACCCGAACACGGCACATCGCACAAAACAACGTCCGACATATTTAGTTGCGCTGCAGGATCGGAGGCATTTCTGATCCCAGCAGTTATATTATCAAGTCCAAGCCTTTTCGCAGCCGAATCGATAAGCCTTATTTTGTGATCGTATATATCATATGAAAAGACAGCCCCGGAGAGCGTCCGCTGAGCCAAATTCAGCGATTTTCCGCCCGGCGCGGCGCATACATCGCTTACCGTGTCGCCGTTTTTTACTCCCGCCAGTTCGCAGCATATCTGGGACGACAGATCCTGAACATGAAACGCTCCTTTTTTATAAGCGTCAAGCGACGCCACGGAACCTGCTGACGAGATCTCCAGCGCATTGTCAAGCGATGTCGGCTCTGCTTTTACGCCTTCGTTTTTCAGCATCAGCGTCAGCTCCGCTGCATTGGTCTTCGCCGTATTGACACGAATAAAGATCGGAGGTCTTCCGAACAAGGCTTCAAGGATCCTTTCTGTTGTTTCGTATGAGTAATCGTTTATCCACATCGAAACTATATGCTCCGGGCAGGAATACTTTATGGAGAGATACCTGATCTTGTCGCTTTCATCGGGCAGAGGCATTCTGTTTTGTGACTTGGTCAAGCTTCTTAAAAGCGCATTTACAAAGCCCGAGGAGCGGTAAAGCTTCTCTTTTTTACACAGCTTTACCGCCTCGTTTACCGCTGCATTGTCCGGCACCCTGCTCATAAAAACCAGCTGATAGACAGCTATTCTCAGTATCATCAGAACCTCAGGCTCTATCTTTTTGAGTCTGACGGATGAGAACGATCTGATAATATGATCCAGCGTGAGTTTTCGCTCCAGCACGCCGTAAAAGATATTTGATACAAACGCCTTGTCACGGCTGTCAAGTTCATTATTTGACAGTACCTCGTCAAGCACCGCATTTGAATATGCGCCGTCACGTTCTATTCGCATCAACGCCTTGTAAGCTAAATATCGAGTATTATTCATATAGACCGATCATTTCTCCGATTTGTGTTCTCTGTCCGCGGAAGAAATCTTCTGCCGACATCTGTTTTTTTCCCTCCAGCTGAACGCTGATAAGCTCCAATGCGCCGTTTCCACAGGCAGCAGTCGGCGGGTCCAGCGAAATAATCTCACCGGGTCTGCCGCTCTTTTCAGCCGGTTTTGATTTAAATATTTTCAGCTTTTTTCCTTTGTAATACGTAAACGCTGTCGGCCACGGGTTCATTCCTCTGACTTTATTGTGGATATCCTCAGCGTTTTTATTCCAATCGATCTGAGCCTCTTCCTTCGTAAGCGGCTTTGCGTAGGTTGAAGCTTCATCGTTTTGTTTTGTGCAGACTGCGTCCCCGTTTTCCAAGGTTATAAGAGTTTTTATCAGCAGCTCGGGTGCCATGTCCGCCAATCTATCAAAAAGCTCCCCCGCCGTTTCATCGGGAGCGATCTCGGTTTTTATAACATCGATCATATCTCCCGTATCAAGCCCCACATCCATTTTCATTGCCGTTATACCGGTTATTTTCTCGCCTTCAATTACGGCTCGCTGGATAGGCGCAGCGCCTCTTAGCTTCGGCAGTATCGAGCCGTGAATGTTTACACAGCCGTATTTTGGAATACCAAGTATGCTTTTCGGAAGTATCTTTCCGTAAGCTATTACAACGATAACATCGGGAGCAAGCGTGCTGATGAGCTCCTCGGCATCGCCGTTTTTTAAAGAGTCGGGCTGAAACACCGTAAGTCCCAACTCTTCTGCGCAAACCTTAACATCGGGCGGAGTGAGTATTCTTTTCCGCCCAACAGGCTTATCGGGCTGAGTAAAAACCGCCTTAACGCTGAATCTTTCGTCTGCTGCGAGCGCTTTTAGCGACGGCACTGCAAAATCAGGAGTTCCCATAAAAACAATGTTCATTTTGTCCTCCGTTAGATTTGCTCTATTTCGTCGGGACGCAGCATTCTTTCGGCGCGCTCCTTAAAAACAACTCCGTTCAAATGATCTATCTCATGGCAGAATGCACGAGCCTTCAGTCCTTCACCCTTAATTGTGAATTCGTTGCCTGCGCGATCCTGCGCTTTGACTGTAACATACATCGGACGCTCGACCACTCCGTATTGGTTCGGGAACGACAAGCAGCCTTCCGCGCCGCTCTGAGTTCCGCTTTGGTCGATTATCTCAGGGTTTATCAGCTCCACAAGCCCGCTTTTGTCGCCGATATCAACTATACATACTCTGCGCAAAATACCGACCTGAGGAGCCGCCAGTCCTACTCCCTCGGCAGCCTTTAGTGTTTCAGCCATGTCGTCAAGCAGCACAGCAAGCTTAGCGTCAAACTTTTCTACAGGTCTGCAGGTTTTAGACAGCATTCTGTCCCCTTCCTGCACAATATCTCTCATAGCCATTGTTTTATCTCCTTTAACTTTAAAACACATATGATTCTATAATATATTATCAGGATCAATATCCGCAAAAACAGATACGCCCTTATATCGATTATCCTTAGAAAACGTTATCAATACACCGGAAAGCATCTCTCTGAAACGGCGCGAGCTTTTAAACTTTAGAATGATCTTATATCTATACCGCCTGCTGACCTTATATATAGTTGCAGGCGACGGACCCAATATTCGTATCGGAAGATCGCTGAACTTTTCTTTCAGCGCATAACAAAGATCACGAGATAAGCTAAACGCCGCTTCTCTGCAAAGATCCTCTTTTTCGCCCGTTATACCAAGCATACAAATATCTGCAAACGGCGGATACAGCATCGCTTTGCGAATTTGTATCTCGGAATCATAGAACGAATCATAATTCTGAGATGCCGCAAGAGCAATTATCGGGTTTTCGGGAGTATAAGTCTGAATGATCGCCTCTCCGTGACGATCGCCTCTGCCCGAGCGTCCAACGACCTGCGTTATAAGCGAAAAAGCGCGCTCATAGCTGCGGAAATCCTCGCCATACATTGCCTGATCGGCGGAAAGTACTCCGACCAATGTTACATTCGGGAAATCCAGCCCCTTAGCTACCATCTGAGTTCCAAGCAGTATATCGTATTTTCCCATGCGAAAATCATTCAGCTTCATCTCATGTGATCGTTTCGCAAGGGTAGAATCGGCATCAAGGCGCAAAACTCTCGCAGACGGCAATAGCTTTGAGATCGCCAACTCTGCCCGCTGGGTGCCGCTGCCGACATATCTTAATTCTCTGCTTCCGCATTTCGGGCACTTATCGGCAAGCGTCATTGAAAACCCGCAGTAGTGACACATCAATCTTCCGTTGTCTGCGTGATATGTAAGAGAAATGCTGCACGAAGGGCAAGTGACCGCTTCTTTACAGCTTTTGCAGGTGACCGCAGTATTAAAGCCCCGACGATTCAGCAGTATTATCGACTGTTCGCTGCGTGAGAGATTTCGACTCAGCCCGTCGAGCAGCGCCTGACTGAAGCCGGTCGTGTTTCCGAGCACTCTTTCTTCATTCATATCTACAACAAGCACATCGGGCAGAACGGCATTGCCGTATCTGTTTTTTAAGGTGCAGAGCGAATAGATCCCCGTGTCGGCGCAGTACTTACTTTCAACTGACGGTGTTGCGCTCGAAAGCACCAGCAAAGCGCCTTGAGCCGCGCATCTCAGCTTTGCGGCGTCCCTCGCATGGAACCGAGGCGTTTTGTCGGATTTGTAGGTATACTCCTGCTCTTCGTCCATAATGATCAGTCCCAGCTTCCGAAACGGCGCAAAAACAGCGCTCCGTGTTCCGACGGCGATTTTTGCTTTGCCTCTGCGGACACGTTTCCACTCGTCCAGCCTCTCTCCCATAGACAATCCACTGTGGAAAACAGCTACCTGCTCGCCAAACTGCGTTTTGAATCTTTCTACAAGCTGCGGCGTTAATGCGATCTCGGGGACCATTACGATTATTCCCCTGTCGGTATTTGCTGCGTGCTCCATAAGCTTCATGAAGACAGACGTTTTACCCGCGCCCGTCACACCGTACAATAATGAAACTGCGGGCTTTCCTTCGTCAAAGAGAGCTTTAAGCTTTTGGTATGCGGTATTTTGTTCATCGGTCAGGCATATCTCCGATCTTTCTGCTGTGCGGGCTGTTTCGGGTGTTCTGTAGATCTCATGCTTGTAGGCTTTGCACACTTTTTTTGCGAGCATTGCGTTGATAACGCTTTTGGATACTCCGGTAAAATAACAAAGCTCTTTCTCTGATACTTCACCGGCCTGCTTGAGCAGCTCGTACACCTCTTTTTGGCGGGGAGTAAGAATGATCCTGTCTTCTATTTCGAGAGGAACGAGCATAGTTTCCGACGCGTCACGCACACGCCTGAGCGCCTTTTCTTTCTTTGAGATCAGCCCCATCTGCATAAGCTCGCAAAGAGGCTGCGTTTCACAGTCCGTATCCAATAGCTTAAACAAATTCTCCTGCGGGATCTCCTTGCCAAACTGAGGCATTTTTTCCATGAGCGCCGCCTGCTCAGACGTGAGCCTGACGTCATGTACAGGCGACGAGAGCATATATACAGACGAGATCCTGTAGTTGATCCCGACAGGCAGCATTGCCTTCACAATATCATAGCGAGTACAGAAGCAGCGTTTTGCAAGTGTTTCCGATAGTGCCGTGAGTTCGGGAGTCAGAAGCGGATAATCGTCCGGTGCAGCAGCTATGTATTTTAGCTTGGGATCGGGCACTTCCAATTCATACAGCTCCGTAACGAGCGCCTGACTCTTCTTGTTTCCTTTTCCAAACGGCACGAGCACTCTCGACCCTACCTTTATTTTATCCTTCAGAAAATCCGGTATGATATAATCAAACGGCTTGTCGAAGCTGTATAAAGCCTTTTCGACAGCCGTTTTTGCGGCGAGCACACCCATTAGTTATGAATGCTCTCTTCTTCAATGATCTCAAATTTGTGATTTTTAAATTCATCAATAGCAAGAAGAACCGGCTTTTCATCGCAGATCTCGCTGCGTTCGTTGTAATCGTCGGTGATCTCTCTTGCGCGCTTTGCAACGGCGATCACAAGTGAATAACGGCTCTGCTTTCCTTCGAGCATATCATCAATTGACGGCTTATACATAAACATTCCTCCATAGACTTCTTTGTATTATCTATTACTTTTAATAATATTTACGATTTGATTTGCTGCATTTTCAATAGTATCATTTACAACAAAATAATCAAATTTATTTACATGACCCAATTCGATCTTAGCAGTATCCAGACGTTTTCTGATAACATCATCGGGTTCGCTCTCTCTGCCTCTCAGACGCTTCTCAAGCGCTTCTATGCTTGGCGGCAGGATAAAAATACCCTTTGCCTCGGGGAGCTTATCCATTACCTGCATACAGCCCTGAACTTCGATCTCCAGAATAACATCGAACCCTTCGGCAGCTTTATCCAGAACAGGCTTCAGCGGAGTTCCGTAACGATTTCCGACGTATTCGGCATATTCCAAAAAACCATCTTCCGCCACGATCTGATCGAAACGTTCCCGTGTAACAAAGTAGTAGTTCACCCCGTCGATCTCGCCGACACGGGGACTGCGTGTAGTTGCCGATATACTCAGCGAAAGATTATCGTCAAGCTGAAACACACGCTTTAAAACAGTGCCCTTGCCGACGCCGGACGGTCCGGCGATCACATAAATATTACCTTTCATTTTTATCCTCCTCAGATAAACGAGAGTTTATTGTTTCAGGGACAACCGCAGTCAGTATTATCTGCCCACAGTCTGTAAACAGCACCGATCGGCTTTTGCGTCCGTAACAGGCATCGATAAGCTTTCCCTTATCTCGTGCGTCCTGTATCATACGCTTTATCGGAGCAGAATCGGGACTCAAAACAGCAATGATCCGCTCTGCTGCCGCCAGATTTCCAAACCCTATATTAATAAGCTTCATTTTATGACCTCACTCAATATTCTGGATCTGTTCTCTGATTTTTTCCAGCTCCGCCTTAATGTCAACGACCTTATGCGCAAGCTTTGCATCGGTGATCTTTGAGCCGATAGTATTTGTTTCTCTGTTCATTTCCTGAACGATAAAATCAAGCTTTCTTCCAACTGCTCCGCCTTTGCTCAGCACATCATTCATCTGAACAAAATGACTTCTCAGACGAACCGTTTCTTCGTCAACTGCGATCTTATCTGCAAATACGGCCGCCTCCATTGCGATCCTCTGTTCATCGATCGTGGATTGCTCCAGTATCTCCTTCATCTTCTCGGTGAGTCTTTTGCGATATTCGGAAACGATCTCGGGAGCACGCTGCTCGATCTCTTCGACTATCGAAAGGATAGTTTTGCATCGGCTGAGAACATCCGCCTTCAGCCGCTCTCCTTCTGCAGCACGCATAGCGAGGAAATCATTCATCGCACTCTCAACGATCGGCATAACGGCATCCAAGATGATCTTTTCGTCTTCCGCCTTTTTTCTGACATTTAAAACATCGGGATATTTTGCGATCAACGACGCTGTAATATCGTTTGCAGCATTCGGGCAGCTGTCGGCAATTTTTTGAAGCGCATCGCAGTACGCCTTCGCCAGAGGGAGATTTACGCTGACCTCGGCCTCGGCATTCTCCGAAGTACCTATAGATACGTACACATCGACCTTTCCGCGATTAATATTAGAGGCAATGTATTTTTTTATAGGATCTTCGACAAACCCGTAGTCACGGTTAACTCTCATTCCGACTTCCAAGTAGCGGTGGTTGACTGATTTCATTTCAACTATTATGTTTCCCGAATAACCCGACTCGGAATCCACTGCCCTTTCGCAGCGGCCATAGCCTGTCATGCTGTTGATCATTTAAACTCACCCTTCCGTTTGCGGCGATAATAAAACCACCGACTTCATAATAAGTATTACATCTGATACCTGGTCAAAAACCTTCTATCATTGTATTATATCATATTCATTGAGAAATTGCAAGGGTATATAGTTTAGCATTCACGGCTTTTGAACGAGTTAAAAATCTATTAACATAAAGTTTTTGCCCCGCTTTTTTCAAAAAGCGGGCAGGTTGAAAGGGCAGCGAGTCTCGCCTGCCGTCGGGGACGGTTCCCAACCGGCTCGGTCGGCGCTTCTGCTGCGCAGAGGTCTCCCCGTCGGGGACGGCTCCCAGCCGGAGACCCGCGCCCCTTTGCAAGGGTGAATTTCCAAAATAGTCCGGTGGACTGTTTTGAAAGAGGGGACATTCCGGCAGAGAATGTCCCCTAAAAAGAAGTGTTGTTATCGAACATTTAGTTGATGACGATTTTTCATAAGTGTGCGCACGTGCCCTTTAGGTAAGGTATCACGGAGTGTAAGCAGAGTGACGGAGGGGTACAAGAGTATTCGATTCAGTGTCTTTTTATCCAAAATGCAGGTTTATTGTTTATGGTTTATAAAAAACGCCGATAGAGATTCGTATGATCTATCGGCGAATATATTATTAAAATTATTAGTTTATGCTTGTGTATCAAAAATCGGGTGGAGGTTTTTCAGGGAGAGGTCAAGGATAGGCGCAGAATGTGTCAGCGCGCCGCTTGATACAAAATCCACTCCGATATTGGCAAGCGCCGCTGCGTTTTCTTTGGTGACATTGCCGGAGCACTCTGTCTGCGCTCTCCCGTCTATGATCTCGATCGCCTTTTTCATGGTGTCAATATCCATATTGTCGAGCATGATTATGTCTGCGCTTGCGTCGGCAGCCTCTTTGACCATTTCAAGAGTTTCGCACTCTATTTCGATCTTTCGAACGAAGGGCGCGTACTCCTTTGCCATTTTAACTGCGCGCTCAACCGAGCCTGCCGCTCCGATGTGATTATCCTTCAGCAGAACTCCGTCAGACAAATTATATCGATGATTATATCCTCCGCCTGTTTTTACTGCGTATTTTTCAAATATTCTCATATTCGGAGTGGTCTTTCTTGTATCGAGCAGACGTGTTTTTGTTCCCTCGAACAGCTTCGCCATTTCGTATGTATATGTGGCTATCCCGCTCATTCTCTGCAGATAGTTCAGCGCTGTTCTTTCACCCGACAGCAGCGCGCGGATATCTCCCGTTACTGTGGCGACAAGATCCTTATTTTTTACAATATCTCCGTCCTTAAAATAAAAATCTACCTTTGCATTGTCGTCTAAAAGCTCAAAAACTCTTTTGAATACACCAAGTCCGCAGATAATACCGTCTTGTTTTGCAATAAGACTTACAACCCCCAGCTTTGCAGTCGGCATTACTGCGTTTGTGGATACATCTTCACTCGAAATATCTTCACGCAGCGCCGATTTTATAAGCTCGTCTGCGTTTAACAGCATTGTAACATTATTCTCCATTATTATGATTCTCCTTTGCTTTTTCGATCTCGCTGCGCATAACGGAAACATAGTCAGGACGCATAAGCAGATAATCATTATGTTGTTTCAGTCGGTTTTCATAATCGTTTTTTATCTTCTCCGATGCTTTTATTCCGTCATGCAGACCGATGTGATGCGCCGCGCGTTTTGCAAACACAAGACTCTCGAGCAGTGAATTGCTCGCAAGCCGATTTTTTCCGTGAACGCCGTTGCAGCTGGCTTCGCCAACAGCGTACAGCGCTTCGCAAGAGGTCTTGCTGTCCGAATCGACCCACACTCCGCCCATAAAATAATGCTGCGCAGGAACGACCGGTATCGGGTCTTCGGGAAGATTTACTCCGTGTTCACGGCAATATTCGTAGATGTGGGGAAAATGCTTTATTATTTCATCTTCACTCAAGTTCTTCAGCGAAAGCCAAACATGATTGGTGTTGTCCTTTGCCATTTGCTTTCTTATTGCAGCAGTTACAACGTCGCGGGGCTGAAGCTCATCTGTAAATCGATCACCGTTTTTGTCGAGCAGCACCGCACCTTCGCCTCTGACAGATTCCGAGATCAGAAATCGTCTGTCGTGATTAGCCATATAGTACGACGTCGGGTGGATCTGTACATAATCGATATTTTCAAGCTTAATGTTATGCTCCATACATACGCCGAGTGCGTCGCCGGTCAGATGACGGAAATTGGTCGAATGTACGTAAAGACCGCCTACGCCGCCTGTTGCAAGTACAGTATGCTCCGCAAAAATGTTGTACAGCTCACCGTGTTCGTTTTTTGCAACGATACCGCAGCATTTATTGTCATCAACGATCAGATCGACCATCGAGTTGTATTCGAGTATTGTTACATTAGGAAGCCTGAAAACGGCAGACAGAAGCTTTGACGTGATTTCTTCGCCTGTAATATCTTCGTGGAACAGGATACGCGGAGTAGAGTGCGCTCCTTCCCGAGTATAAACAAATCCGTCTGAATTTCTTTCGAAATCCACGCCATATGATACAAGATCATTGATTATCTCGGGTGATGATCTTATCATTATCTCTACAGACTCTTTGCGGTTTTCGTAGTGACCTGCCCTCATCGTATCGTTGTAGTAGCTTTCATAGTCACTTTCGTCTTTTAGTACGCAGATGCCGCCCTGTGCCAAAAACGAGTCACTGTTCTCACACTTGTCTTTGGTAATGATCAGAATTTTTTTGTCGCTCGGAAGATTCAAAGCGGTAAAAAGTCCGCCCACTCCCGTTCCGATGATCAAAATATCCGCACTTTTCATAAAACAATCCCCTGATTAAAAATGTATCGGGCAGGCAAATTCGGCCGTGCCCTGATTATTATCACTGTATTCGGCAGGTATAAACGATCCGCGATATATACTTATTTCAGTATAACACACAAATCTCTCTCTTACAAGTCATATTTTAAGAATTGTTATAATTGGGCATTTTTTTGACCGTTTGTGAATATAAATTTATAAAAATGTTCTTTTATGAAATCTCTCATTACAACACATGATCGGATCCCAATATGGAATTAAAAGCTCTGCTTGTTGAAAGCAGAGCTTTTAAAATCAAACACTCCGGCTTGTTTATGCATATTATATATTAAGATGCTGTTTCGTTTTGGAGCAGCAGTCTTATCATTGTACACAAATGCCTCGTTTTGAGGGGAGGAGTGATAATTATGGAACGTGAAAGAATAATCGAGATGAGATCGCTGACCGATGCTATGGCAGCTCGTGACGCGCTTTATGCAAGGGGCATAAAGTCGGTCGTTACACGCAGTAAAAAGAGCCGCAGCGGCTGCGGATACGCGCTCACGGTAAACGGCGATGTGTCGGCAGCAAGGCGTGTGCTTTCGTCCATGGGATTTGGAGGGCGCACATGATCTACTTAGACAATGCGGCTACAACATACCCAAAGCCGCCTGCGGTTCTTCGAGCCGTATCCGGGTCGGTGTCCGCCGCAAATCCCGGCAGAGGCGGTCACGATCTTGCTCTGCGGGCGGCAGAATCGGTGTATAAATGCCGCGTAAAAACGGCGAAGTTTCTGGGATTAAGTGATCCAAGAAATATCATATTTACATCAGGCTGTACTATGTCGGTCAATATGGTGATAAAAGGGCTGCTGAAAAGCGGCGACCACGTTGTGGTATCCGATATGGAGCATAATGCAGTCATGAGACCGCTTTCGGCAATGTCGAAGCTCGGGGTCAGTTGGACAGCGGCTTCTGTTGGTGAGAATGACGAAGAAACGCTGGCTAATTTCCGAAATGCGCTTAACGAAAAGACGCGCCTTGTGATTTGCACTCAAATATCCAATGTATGGGGGATCAGACTTCCCGTTGAGCGAATAACCGCTATGTGTCATGAATATGGAATTCCTGTAATGATCGATGCGGCGCAAAGCGCAGGAGTTGTTAAGATAAATATGACTGAAAGCGGATTTGACTATGTTTGTATTCCTGCGCATAAGGGACTGTACGGCGCAATGGGTACAGGCGTTTTGTCTGTACGAGATCCCAAGCGTTTAAGCTCCGTTATACAAGGCGGTACGGGCAGTGATTCGCTTTTGCTCGATCAGCCCGACTATGCGCCCGATAAATTTGAGAGCGGTACGCCGAATTTTATTGGTATATCGGCTCTTTCGGCGGGAATAGATTTTGTGCGGAGTATCGGCGAGGATAAGATACGCCGCCACGAGATCGATTTACTTGACGCTCTCTACGGCAGTCTGAGCCGAAATCCTCGGATCATATTGTATACGCCTCGTCCGGGCGACAGGAGCGGAGGCGTTCTGTCGTTTAACGTTAAGGAAAAGTCAAGCGAAGAAACTGCGGCTTATCTGAACAGCAGGGGTATTGCCGTTCGCGCAGGTCTTCACTGCGCGCCCATGGCGCATAAACATTTTGGAACGGAAAACATCGGTGCAGTAAGAGTTGCGCCGTCATATTTCAGCAGCAGAAAAGATATTTTTACACTGAACAGCGTTCTGTCCGCATATACGAAATAAACTTCCGGACTGTAAAAACAATAAAAAGTCTGCCAAGAAAGAACAAGGCACATGACCGAAAGAACATACGGTTATGTGCCTTGTTGTTCCTTAACTTTTTGCGGGAATCTTAAATAAACTCTTGACAAAACTCGGAAAAAGGTATATAGTTATTTTAGCACTTGATACGAAAGAGTGCTAAAACATAAAAAAGAGGTAATTTTAATGGCAAAAACCGAGTTTAAGTCGGAGTCAAAGCGACTTCTTGATTTAATGATCAATTCGATCTACACTCACAAAGAAATATTTCTTCGTGAGATCATTTCAAATGCAAGTGACGCTATAGATAAGCTTTACTACATTTCTTTGACCGACAGCAACGTCGGCATCAATAAAGATGAATTCAAGATTAATATTGAGGTCGATAAAGAAAACCGCACCATCACCGTCAGCGATAACGGAATTGGTATGGATAAGGACGATCTGGACAACAATCTCGGTACTATCGCAAATTCGGGTTCGTTCAAATTTAAGCAGGAAAACGGCAAATCCGAAGATGTCGATATTATCGGTCAGTTCGGCGTGGGATTCTACTCGGCATTCATGGTTGCAGATAAGATCACTGTAAAGACAAAGAAATACGGAAACGATACGGCTTACCAATGGGAAAGCGATGGCGTTGACGGCTACGAGATCACCGAAACCAATAAAGACAGCGTCGGTACAACGATCATCATCAAAGTAAAAGAGGATACCGAGAGTGAGAAATACAGCGAATTCCTCGAAAAATACAAGATCTCCGCGCTTGTATCGAAGTATTCGGATTATATCCGCTATCCCATTACTATGGAGATGGAGCACCGCAAGCTCAAGGAAGGCGCGGATCTTGAAAACCCCGAGTATGATATGGTATCCGAGGAGGAAACGCTCAATTCCATGGTGCCGATCTGGCAGAGAAACAAAAAGGACGTTACTGCGGACGAATACAACGAGTTCTACAAACAGAAGTTCCTTGATTTTGACGATCCCGCAAGAGTTTTCTCGAATTCCGTTGAGGGTGTAGTAACATACAAGTCGCTGCTCTTTGTTCCTTCGAGAGTTCCGTTCAATTACTTTACGAAAGAGTACAAGAAGGGTCTGCAGCTTTATTCCAGCGGCGTTCTGATAATGGACAACTGCGCAGATCTTGTGCCCGAGCAGTTCGCATTTATTAAGGGCGTTGTCGATTCGCAGGACCTTTCGCTCAACATATCTCGTGAGATGCTTCAGCACGATCGCCAGCTTAAGACTATCGCCAATACGCTTGAGAAAAAGATCAAGAACGAGCTTCTTTCGTGGCAGAAAGATGATCGTGAAGGATACGAGAAATTCTACAAGAATTTCGGAAAGCAGCTCAAGTATGGTCTGGTTGCCGATTACGGCGCGCATAAAGAGTCGGTCAAGGATCTTGTGCTCTTCTATTCGTCAACCGAAAAGAAGCTGGTTACTTTGAAAGAGTATGTTGACCGTATGAAGGACGATCAGAACGACATCTACTTTGCAACGGGCGAAAGCGTTGACGCTATCGACAAGCTGCCCCAGATGGAATTTTTCCGTGATAAGGGGCTTGAGGTCCTTTGCTGCGGCGAGGACATTGACGAGTTCGCAATAAAGGGTCTGAACGATTACAGCGGCAAGGCGTTCAAGAACATTGTGAACGAAGATATCGACGAAGAGAAAGAGGAAAACGGCAGCAGCGAAACTGACGACAGTGTTCTCAAATTCATCAAGGATACGCTCGGAATGAAGGTCAGCGAGGTTGTTTTCTCCAAAAAACTGAAGAGTCACCCCGTGATCCTTACGGCAAAAGGTGAGGTTTCGTTTGAGATGGAAAAATATATGGCGCAGGCTCAGCCGGAAGCCCACATCAAGGCAGAAAGAGTGCTTGAGATCAATTCGGCTCACCCCGCTGTATCAGCATTGATCGCAAATATGACCGCCGACAAAGACAAGGCGGAGAAATACGCAAAGCTGCTTTATAATCAGGCGCTTATTATCGCAGGTCTTCCCGTCGAAGATCCTTCCGATTACGCAGACATGGTTTGCAGCCTTATGGTTTGATAATATTTTTTGCAGAGGGGAATGTTACGATTCCTCTCTGTTTTGTTGTATTAAAAAACTACTGAATTGTTTTGAAATCCAACCCTTCATGCCCCCGGCGCGGCAGCGGAGAAGGTGTCGACCTGTTCGAACAACGTGAGCGCAGGTCGACGGAGGGATAAATCAATATTTGTTCAATATGACGGAATAAAAAAAAGTTTTCTCATTTATAGATCAATATTTCTTTTTACATCTTGAAAACCTACTAAATTGATGGTATAATGGTAGTATACATATTGATTTCGGAGGTAATATCGATGAAGATCTCTACAAAGGGACGATATGCGCTTAGGCTGATGATCGATCTTGCGCTGCATAACGACAATTATGTTGCACTTAAAGACGCTGCAGCACGCCAAGGAATCTCAAAAAAATATCTGGAGCAGATAGTTCCGCTGCTCAGCCGTTCGGGAATGCTGCTTACAAGCCGAGGCTTTCAAGGCGGATACAAGCTGGCGCACACACCGTCGTCTTATACTGTCGGTGACATTTTAAGAATAACGGAAGGCTGTCTTGCTCCCGTGTCCTGCTTGGAAAATGAAATCAACAGCTGCGAACGTCAAAACGACTGTCCTACCTTGGAATTATGGCAGGGTCTGTATGATGTTATCAACAAATACCTTGACAGCGTTACACTTCAGGATCTGATCGACAGATATTACAAGCTTGGATCCGATGAGTATTACATTTGACTCTATCCGAATTCAAAAACCCCCGATGAACAGTTGGTCTTACTGCGCCATACAAAACTCCCCGGCTTTAATGCTATGCTTTTAAACCGAGGAGTTTTTTCTATATCAAGATGGATCAAAGCGTTACCGCTTTATAAATCAAAAAGCCGGCACAAAACCTGTGCCGACTTTTTTTGTGAACTAGATCAGATAACTGTTACTGTGTAATTTACGCAAACAATCTTGCCGCTGCTGTCCTTGATCTTAACCATGATATCATAGTTAGTCTTAACAGTGGGCTTAACTGTCATTTCGGTATCAGTACCATACTCAACGCCCTTGAGATTCCAAGTGCTGTTTGCCGACTGCTTGAAGTAGTAAGCGTACTTGTAATCGCCTGTACCGCCTTCAGCAACGCCCTTGATCTCGATAAGATCGCCCAACGTGATCTTGGAGGAGTTGATAGTGGACTGATTGTCAAGAGGCGCATCTGCCTTATTGACCTTTACGGTGAACTCCTTCTCCGATGCCTTGCCTGCGCTGTCCTTTGCAACGACCTTGATATTGTAATCAGTTGCAACGGAGGGCTTGATCGATACGGAAGTTTCGGTTTCGGCAACGTCCTTGCGAGTCCAGCCTTCAGATGCCGCCTGCTTAAAGTAGTAGGTGTATGTGTAAGGACCTGTGCCGCCTTCTGCTGCGGCTTTGATGTCGATCGTACCGCCGAGGTTGATGGTTTCAGCCTCGATAGTCGACTTATTGTCGAGCGGAACAGCATTTACAACATTAACGGTGAATACCTTAGATACGATCACACCGCTGCTGTCCTTAACGTTGACCTTAATGTCGTACTTGCCTGCTGCAGAGGGCTTCACCGAAGCAGATGTTGTATCGGTGTAAGCGTCGCCCTTACGAGTCCAGCCTTCGTCAGCAGACCTCTTGAAGTAGTATGTATATGTGTAGCCGCCTTCGCCGCCGGAAGCTGCACCCTTGATACTAATCGTTTCGCCAAGGCTGATAGAAGCAGCATTGACTGTTGACTGGTTATCGAGTGCCTTCTTAACTGTGATATTGAATATCTTTGATACGACTAAGCCGTTTGCATCCTTCGCATTGACCTTGACCTGATAATCTGTAGCAACGCTGGGAGTGATCGAAACAGCTGTATCTGTGGTGTTAGCCGTTCCCTTAAGCGTCCAGCCTTCTGCGCTGCTCTGCTTGAAGTAATACGAATATGTATACGGACCCTTGCCGCCTACTGCTGCGCCCTTGATATCGATAGTGTTGCCAAGAGTAACAGCCGACGACGCTACGGTAGACTTGTTGTCAAGAGCCGCTGCGTCTGCGACCTTGACCGTGAAGGTCTTGGAAACGATAGCGCCTGTGCTGTCCTTAACATTGATCTTTACGTTGTAGCTTTCGGCAGATGAGGGCTTGAACGACATAGAGGTATCGGAGCCGTATCGTGTGCCCTTAAGAGTCCAGTCCTCGGAGGCTGCCTTCTTGAAATAATAAGCGTAGGTGTATGGAGCCTGACCGCCCGAAGCTGCGCCTGTGATCTGAACTGACTCGCCGAGTGTATATTCGGACGAGTTGACCTTAGACTTGTTTACAAGCGGATCCGAGAAAGCGATGCCGGGAACCCTGATCGTCTTTGTGATCGTCTTTTCACCGATGTTATCGGCGCCGCAGATGATCTTTACGGTGTAGTCGCCTTCGGGAGTTGATGCAGGGATCTTGATCTTCCAGTCAACCTGCTTCTCCGCTGACGGTGCGATTGTTGTGTATGTGCGCGTTGCGCTTCCGGAACTTAGCGTCCAGCCCTCGGGAAGGACGATCCTTGCGTATGCGTTCTCAACAGCTGCATCACCCGTATCCTTGAGATAAGCGGTAACTGCGTGAGGAGCATAAGCGCTGTTGCTGATCGAAGCTGTACCGTCTGTGTAAACACTGAACGCAAGCGAAGCGACCTGCGCGTTTGTAACCTCACTAAGTCCGTAGTAAGTCTTGTATGTACGGGTCCCTCCTGCTGCAAGAGCTTTTTCGTTCCAGATAACGTTAACTGCGCTGTCGCCGTTTGAATCTCCTTCGTTCAGGCTCAGATCCCATGCAGTGCTGCGGGCACGGCTCCAATTGCAGAACTGTACCTTATCCGGCTTTGTCATGCCCGATTTAATAAATGTACCCTGAGATACAACAGTTGGGTTTGTAAGATCGTCGAACGCCTGCCAGTACTGCGGAATGTCATTACCGGAGTATTCGGTTTCAGTTGTTACGTTACCCGTACCCTCCACTCTGAAAGGTGCGTCGTCGTTGTCACCGAGCATCGTATCGATCATAATACGAGAACCGACCGTGTGCGAAGCGGAGCCTGCGTTCTTAACAACGTACTGAATCTCAAGAACGTCATCTCTGCCCGTTGCCGAGTTATTAACAAATGAAAGTATCTGTGTTACCTCGATATCACCGATAACCTGCTTAGCCGTGCACTGGCTGTTTGCAGCGTCAAAGGTCGGCCCTTCGCTCAGACCGTTCTCGCCGAATATATATACCTCACCGTCAACGACGAAAGTGCTGTAGCTTGTTCCCGGGCTGGTGCCGTAGATCAATCTCTTATCATCATCAGTCGTGGAATTGGGATCGCCGCCTGTTGTCCAAAGTGTAAAACGACCAGTGGCGTCACTGTCTCCCTCCAAACCGTTCACACGAAGCTGAAGGTAGTCGTTCGACATTGTCTGATTATCCGCGCTTGATGTGTCAATGGTGCTGCTCGATGCGCTTGCATTCAAGCTGTCGATCTCGGCAGCATAGCCTGTCACAGACGGGAACGCCACGACACACGATACAA